>CAYVDJ010000001.1:0-30441 GCA_964450755.1 uncultured Campylobacterales bacterium
AGCGGTTGTTTGAAAATATTTTTTTTGTTATTTTCAGATGAAAATTCAACCTTTTTTAGTTTTAGTTTTTTTGCCAGATCAAAAAGAAGATTTATCCTTTTTTTGTTCCATGTGTTAAAATCTCCTCCTATAACCAAAGCTCCTTTGTGTGAAAGACAAAGTTCTTCCAACTGTTTAAGTTGAGCGATAAATTTTTCCGTTTTTACAAAATTTATCAGATGGACATTGATAACTAAAAGTTTTTCTCTGTTATTTAGATAATACTTTGTAGCCAAAATCATTTTTGGAGTTTTTAAGAGTGGTTCTTTATGGATACTGAAAACAGAATCAAAATTTGTAATTTTACTTTTTGCTGCACTTAAAAGACCAAATGATTTTTGTTTAAAAGAGAAATTTGAAAAAAATATATAGCCGTAATGAGTGTATGATCCTATCGGATTTATTTTAAAATCAACGGAACTCTCCTGAAAAAGCATGATATCGGGATGATAGAGAGAGATTATCTTTTTAAACTCTTTTATCCACTCCATATCATGATTTTTTTTATAGACATTCCAAACCAAAAAGACGATATCTTGATGAAAAAGAGTTTTTTTAGAAACACTTTTTAGAAAAACAGCTCTTTTTTTTTCAACTTTGGGCAAAAATTTTCTGTACATTGATTTGTCCTACAAAACAGGTGCCATCAGTTTGAAGATATTTTCAAACAAAATTCCAAATTTGGTTGTATCTTTCATTCCCCTGTCACACTCTTTAAATAATTCCTCTATCCACTCTCTTACATTTTCAATATCACTTTTTGAATAAAAAAATGATACAACTTCAAAATTATAGAAAAAACTTCTTATATCAAAATTACTTGAACCCAGGATTGCCATCTCGGTATCGATCAAAACAGCTTTTGCATGGATCATTTTGCTTTTATAAAAAAGTATATCAACTCTCTCCTCATAAAGTTCTCTTAGATACCCTTTTCTTGCCGCATCTGCAAGAATATGATCCGATATTTTTGCTGTGATTATTTTTACATCTATTCCTTTGTGTTTGGCAACTATCAGAGCATCCTGTAAAGATTCATCGGGTATAAAGTATGGGGAGAGTATCCATATCTTCTTTTTTGCCAAAAATATCGCTGTCAAGATAGCTTCATACAGCGCATCTTTCTCGACATCGGGACCGGAGGGAACCACCTGCACAACACTTTTTTTGAAAACAAACTCTTTTGGATTGATTGCAGGAGTGGGGATATTTTCACCACTTGCAAATTCCCAGTCATATTTAAATATCTCAAAATAGTGCAAAGCCGCTTTTCCCTTTATGATAAAAGAGAGATCAACCCACATCTTATCATGAAAAGAGGGTGCTATATACTCTTTTGATATATTCATTCCACCGCTCATGACCTCTTTATGATCTATGATTATCATTTTTCTGTGGTTTCTTAGATTTAGTTTTGTGGATATGGGATGTTCTATGATAGACATAAAAAATCTATAATCCCCACCTGCCTTTTTGAGAGGTTTGAGGACTTTTTGGTTCAATTCCAAAAAAAGAGAGCCGATAGAGTCGATGATCATCCTGACTTCAACTCCCTCTTTTGCTTTTTTGGTTAAAAGTTCGATGATCTTCTTTGTAACTTCATCTTTTTTAAGTATATAGGTAGTGATATAGATACTCTCTTTTGCTCTTGTGAGCATATCGATCAGTTTTTCATAAGCATCAACACCGTCTTTGCACAAAATAAATTCATTATCCCCGACAGCCCCCGCCACAGAGTTTGCACAGAGAAGTTTTTCTATCGGAGAGTTTAAAAGATCTCCTATCTCATCTATCCTTTTGAGTTCTATTCTCTGTTTGCTTTGAACGATTTTGTTGATCTTCCTGCCGCTGAAAATAATATAAAAAGGCACTCCTAAGTAAGGAATTGCCAAGATAATAACAAACCATGCTATCATACTTGAGGGTTTATGCCTTTGGGAGAGCATATGGGCAATAGCGCCGAGTGCCAGTAAAAATGTAAAAACGGTAACCGCATTGAAAGTGGTAAAAGATTGCCAAAAATTCTCAAAAGTCATATACCAGTCCTTGCATTGGTATATTATAGCATATTCGTTTTTGCGGTTTTAAATCAAATCAAAAACTTCAAAAAAGTGTTAAAAAGTTGACGGTCAATAATAGGCAATCAAGCAAAATTAAGTTATAATTTCAAATAAAATTTAAAAAATCAGTCGATTTACTATATAACAGTCTGTTTTTTAACTATACAGCTTAATTATTAAAAGGTAAAATTAATATGACATTAAGGAAAGGATATTAATGAAGAATATTATTACTTATATATTTGTTTTTGTACTGTTTTGTTATAAATTGGGGGCAGAGACATTTTTTGTTTTCATTGATGACAATAAAACGATAAATATTTTAAATGATCAAAATGTCTCTTATGGTGATAACTTAAATAATTTTCTTACTTGGTTAAAAACGGGAGATACGATAGCTTTTAGGAGAGGTGATAAATTTTATACCTATTTTGATATTTCAAATGAAAAGAATATTACAATAAAATCATACGGAGAAGAGAACCTCTCTTTTCCTGTTATAGACTCAAGAACAAAAATTATTTTTGATGATCAAAATGATTCTTCCGCTGTTTATCCCAAAAACGGGGATGAGGCATGGAATGATGAAAGTTGGAATAACTTAGCTGCCGTATTTGAAAGTAAGTTTGACGCTCTTGCCTCTTATACGAAAAACGGGAGAAAAAAATTTTTTAGTGAAGTAAAAGATAAGATATATGAGATAGTCAGAATCAAACTTCCTCTTTATAAATTTAAAGGTTTTGATCATACGGCTCTTCGTGTCTGGATAGGGGATGAAGAGATACTTAGAGTTTTATATTTTGAAGAGTTAAATTGTGATGAGTGTAAATATAAAATAAGATGGTATTATGAAAAGGAGAGCGGATATCTTTATATCTTTTCAAGCAGCAGTGATACGGAACTCAAAGATGAGCTTTCAAATATATTTATAAATAACAGCAACTATTATACTGTCAAACTCTCTGACAGCAGTAATATCACAATCGAAAATCTGGATATAAGAGGCGGCAAATATGCCCTTGCCATAAAAGGTTCAAAGGATATCACCGTAAAAAACTCCGTTATCGGAAAAGGTGCCTTTACCGGTATATATGTTACGAATGAATTTGAAAATTATGTAAACGGTTCAAAAAATGTTACGATAGAAGGATGTATGATAGAGAGTGATTTCAGGTTTGATTACAGATTTTTTTCGGTGAGAGGTTCACAGGACGGTATCTTTTTCTTAAACCATGTAACCGACAGTGTTGTTAAAAATTCCAAAATTTATGACTGGGGACATACGGGAATAAATCTCGCCTCTTCAAACGAGAACAATGTAAGCGGCAACAAAATTTACCACAATACATTTGACGGGAAAAATATACCTTATATGAGGGCATTGGCTTTTGACGGAAACGGAACCTATGATAATGTTTTTTCCCAAAATGTTATCAGACATATGAAAGTAAGAAGCCAGATAAACGGAATATCAAATACTGTAAAATACAATATAGTTTATGATATTCAAAATTCTCAGATAAAAATGGATCAGGGGTATGGAAGCGGACAGGCTTTTCAGCTGGAAGCTTACGGAGGAGGAAATGTATCCGCAGAAAATATTATAGAAAAAAATCTTATTATGAAAGTTGATGAAGCCGGAATTTCGATAGACGGAAGAACAGGTTACGGAGACAAGTTTGATAACAATATCAGTGATAACATTCTGATAGACTGCGGTAACAGGATATTTGAAACTTATGAAAAAGATTATAATCAAAGTGCTATCGAGATTATAGATTTTGACAAAGATGATCTCTCTATAAAAGGAAACAATTTTATATCCAATAAAATATATACTCCTTACAGCCTTGCTTATGTGTATTACAGAGGGGAGCTGTTGTGGGTGGATGATTTTAACAAAAAAGACGGTTCAAATGATGATACGATAAAAGATAACCTTCTGTTTACAAATATCGATATTTCAAATATATATACGATAAATTACGACAGTGATAATTTTGTTTTAACCGACAGTTATCTTTATATATACCGTTTTTATCTCAATATATTTAAAAGAACTCCCGATTTTGGCGGACTTTCCTACTGGGTGAACAAAATCAGAAAGATTGATGACAATACAAGCAGTGCCGACAGTACGGTTACAGCCGCAGAAACGGCAAAATATTTTTTCCAAAGCGGAGAATTAAAGGCTGCAAATCTCACTGATGAAGAATTTATCACAAGGGCATATAATACTCTTTTGAACAGAAAACCCGATGCCGGAGGTTTTAATTACTGGCTGGACAGGATACAGAAGAAGGGCATAAAAAGAGATGTGATTTTTTACGGTTTTGTTTTTTCCAAAGAGTTTGAAGAACTTGGTAAAAAATACAATATAGTTCCTTTTGATTCAAAAGACAAACTTACCGCTTTTGTGGAGAGAATGTATCTGCTTGTTTTGGAGAGAGACTTTGATCCTTCGGGTCGGGAATACTGGGTTGATGCTTTGCAAAGCGGACAAAAAAGTGCTTCAAGCCTGACAAGATACTTTTTTCTCTCAAAAGAATTTACCGATAAAGATGTTACAAACGAACATTTTATCGAACTGGCTTACTGGGCTGTTTTAGACAGAGATCCTGATGAAAGCGGGAAAAATTATTGGCTGAATGAGCTTAAAAAGAGTTCCAGAGAAGAGATTTTGATGAAATTTTTAAATTCTGACGAATTTAAAAATCTGGCTTCAAGTTACGGGATAGTAAATATCTGACTATCCCTCTTTTATAATTAGAGATACCCATTAGTTACACTATTATTATATTTTCCTGTACTTTTTAAATAAAAATATTAACTTTAAGAATTAATTTTACTTTCTTCTGTTATACTTTGATAATAATAAAAAAATATTAACTAAAGTTATTAAAGATATTATAAAGAAGGGAGTTGTTATGTTGTTTAACTCTTATGAATTTATCTTTGTATTTTTGCCTTTGTCTTTTTTTATATATTTCTTTTTGAACAAAAGGTCGCTATACAGGGAAGCAAAGTTGTTTTTGGTTGCAGCTTCTCTCTTTTTTTACAGTTGGTGGAATATCGTCTATCTGCCTTTGATTATCGTTTCGATGCTTTTTAATTATATGATAGGTACAACTCTGTCCAAAGATAAAAAGATAATTTTTTCAAAAAAAGAAATATTAATATTTGGAATAGTGATTAATGTTTTATTGTTAGGATATTTTAAATATTATGATTTTTTTATAGAGAATGTAAATTTTATTACGGGTGCGAATTTCTCTCTTTTGCATTTGGCTCTTCCTTTGGCAATATCCTTTTTTACTTTTCAGCAGATTGCTTATCTTGTTGACAGTTACAAAGGAGAGACAAAAGAGTATAATTTCTTAAATTATGCCGTTTTTGTTACTTTTTTTCCGCAGCTGATAGCAGGACCCATTGTTCATCATAAAGAGATGATGCCCCAGTTTGACGATGACGGAAACAAGAGGACAGATTATAAAAATATTGCTCTTGGAATTACAATTTTTGCTTTGGGACTGTTTAAAAAGGTGGCAATTGCCGATACTTTATCCGTATATGCGATTAACGGTTTTGATCATGCGGCTGAGTTGAAGTTGATAGAGGCGTGGGTTACATCTTTTGCCTATACTTTTCAGCTCTATTTTGATTTTAGCGGTTATACCGATATGGCGATTGGGGCGGCTTTGATATTTAATATCAAATTACCAGCCAACTTTAATTCACCCTATAAAGCCAAAGATATTCAGGATTTTTGGAGAAGATGGCATATGACTCTCAGCAGATTTTTGAGAGATTATATCTATATTCCTCTTGGAGGAAGCAAAAACGGTGAATTAAATACATACAAAAATCTTTTTGCAACCTTTTTGATAGGAGGTATCTGGCACGGTGCAGGATGGACATTTATCATCTGGGGAGCAATGCACGGGGTTGCCATGATCATTCACAGAGTCTGGCAGAAGATAGGTTTTAGGTTAAACTCGTTTATTGCATGGTTTGTTACATTTAATTTTATCAATTTTACATGGATTTTCTTTAGAGCAAAAGATTTTGACAGTGCCGTCAAAGTGATTACGGGAATGTTTGGATTAAATGGTGTTGTTTTACCGTATTCGATAGGAGAAAGATTTTCTTTCTTGTCCGAATTTGGAATTCAATTTAACAGAATTATGAAAGATATTAATGCAAACAATGAATTGTTACTGATACTTTTTGTTATAGGAATTATCTCGTTTTTTGGCAAAAACAGTTTTGAGTGGGTAAGCAGTTTCAAACCAAAAAGAGTCAATCTCATAGCAGTAAGTTTTCTGTTTTCATTGGCTATTTTAAAACTCAATCAGATTTCGGAGTTTTTATATTTTAACTTTTAAGGAAAATAATGATTTGGAAAAGATATATAATAGGCATCGGTTCTTTAACTTTTCTTTTTATAAGTTTGGTAGCCTTTATCAATTATATAATTGATCCGTATTATATTTTTCACAGCGATTTTTTAAAAACAAATGAATACATCAATGAA
Source organism: uncultured Campylobacterales bacterium (assembly GCA_964450755.1). Taxonomy (GTDB): domain Bacteria; phylum Campylobacterota; class Campylobacteria; order Campylobacterales; family JAADDG01; genus JAADDG01. Next base: position 6,634 of record CAYVDJ010000001.1, read on the forward strand.
AGATACAATAAGATTGAATACCTAAAAAACAATCACAGTAAATACAACTCTTATATATTCGGTTCGTCAAGAGCATCCTGTCTGGTCAATGAGGAGTTTGAGCAGAAGTTGCCCCAAAGTCATTTTTATAATATGACAATGAGTGTGGCAACTTTATATGAACAATATAGAATAATAGATTATATGATAAAAAATCATTATGATATAAAAAATATTGTTCTTTGCGTGGATATGGATATAAATCTCAATTATGATATTCATGATAATGATTATCTTCGTTATAACCATTATCTGATAACAAAAGAGAAACCTTTTTTCTTTTATTATCGCTATCTCAGCGCATTTTCCTATGAGGTGATGGCAAATAAAATAAAAGTCAATCTTGACCTCAAAGAGAAGACTCCTCACGCTTTTTATGATCTGCAAAACAGCGGAAGATTTTTTTTCAAAACCGAAGAGGCAAAAATCGCAAAAGATCCCGATGGATATATCAAAAGCATCTATGCTTTGAATATAAACAAAGTTCATAGAGATATTACGATAGTGCCTGAAAAATTTGATAACAATATGAATGCTTTTGGGAAAATTGTTTCTCTTTGTAAAAAAAGAGATATAAATCTTATAGTCCTGATTCCTCCACACAACTACAATGTAATGAACAAAATGGATATAAATTCCTATTTCACTCTTTTGAGGAAAATGGCAAAAATTCACTCTTTTTGGAATTTCAGCGGATATAACAAAATCACTATGGATAATCATCTCTATTATGAAGAGATACACTTCAGACCTCTTGTGAGTAAATATATAGTAGATAGAATTTTTGATAAAGGTGATGAAGATTTCGGTACTTTTGTTACAAATAACAATATAGAGGAGTATATAAACAGACTTTCAAAAGAGATCAAAACCCAAGAGAAAAAGTGGCTGTAAAGTTTTGAACTAAATTTTTTATCCTAAAGAACGATATGTAGATAGGCTTTTAAATCTATAAAATTAGGATAAAATCATGAAAAATTCATATTTAAAGAGATATTTTTTTATTTCGCTCTTTCCTCTTTTTCTGGTCGGCACTCTCTTTGCAAACAGCAAAGATGCTTTGCTCAAAAAACAGCACTCTATCTCTGCTTTGGTACAGGTAGCAATAGCAAACGAAAACAAAAAAGGTCATGCTCTTTATATAGCGGGAAAAGAGAGGGCATTGACACAGAAGATGACAAAAGAGGCTCTTTTGATAGCTTTGAATATCGATGTTTATAAAAACAGAGCCTATTTGAAACAGAGTGCCAAAATGTATGAGAGAATATTGAAAGCTTTTGTCAAAGGTGATAAAGAGCTGAAAATCGTACCCGCCAAAAATCCTAAAATTATAAATTATATAAAAGAGGTTATGAAGGACTGGAGGAAGTTTCATAAACATCTAAAACCGTTTTATAACGCAAACAAGATATCCGCAAAAGATTTGCGTTATATTATAAACAATAACGAGGAACTTTTGAGAGTTTCCAACAGACTCTTTTTAATGGTTAAAAATGAAGATAATTTTGACAACAAACTTACAGATTCCATGATCAATGCTATCGATTTTGCAGGAAGAGAGAGTATGCTTTCACAAAAGATAGTAAAAGAGAAACTGCTTATCCTAAACGGAATCAATGTAGAGGCAAACAAAGGTAAGTTAAGAGGAAGTTTCATACTTTTTGACAGAGCTTTGAGAGGTCTTCTTGACGGAAACGAAAAAAGAGGTCTCTCTCCCGTTGCCGTTTCTCATATAAGAAAAGAGCTTTTGGCGGTAAAAACTATCTGGATGAATATGATTCCGGTCATTTTTAAAGAGGATGTAAATCGTGAAGATTTAAGCCGTCTTGTCTCTTTAAACATTCCTCTTATGAAAAAATCAAACAAAGTTGTGAGAATGTATGAAGATTTAGCGGATTTATATTAAAGGAAAAACAGATGTTAAACATTTTGAAAAGATATTTTTTGGTTATGGGATTTTTCTATCTTGTCTCACTCTCTCTATACGGCAGTTCAAAACTCCATATAGATCCCGAAGCGGGAATTGTAATAGACAAAGGTTTGGAAGAGGTGAAGAAAAACTGTATCGTTTGTCATACCGGTAGATTTATCGTTCAAAACGGAGGAGACAAAAAGTTTTGGGCAATGAAGATAAGAGTTATGCAAAAGGGTTTTGGACTCTGGAAACTTGATAAAAAAACATATAATCTGATTATCAACTATCTAGCAAAAAACTATCATAAAAAGTGGAATAAAAAGAAAAACGACAAAAGCGAAGAGGAACTGATACCCAAAGTAAAATTGAACCTCTAAAAAAGTAAGCAAGGTTTTTTTTTATCTATGCTACAATTATCCCGATTGAAAATGTTTCTTTAAAAGGGAGAAAATGATAAAAAAAGCTTCAGTGTTACTTTTTATGATATTGACAGTTTTTGCCTATGCCTTGGGACAGCAAAAGATTTTGGATCCCAATGAGGCATTTAAAATCGGGGCAAAACTTGAAAACGGAGTAATTCATACGAAAATTGATTTGGGAGATAAAATATACATCTATGATGACAAACTTCATTACAAAATCATATCTCCCGAAAAAATCGATCTTACAAAAGAACTTAAACTTCCTCTGCCTGTTAAATTTCATGAATTTACAGTTCATAGAGATAATATCAGAGTTGATATTCCTCTCTCTCTTGTCAAAGAAAAACTGCCAAATGCAAAGGAGTTCAAGCTTGAGATTGATTATCAGGGATGTTCGGAAGTCGGACTTTGCTATGCACCTTTGAAAAAAGAGTTCTCTTTTCCTCTTGTCTCCTCCATCTCAAAAACTTCAACAAAAAAAGAAATTTCAGGCTCCGAACAGGACAGGATCGCAGGTGTTTTGGCAGGTGGTAATATATGGCTTATCCTGATCACATTTTTTGGTTTTGGGCTTTTACTTGCACTGACACCCTGTATATTCCCGATGATACCTATTTTGTCAAGCATTATCGTTTCTCAGTCAAAAGAGAAGATGAATGCAAAAAGAGGTTTTTTCCTGTCTTTGATATATGTTCTCTCTATGGCGGCAGCTTATACGATAGCCGGAATATTGGCGGCGCTTTTTGGCAGTAACCTCCAAACCGCTATGCAAAATCCGTGGGTAGTTGTAACATTCAGTGCCATATTTGTAGCCCTTGCTTTTTCTATGTTCGGTTTTTATGAGATCTCTCTTCCTGCTTCATGGCAGTCAAAACTCTCCAAAAAATCAAATGAAGCCGAAGGAGGCGGTATTGCGGGGATTGCCGTTATGGGATTTTTATCGGCTTTGATAGTAGGTCCCTGTGTTGCTCCTCCTCTTGCGGGTGCTCTTATCTATATAGGTCAAACGGGTAATGTTTTACTCGGAGGATCGGCTCTTTTTGTGATGAGTATGGGTATGGGAGTTCCTCTTTTGCTTATTGGTGTAGGAGCGGGTAAATTTATGCCAAAACCGGGTGTCTGGATGACAAGAGTCTCTTATGTTTTTGGTGTTGTTATGCTTGGAATTGCTATCTGGATGCTTGATAAAATTCTTCCGGGTGATGTTACGATGCTTTTATGGGGATTTTTGTTTTTGGGAAGCGCTGTTTATATGGGAGCGCTTGAATCTCTGGAAGAGGGGGTTGGCGGATGGAGTAAATTTATCAAATCCATAGGAGTATTTTTTCTTGTCTATTCTCTCTTTTTATTTGTAGGTTTTTTTACTCATGCTACAAATCCTTTTGATCCTCTTGAAAAATTAACTTTAAAAAGCACCAAATCTTTATCGACTTCCCCTGAGGAGTATGCCAAAGAGATTGATTTTAAAAAGATATCGACTTTGAAAGAGCTTGAAAACATTGTAAAAAACAGTAAAAAACCTCTTTTGATAGATTTTAGCGCAAAATGGTGTACTTCCTGCAAAGAGTTTGAAAATATCACTTTTAAAGATGCAGAGGTTATAAAAGAGATGAAAGGTTTTGAACTTTATCGTATTGATGTAACCAACAACAGCGATGAAGATAAAAAACTTCTAAAGCGTTTTGGACTTTTCGGACCTCCTGGAATCATCTTTTTCAAAGACGGAAAGGAACTCAAAGATTTGGAAGTTGTTGGTTACAAAGAACCTAAAGAATTTTTGGACTATCTAAAAAGAGTAAAAGAGAGCGGTGAGAGATGGTAATAAAAAATGCAACTGTCATAAGAGATGGAGTACAAAAAAAGGTGGATGTAAAAATAGCTGATGATAAAATAATTGAAATATCTACCGCTATTACAACACTTGGAGATGAATTTATCGATGCCGAAGGACTTTTTTTGTTTCCGGGAATGATAGATTTAAATGTCCGTCTTTTCAATGACAAACTAAACAGAAAAAATCTCAACCGTCTTTTTGAAAATGCTTTGACGGGGGGAGTTACCACTTTTGTTTTGATGCCGGATTTTACTCCTTCCATCGATAATGAAACAGTTCTTGAATTTCTAAGTGCAAAAATAGTTCAGGAAAGCAAAGTAGATCTTATCCTCTCTATTGCCGCAAGTGGTGATGAGAAGTTAAATAATATCTCTACACTTTTAAAATACGGCTCGGACATCCTTTTTAATAAATCAGCCGTAAACGGTAATATCATGAGAAGGGTTATGCAGTATGCCAAGATGAAAGATATTCCTCTTTTTGCTTTTTGCAACAATCCTGAGTTAAATGACAGCGGAGTGATGAATGAATCGGAAGTTTCATTCAGGCTCGGATTGCCCGGAATTTCCAAGATAAGTGAGATAAGTGAAGTAGCCAAAATCGCCCAGATGGCTCTTTATTATGATACGAAAATTCTTTTTCAAAGTCTCTCTACCAAAAAATCAATAGAGCTTGTCGAGGATGTTAAAAAGAGTTATGACAAGATATTTTGTGAAGTTTCCATTCATCATCTTATAAAAAATGATCTCTGTTGTGATGATTTTAATACTGCTGCCAAAATCATGCCCCCTTTAAGAGAAGAGGAGGAGAGAAAAAAGCTGATAGAGGCTCTTAAGGATGATAAAATAGATACGATTACATCTTTGCACTCTCCAAAATCCGTTGTTTACAAAGATGTGGCTTTTGAAAAAGCGCATTACGGTATCGATTCGCTGAGGGATTTTCTGCCTCTTTGTTACACTTATCTGATTAAAAAAGAGATCATCGATTTTGAGAAATTATTTGAAAAAATAAGTCTCAATCCTGCAAAAATTTTAGGTTTTGAGGATAGAGGAAAGATAGAAGAGGGATACAGAGCAGACCTTGTTTTATTTGACCCTTCATATAAAGCTCTCCAAAAAAGTAAAAATTCGCTATACTATAATGAACAAATTGAAGGTAGAATTACCGATATAATTGTTAAAGGGAGCATATTATGAAAAGGAGTATGAGTGTAAACGGGGCATTTTATCCGGCAGGGTGCAAAGAGTGTGAAAATATGTTTGAAGAGTTTAATACTCTTTTGGAAAAAAGTTTAAACGGAGATGAATTACCCAAAATCTCTCCAAAAGCGGTTATAGTACCCCATGCGGGTTATGTCTATTCGGGTTTTACGGCAAATATTGCCTACAAAGTTTTACAAAACAGCTCATTTAAAAGAGCCGTTGTTATAGGTCCTAGTCATAGAGTATATTTTGAAGGAACAAGCGGGAGCTATTTTGATGAATATGAAACTCCTTGCGGAGATTTTGAAATAGACAGAAAATATTTGGAAGAGTTGGAAGGCAAATTTCCTTTTGGTTTTTACCAAAATGCTCATGCCGAACACAGTAGTGAGGTTCAGATGCCGTTTTTAAAGTACTATTTTCCAAATATCAAAGTGATTGAATTTGTATATTCCAACGAAGATCCTGTTCGTTTGGCGGCAATGGTCAAATATCTTTTGGAAGACAAAGACAATGTGGTTATTATCAGTACCGATTTGAGTCACTATCATGAACAGCAAAAAGCAAACAGACTTGACAGTATCTGTATCAATGCCGTTTATGCTCTTGATGAAAAAAGACTTAAAAACGGTTGTGAAGCCTGTGGAATTATCGGTATGGAAGCACTGATAAGAGCGGCAAAAGAGCTTGAACTTGGTGTTCAGATACTGAATTACCAGACAAGCGGAGATATTACCGGTGATAATTCGTCCGTTGTAGGTTATATGAGTGCGGCGATCTTTTAGAAGGCTTGGAGACAGAGAATCTCTTTTTATATCCAATTTTCAAAACAGATTTATCGGAGATGACGGGGCGGTAGCAGGAGAGTGGGTTTATTCAAAAGATCTCTTTTGTGAAAATATCCATTTTAAAAGAGAGTGGATGAGTTTGGAAGAGATAGCTGCCAAAAGTATGCTTGTAAATATCTCCGATGCTATTGTTATGAATGCAAAAGTAAAATATGCTTTAATAGGCATAGAAATTCCAAAATCTTTTTCAACAGCTATGATGAAAGAGCTGTGGGAGGGATTTAACAAAACAGCGTTGGAATTTGGATTTTTGATCATAGGGGGAGATACGGTAGGAGGAGAGAGACTGAATATCTCCATAACTTTGATCTCCCATACCAAAAAACCGATTTACAGAAGCGGGGTAAAAGAGGGGGATATAGTAGCCTATACCGGTGATTTGGGAAGATCAAAAAGGGATCTTGACAGACTGCTTAGGGGTTTTAAAGTAAATTCCTCTTCAAAATTTATAAAACCTGTTTTAAAAGACAGATTTTTTTATAAAGCTTCTTCATATATAAATGCAGCAATGGATATATCCGACGGACTTGGCAAAGACCTCTCAAGACTCTCTTTGTCAAGCAAAAAAGGATTTGATTTTACAAAGAAGTTTGATAAAAGAATTTTATGCAGCGGGGAAGAGTATGAGATACTTTTCTCCTTCTCTCCTGAAAATTTAAAAAAGATTTTAAATATATCCAAAATGACAAGAACAAAAATCACTCTTTTTGCCAAAGCAAAAAGAGGCAGATATAAAAATATATGCAAATCACACCATTTTTAAAGGAACAGTTTTGAACAGACTTTTTGCCTATTCTCATTCTCCGATAGAGGTTCATTTTTCCAAAAATTCAAAAGATTTTGTTGTAAGTGAAATTCCTCTTTATGAATTTAAAGGAGAGGGTGAACATCTAATCCTTCATGTTCGTAAAAAAGATATGACGACATGGGAGATGTTAAAAGCTTTCAGCGAACAGACCGGGGTTAAAGTAAAGGAATTTGGTTATGCAGGACTTAAAGACAAAGAGGGAATGACTGTGCAGTATATCTCTTTGCCCAAAAAAAAAGAGAAAGAGATAGATAACTTTCATCATGACAAAATCAAAATTTTGGATAGAAGGTATCATACAAACAAGCTTAAAATCGGACATCTAAAGGGAAATAATTTTTTTATCAGATTAAAAAAAACAAATAAAGCTGATGCCAAAAAGATAAAAAATATTTTATCAATCTTTGAAAAAGAGGGGATTGCCAACTATTTTGGTTATCAGAGATTTGGAAAAGAGAAAAACAACTTTTTGACAGGCAGAGAGATTTTGGAAGGTAAAAGAAGAGAGAGAAACAAAAAGATGAGAAATTTTTATATCAGTGCCTATCAAAGTCATCTTTTTAATCTCTGGCTTAGCAGGAGGGTTGAGATAAACAAATTTTTTGCCTCTTTTAATGAAAAAGAGCTTGAGAATGTTTTTGATTTCAATAAAGATACGATTAAACAGATAAAAAGACAAAAAAGTTTTTGCAAACTTCTTCCGGGAGATGTTTTGCACCACTATCCTTATGGAAGAGTATTTTTATGTAATGATACAGAAGAGGAATCTGAAAGATTTATGCAAAAAGAGATTACGCTAACGGGAGTACTGCCCGGCAAAAAAGCAGTCAGAGCCGAAGGATTGGCAGCAGAAATAGAGAAAAATTTCTTTGGAGAGTGTGAAGAGTATCTTGATAAAATGCAAGGCGGCAGAAGATTTGCATGGATTTGGCCTCAGAATATAAAGAGTGTTTATAAAGAGGAAAATGCGTGGTTTGAATTCTCTTTTGACCTTCCAAAAGGCTCTTATGCAACTGTTTTATTGGAGGAGTTGACACACAAAAAAAATTAGGGTATAGTATAACTATCCATTCAAAGAGGTACGGCAGGTGATTGCTTGAATATTCAAGAGGAAAGTCCGGGCTGCAATGAGACAGGGTTCCGTCTAACGGACGGCCGACGCAAGTCGAGGGAAAGTGCAACAGAAAGCAGACCGCCTCTGTTTACAGAGGTAAGGGTGAAACGGTGGTGTAAGAGACCACCGGTGCTTTTGGTAACAAAAGCAGCCGGGTAAACCCAACCCGCAGCAAGAAGAGTATGGTTATTGTCTCATATTTTTAACTCTTCGCTAAAACTCTATCGCAGGATAGAGGTTAGATGAATAATCACCCAACGACAGAACCCGGCTTATCGCCGTGCCTCTATCTCCTTCTAAGGCATGATTACTTTGCTTATTCCCATATTTGCCGAATGAAAAATCACTATATTGTACTTTTTGGAAAAATATTTTAAGAGCAGTTTTTGCAGATTTGGTTCTATCGAAGGAGTAAACCATGCATTGTTGCTGATAGCTATCATATAAGAGGGAGCATTTTTGTAAAGTTCGTCTCTTGTTGCCTCATAGCAGATGGCATTTCTAAATCTGTATCCCTTTATATCTATATCAACCGGATTTTCAGCAGTTGAATAATCACTTGCTCCGTCAAAAAAGATATCATTTATATATTTTGCGATGAATTTTGGCAAAGGCACCTCTTCACCAAAGGGCACCAACAAAACTTTATCGGCTATCGTAACATTTGTATCTGTAAAATAGTAGGTGGAGTTATAATATTTTCCTTCTCTGTAAGAGAGAGAACCTGTTACAATCGTTATCTTTTTTGAAAGCTCTTTCAATGTCTCCATCAGATTCGGATTTCTGTCAAGATAGAGAGGAAATATACTCTCACTCAAAATTATGAGATCATATTTTTCATCTATCGCCTCTTTTATATCCAAGAGATTTTTTTTGATGATATCGGGCAGATATTTTTTGTCCCATTTTATTTTCTGAGAGAGTTTTGGTTGAGTCAGTTTTATCTTTAGATGAGGAAGTGTTAAATGGGAAGGATGATTTAGAGAGAGTAAAAAGGGTATGAGAGCTAAGATTTTATAATATTTTTTCAACTCTGTAAAAAAGATTATCGATAATAAAAAAAGTCCAAATTGCCATTTTAAAACTCCTGTGAAACTGTCTGTCAAAGTAACTTCGGGGATAAACCAGTTAAATCCCAAAGGATGTATGAAACTGAGCAAAAGCAGTAAAACAGCCCTTGGCAGAGGGTTTTGAAAAAGTCCTATGATCCAAAAAATAGTTCCGTAAAGAAAAGCGCCAAAAAGAATCATCAAAGGTATAACAAAATCAAGATCATAATATCTAAACGAAAATCCTACCCAGTAAAACCAAAATATCCCTGTAAAAAAACCGCTCCAAAAAAGAACCATACGGTTTTCTTTCAAGAGCATATAAAAACCTGCTATTGCACAAACGGTGTCGATAAGAGGAATTTTTATTGTAAAAAAGTCAAGATAAATGAAAAGAGACAACAAGAAGGCTGAAAAAAAGCCTTTTATTATAAAAATAATGGTAAAATACTGCCTTAAATTTTTTAATGTAAAGGATGGATATGCAAGGCGGAGGTAATATTTTAGCTTCATTGTTCCCACTGATTATTTTATTTGCGATTTTTTACTTTTTGATCATACGCCCACAACAAAAACAGGCTAAGACTCACAAAGAGATGTTGGCGTCTTTGAAAAAAGGCGACAAGATTATAACAAACGGAGGCTTAATTTGTGAAGTGGTAAAGGCGGAAGAGGATTATATAAAAGCTGAGATAAGCAATAATACGATAGTTAAAATTTCCAAAGACTATATTTCTAAAAAGATAGATTAATGGGAAAAATGCTAAATTACAGATTGGTTATTTTTGCATTGGCATTTATTTTTGGATTGGTTTTTTCCATTCCGAGCTTTTTACAGCTTGATAAAGGTGCAAAAATTTCACTGGGGTTGGATTTACAAGGCGGTCTTCATATGCTTCTTGGTGTCAAAACAGAAGAGGCATTAAAATCCAAACTAAAATCTATCGCTTCTTCCATCAAATATTTTACGGATGATGAAGAGATTTTGATAGATGATCTAAGAGTTAAATCCAATCAGGTAGAATTTACTCTTTTGGATGAAGATGAACGACCAAAAATTGAGAAGATGTTAAAAGAGATTAAAGGTATAGAGTTAAAACAAGATGGTAGTAAATATGTCTTAACTCTTACTCCCAAAGAGAAAGAGTCTGTCAAAGAGTATGCTATCAAACAGGCGGTTGATACGATAAGAAACAGACTTGATCAGTTCGGACTTGCAGAACCAAATGTTGCCAAACAGGGCAAAGACAAGATTTTGGTTGAACTCCCCGGTATAAAAACTCCCGAACAGGAACAAAGAGCAAGAGAACTTATAGCAAAAGCCGCTCATTTGCAACTCATGGCGATAGATGAAAAACATGCAGATCAGGTTTACAAGATGAATGAAGCGGAAGCGGAAGAGTATGGGGATTTGATTCTTCCTGATGCAAAAAGCGAAAAGGTAAAACATCTTGTGCATGAGGTTCCCATACTTGACGGAAGTATGCTGACAGATGCGAGAGTGGCATTTGACCAATCCAATCAGCCTGTTATCAATTTCAGTTTAAACAGTGCCGGAGCGAGGATATTTGGCGATTTTACCGGAAAGAATGTAGGAAATCATCTTGCTATCGTTTTGGATAACAAAGTCTATTCGGCACCGGTTATCAGAGAGAGGATAGGCGGAGGAAGCGGTCAGATAAGCGGCGGTTTTTCAGTGGAAGAGGCGCATGATGTGGCTATCGCTCTAAGAAGCGGTGCGCTTTTGGCTCCGGTTGTCATGCTTGAAAAAAGAAGTGTAGGTCCTTCTCTTGGTGCCGACAGCATAAAAGCAAGTTTTATGGCTTTGGTTTTGGGGTTTTTACTTGTTGTTGTTTTTATGGTTGTCTATTACGGAATGGCGGGATTGATAGCGGATATTGCATTGGTTGCAAATCTCTTTTTAATTATTGCCGTTATGGCGCTTTTTGGTGCCACTTTGACACTGCCGGGAATGGCGGGTATCGTTTTGACCGTCGGTATGGCGGTAGATGCCAATGTTATTATCAATGAGCGGATTCGTGAACTTTTCCATCAGGGAGCAACCGTCAGCAAAGCGATAGATAAAGGTTATGATAATGCCATGAGTGCCATTTTGGACGCAAATATCACAACACTTATCGCGGCTGTCATACTTTATGCCTATGGTACGGGACCGATAAAAGGTTTTGCCATTACAATGAGTATAGGAATTTTGGCCTCTATGCTAACGGCGATTTTGGGTACACACGGTATCTATGAATATCTGCTTCCAAAAATAGAGAGAAGTAAAAAGCTTGGTTTTTGGTTTGGTATAAAAAGGGAGGCTAAGTAGATGGAAATTTTTAAAAGCAGTAAAATTTATGATTTTATGGGTAAAAGCAAGATATTTATTGCGATATCTATTTTGTTTATTTTGACTTCTTTTGCTCTTTTGTTTACAAAAGGTCTTAATTACGGTATCGATTTTGCGGGTGGTACTCTTGTGCAAGTCAGATATGATCATAAAGCTCCGATAAAAGATATAAGAGAGAGTATCAAAAAAGACAAAATGTTCAAAAATGCCTCTATAACGGAGTTTGGATCTCCCAATGAAATTGTTATAAGATTTTCGACAAGCTCTTCTTCGGTAGGAGTGGATGTAGGAGACAAAGTAAGAGGACTTTTGAAATCAACAGGAAAATTTGAGGTCAGAAGAGTTGATATGGTTGGACCAAAAGTCGGAAACGAGCTTAGAGAAAAAGGTTTGATGGCTATGGTTCTTTCGATAATTGCCATTTTGATCTATGTTGCTTTCAGATTTGAGTGGCGTTTTGGTCTTGCCTCGATATTGGCTCTTATCCATGATGTTTCTATCTCTTTGGGATTTGTTTCTCTTGTCGGAATTGATGTCAATCTCGATATCTTGGCGGCAATTTTGACGATCATGGGTTATTCTCTAAATGATACGATTATCGTTTTTGACAGAATCAGAGAGGGTATCAAAGAGACAAAAGTGATGAATCTGTTTGAGATCATCAATGATTCCGTAACCAAAACTCTATCAAGAACAACTCTTACCTCATTAACGACATTTTTTGTTGTTTTGACTCTCTATCTTTTTGGAGGAGAGATCATCAGAGGTTTTAGTTTTACTCTTTTGGTGGGTATCATAGTAGGTACATACAGTTCGATCTTTATTGCTTCTCCTTTTCTTAAATGGCTTGGTTTTGATGTAGCAAAATTTAAACAAAAAGAGCTTGAAAAAGAGAAAAGAGAAAGAGAAAAAGAGAAAATGAGACAGATGTACGAAGGCGGAGTAGTCTGATAAAAAGGAATTAAGATGGATTGGGGAAAGGTTGTATATACATTTTTTGCTTTGATGAGTCTTACGACGACTGCCGGTTTTTTATATGAAGAAAACAGTGTAACTCTGTTTATAGCCGCTTCTATCAACCTCGTATCGACTCTTTTAAAGATAGGCGTTAAAAATATTTTGGCGGCAGAGCTTTTTGCAAGTTCGCTTGTTGCGGATTTGCACCTTATCCCCGCCTTTTTATATGTGCAGTTAACAGAAAATATGAAAGCCGCCATCGCTCTTGCCATAGGTGCGGTTGTGGCGAATGTTTTTTCCATGGCTCTTGTTCTGATAGAGGCTGCAAAAAGCAAAGAAGAATTTTAACAGAGGAATTTATATGGAGTATAAGCCGTTAGAGATTGAAAAAAAATGGCAAAAAATCTGGGAAGAGAAAAGGGCATTTGAGCCTGAAGAAGATTATAAAAAACCAAAAAAATATATCCTGAGTATGTTTCCGTATCCAAGCGGCAGGATGCACATGGGACATGTCAGAAACTACACGATAAGCGATGCTTTTGCGAGATTTTACGCAAAAAGAGGATTTAATGTACTTCATCCGATGGGTTGGGATGCTTTTGGTATGCCCGCCGAAAATGCCGCTATAAAACACGGTATTCATCCGAAAAAATGGACATATTCCAATATAGAGTATATGAGAAAAGAGTTTAAGAGTCTTGGACTCTCTTTTTCAAGCGAGAGAGAGTTTGCAACCTGTGATGAACTCTATACAAAACATGAGCAGAAAATCTTTATACAGATGTGGCAAAGAGGTTTGATTTATCGTAAAAAGTCTCTTGTAAACTGGTGTAGGGAATGCCATACCGTTTTGGCAAACGAGCAGGTGATAGAGGGGTGTTGTTGGAGATGTGACAATCCTATCATTCAAAAAGAGATGTATCAGTACTTTGCAAAAATAACAGATTATGCCCAGGAACTTTTGGATGATCTAAAACAGCTTGAAAAAGGATGGCCAAATCAGGTTGTTACGATGCAGAGAAACTGGATCGGAAGAAGTGAGGGATTGGAATTTGACTTTGAACTTACCGATGAATCAAAAAAGATACTGAATAACAAAATAGAAAAATTCGGAGTTTTTACAACAAGAGCCGATACGATTTACGGAGTTACCTATGCGGCACTTGCACCGGAACATGAGATCGTTTTGGAACTTTTAAAATCCGATATCATTGACAAAGAGACAAAAGAGAAGATCGTAAAAATGCAGTCCGTTCCTCCAAGAGAGAGAGGAGCAAGAGAGAAAGAGGGTATAAAAACCTCTCTTTTTGCACTTCACCCTTTGACAAAAGAGAAGATTCCTGTATGGATAGCCAATTTTGTTATCGTTGAATACGGAAGCGGAGCGGTGATGAGTGTTCCTGCCCATGATGAGAGAGATTTTGAATTTGCCAAAAAATATGATCTGCCTGTGAGATATGTGATAAAGCCAAAAGAGAGAGATATCAACTCAGATGAAGCATTTACGGATGAGGGGATAATGATAAATTCTGATGGTTTTGACGGAATTTTAAATATTGAGGCAAAAAAGAAGATCATAGAGAGATTTGAAAAAGAGGGGATCGGTAAAAAAGTTATCAATTACAAGCTAAGAGATTGGGGACTCAGCCGTCAAAGATACTGGGGAACTCCGATACCTTTGATACATTGTGAAAATTGCGGTACCGTCGAGGCTGATTTAAGTACTCTTCCTGTAACCTTGCCTGAAGATGTAGAGATAAAAGGGGAGGGCAATCCTCTTGACAATCATCCTTCATGGAAATATATCAAATGTCCAAAATGCAAAAAAGATGCTCTAAGAGAAACAGATACTTTGGATACCTTTGTTGAATCGAGCTGGTATTTTCTAAGATATGCCACACCGAGAAAATTTTGGGAAGATGAGGTTGTTGATAAAAAGAGTGTTGATTACTGGATGAGTGTAGATCAATACATAGGCGGAATAGAACATGCGATACTTCATCTTCTTTATTCAAGATTTTTTACAAAAGTGATGAGAGATTTGGGATATGTATCGGTTGATGAACCTTTTACAAATCTTTTGACTCAGGGTATGGTTTTAAAAGACGGTGCCAAAATGAGCAAATCAAAAGGAAATATCGTAGATCCCGATGATCTGATAGCAAAATACGGAGCCGATACGGCAAGGCTTTTTATCCTTTTTGCAGCGCCTCCGCAAAAAGAGATTGAGTGGAATGACAGTGCGGTTGAAGGCTCTTTTAAATTTATAAGGCGTTTTGTGGACAGAAGCAGGTTTGTTCAAAAAAGCAGCGAGATTCCAAAAATTGATCATGCCTCTTTGTCAAAAGAGGAGAAATATGCAAGAAAAAAAGTGTATGAAGCTTTGAAAAAATCCCATGAAGTCTATAAAAACGGTTATGCTTTCAATACAATGATAGCTGCCTGTATGGAAGCTTTGAACGCTTTGAGTGATCAAAAAAATGAGGCTGTCTGGAGTGAGGGATATTTTATTCTTTTGAATGTTTTGGAGCCGGTTATTCCGCATATCTGTTTTGAACTGAGTGAAAATTTCTTTGATCTTAAAAATTTTGGTAATATAGAGATCATAAACGAAGTTTTTGAAGAGGATACGATAACGATAGTAGTCAGTGTCAACGGTAAAAAAAGAGGTGATATGGAGATAGCCAAAGATACTCAAAAAGAGCAGATTATCCTGGCGGCAAAAGAGAATGTATCCAAATGGCTTGAAGGTAAAAATATCGTAAAAGAGATTTATGTGCCAAATAAACTGGTCAATCTGGTTGTCAAATAGAGTATAAAAAGGTTTTAAATTTGTTTTTTAGATTGTTTGCTTTGATTATTATCCTCTCTTTTTCCGGATGCGGTTATAAACCGGTATCTTACTATTCAAAAGAGGTATTGGGAGAAAAGATATATGTCAATGTGGAGTCATCACTCCAGGATCCCGAAAATACCGTTTTGATCAAAGATGCGATAAATGAGGTAATAGTCAGCAAACTTCATGCCAGATTGACAACAAAACAAAATGCCGATGTAAGACTTTATGTAAAATTAAAAAAAGTTGAGTTTGAGCCGATACAGTATGACAAGAACGGTTTTGTAATAGCATACAAAACACATGTTGATCTAAATACGCGATATATATCTCCAAAAAAGGATGAGACGATTATAACAAGCGGAGAGTATGATTTTCCGATAGAATCAAATAGTGTAATTTCGGATACAAAAAGATTTGAAGCCATAAAATTTGCTTCCAAAAAGGCAATAGGAGAATTTATATCGGTAATAGGAGTAAAGGGTCTGTTAAATGACAATAAATGATATTGCCAAAGAGGCAATAGCACTGATAAATCAAAATCGTGAATTGTTAACGCCTGATAATTATTACAAAAGTTTCTGTCTTATTGCCAAAAAAAGAGGCTATATTGTTGAAGATTGTCAAAAGATAGAAAAATATACAAAAAAACTTGATCCCGTAATCCAAAATGAGGCTAAAAAATTCTCTATAAGAGAGGTTGATGATTTTTTCTCCTTTTTGATAGGTTATCTTAACCGTTCAACAAATCTTGAGAGCAATACCCATATAACTCATTTAAGCGTACTTATAAAAAGACTTTTACAGGCCATCACTCTTTTACATGACAAAGAGGCAAGTGAACTTGCAAGTATATCTCTTGACAGAATAAATTATACCGTTGATACCAAATCAATTGAGATGATAAAAAACAAATGGTTTAATTTTATTACCTCTTATGATGATTCCTATCTTGAAAAGCTGGATGTATATTGCAGAACAAACAAAAAAGATCTTCGCTTAATGACTGAAGAGATACTGAAATGTTTTTCAAAAGAGTGTGATGAATCAACAAAAAAGGTCTATTCCAAAATAGCGCCTGTTATGATAGCAGCACTTGTTCCCTCGATAGCTTCGGAAGTTGATGATGAACTTGCCGTTATAAGTTATGAGTTGCAAAATTCTCCGGAATCTTTGGTTGTTGACTCTTTTTTGGAAGATATCAAAAAGATGATTGTAAGAAGGAAAAAACTTGATGAAGAGAAGGTAAAAGAGAAAGTAACGGTACTTGATTCTCTTTTGGAAGATATCTCTTTTAAAATTATCGATTTGGTCAAAAAGAGCAATCTCAGCAATGAGAAAATAAAAAAGATAACAAATGATATAAAAAATACCAATTTTAAAGAAGATACTTTAGAAACCATTCAAAAGAAACTTTTAAAAATAGCCCAGTCATTGGAGATTGAAACAGAAAATCTCTCTTCAAGAATGGAGAATAATCAGGTTGTCATACAACATCTTTACAATAGAGTCAAAAAGTTGGAAAAAGCCCTTCATGTTGCAAAAAAAGAGATAAAGATAGACTTTTTGACTTCAATTCTCTCAAAAAGGGGATTGGAAGAGGAGATGCATAAAGCAGAAGAGGGATATAAAAGATACGGTACCAATTTTTCCATCTGTTTTTTTGATATTGACTACTTCAAGATAATAAACGATACCTATGGACATGAAGCGGGAGATGTTATACTTAAAAGTATCGGAGAGTTATTTAAAAAATATGCAAGAGAAGTAGATATTGTTGGCAGATACGGCGGTGAAGAGTTTGTGGTGGTACTGCCGAATGTTACTTTAAGAGGTGCATTGAAATTTGCAAACAAAATGAGAACTCTTGTAAAATCAAACCGTTTTATATATAAAAATGAACGAATCTATGTTTCCATAAGCGGGGGAGTAACGGAGAGAAAAGATCATAAAAGCCTCGAAGAGGCTATAAACTCTGCGGATGAGATGCTTTATAAAGCCAAAAATTCCGGTAGAAACAAGATAATGCCGGAGTTTGGATGAGTTTGAAAGATTTTTTGGATAACAAACCTCTTTTTTATAAAGAGATTGATTATACAAGAATGCCAAAGGCATGGGAGAGTGTAAAGAAGCATTTTTCGCTTCCCAAAATTATCCATATAGTAGGAACCAACGGCAAAGGGAGCAGTGGTAGATTTTTGGCATACTTTCTTTATAAATCGGGATTTAAAACTGCTCATTATACATCTCCTCATATACTTGATTTTAACGAAAGAATCTGGATAAACGGTAAAAATATCAGTGATGAACTGTTAGAAAAGAGTCATGAAAAGCTTTTATCTGTTTTAGATCCGTTTTTTCAGGAAACTCTCTCGTATTTTGAATATACAACTCTTTTGGCAATGATGGCAATGCAGGATAATGAGTATGTCATACTTGAAGCCGGTCTTGGCGGAGAGTATGATGCGACAGCTGTATTTGACAATATTTTGACTCTTTGTACCGTTATAGACTATGATCACAGAGATTTTTTAGGTAACAGTATAAAAGAGATAGCAAGAACTAAGCTAAATGCGGCACAAAAAAGTCTGATTATAGGTGAACAACAATATCTTGAAGTTTATGCTGAAGCAGAGAAAATCAAGCTTGAAAAAAATATAGAAGTCTATCTATATAATCATTTTTTAACAAATGATGAGTTAATATTATTTGGTAGATTTATCAGAAAAGAAAAATTACCCTCTTTCCTCTATAAAAATTTGACTTTATCACTATCAGCGGTTAAATTTTTAGGACATAGTGTCGATGTAGGTAAGATAGAAGGGATTTCACTGTTTGGCAGATGTCAAAAGATTGCAGATAATGTAACTGTTGATGTAGGACATAATCCTTTGGCGGCAAAAGTTCTTTTGGAACATTTTAAAGGCAAAAGGATAGTTCTTGTCTATAACAGTTTAAAAGACAAAGAGTTCTCTTTGATTTTGAAGATTTTAAAGCCTGTTGTAAAAAGGGTCGAGATCATATCTTTTGAAGATCAAAGGGTTGCAAAAAAGGAAGATATTATAAAAGTTTTAAATGATTTGTCTTTGGAATTTTGTGATTTTCAAAAGATAAACGAGAAAGAGCAATATCTGGTTTTTGGTTCTTTTTTGGTGGTTGAGTCATTTTTGAAGGTCTTTAATGAAAAATAAATTGACTATCACCGTTTCTGATTTGAGCGGAACCAAACATTATGAGGTTCATCAGGCGGTAAAAAAGTTTATTATATACTTTTTGGTTTTTATATTTTTTATAGTGGGTGGCAGTTTCTATCTTATCAACTTTTTGATGAATGAAGTTGAGACGATAGAGAAGAAAAAAGAGTTAATCGCAAAAGAAGAGTTGAAACTAAGAGAAGAAAAACGCCTTTTACAAAATGAGATAACTCAAAAAACGGAAGAATTTGAGAATATCAGAGATAAAGTTGAAGATATAGAAGAGCTTATAGGTCTTAAACCAAGTCAGAGCGGTACATTGGATACAAGACTTGATCTGTTGAAAATATCTTCAAATGAGAGAAAAGTTATAGTCAATTCTCTTCCTCACGGATATCCGGTAAAAGGCGCTCATATTACATCAGGTTTCGGATGGAGAATTCATCCGATTTTTCATACCAAAAAGTTCCATCACGGACTTGATTTTGGGGGTAAAATCGGTCTTCCGATAAGAGTACCGGCAGACGGTATAGTTATCTCAGCCGGTTTTAACAGAGGCGGTTACGGATATGTAGTCAAAGTAGCCCATAACTTTGGATTTGAAACTATTTATGCCCATTTAACAAAAAATATACCTGTAAAGGTAGGTGATTTTGTTAAAAAAGGTGATATAATTGGGCATTTGGGAAATACCGGTCGATCAACCGGAGCACACCTGCATTATGAAGTGAGATTTTTGGACAGGATATTAAATCCTATCAACTTTGTCAGGTGGAATATAATTAATTTTGATGAAATCTTTAAAAAGGAGGATAGAGTACCATGGCATTCTTTGGTAAAAGCAATAAATCACCAGCGAGACCTGTTCCTGCAATCGCAGCAAAAGGCGGAACAACAAAAAGGCAAAACCAGTCGTCAGAAACGACGGTCATCGCATCGGGCGCGAAAATAGAGGGTAATTTTGAACTGAATACAAAATTGCATATAGACGGAGAGGTAACCGGTACGATAGTTTCAAACAATGTTGTAACTATCGGTTCAAAAGGTATGGTAAGAGCGGATCTAAAAGCCGATAAAATGATCATAAGCGGTTCTTTTGAGGGTAATGCCGACTGTAATACTGTCGAGATACTTGCCGGTGGAAGATATATAGGAAAAGTATTGGCAAAACAGCTTGTAATCGAACAAAGCGGATATTTTGAGGGAGAGAGCAAAACCAAAAAAGATTCCACTCAAGCATCGGTTCTTACAAATTCAAAACAACATGCCAAAAGCGTAGTAAAATAACAGTATCAGGATAGTTTTGGAGGATTTAAAAGTTGCAGGCTCGTGTATATGAATTTTTAAAAAATTCATATTGTGAGCTTTTAATAACAAAGAACGAAAAAGAGAGCAAAGCGGCAGGAGATGCCGCCTCTTTTTTGGGATTTGAAACTTTTGTCTTACCCGATTTCAGGGCTAAATACAAAAGTGATTTAAGAGTTTACAAAGAAGAATTATTTGAACTTTTTACCGCTTTAAACGGTTACTACCACTCAAAATCAAAAAACAAGATTCTTATATCTCCGATTAGAACAGTTGTCAATCCTTTACCAAAAAGAGAACTTTTTTCAAACTTTTTTTTATCTTTTGCGGATGATGTTGATATTGAGAGTTTAAAAAGAACTTTTCATAACTGGGGTTATAATTTTGTAGATATTATCGAGGAAAAAGGTGAAGTCTCTTTCAGGGGCGATATTTTGGATATTTTCCCTGTAAACAGTGAAAATCCTTACAGAATATCATTTTTTGATACCGAGATAGAGAGCATAAGGATTTTTGAGTGTGAAACACAAAAAAGCCTGAAAGAGGAGATAGAAAAAGTTGAGATAATTCCGGCATATTTTGCCCTTGATGATGAATCTTTTAAAAAACTTCAACAAGAATGCGAACTTTTGGAAACGGACAGTTTTTTTAAAGATATAGCCTCTTTGGGACTTTGGGCATTAAAAGAGAATGCCCAAGATTATATAAAAAGTTTTAAAAGTTATCTGGTATCTTCTATGAAAGATGAGATAGAGGATGTTTTTCTTGAACAGGAAGTTGATAAAGATAGATTTTTAAAACTTCCACTGTTGCAGGAGCCAAAAACATATAAAGATATAGAACCTGTCGATATCACCTCGTTTCTGGATTTTCATAAAAATAAAAACATTACGATAATTGCCAAAAATGAAGCCGTTTTAAAAAGAGTTTCACTTCCTGAGAACTTGAAATATAAAGTTCTAAACAGTGATATCGTTTTAAATATCCTAAGCGATAAAGAGGTTGTACTCTCTCTCAATAAAAGGGTAAAAAGAAAAAAGAGAAAACGCCCCGCCATCTTGATAGATGAGTTAAAAACGGGTGATTATATCGTACATGAAATTCACGGAATAGGGATATTCAAAGGACTTACCCAGACAACCGTTTTGGGATCGGTCAGAGATTTTGTAACTCTCTCTTATCAGGGAGAAGATCAGCTTCTCATACCGGTTGAAAATCTTGATGTGATCAGCAGATATATCGGTGAAAGCGGCGCTTTGGCGAAGATTGACAAGCTTGGCAAAAACACTTTTGCAAAACAGAAAGCAAAAGTTGCCGCAAAACTTTTTGAGATAGCAAAAGATATCGTAGATATTGCCGCAAAAAGAGAACTTTCAAAAGGCTTTGGCATAAAAAGCGATTTTGAAGAGATATCTCTTTTTCAAAATGATGCGGATTTTGAATATACCGATGATCAGAAAAAAGCTGTAAAAGAGACATTTGAAGAGTTA
Organism: uncultured Campylobacterales bacterium; assembly: GCA_964450755.1. Lineage (GTDB taxonomy): Bacteria > Campylobacterota > Campylobacteria > Campylobacterales > JAADDG01 > JAADDG01. Next base: position 28,003 of record CAYVDJ010000001.1, read on the forward strand.
AAAAGCGGCAGAGTCATGGACAGGCTTTTGAGTGCCGATGTCGGTTTTGGAAAAACCGAAGTTGCCATGAATATAATCCTTGCGGTAAAACTGAGCGGTTATCAGTCTGCCTTTGTTGTTCCTACGACTCTGCTCTCTTCCCAACACTATAAAACACTAAAACAAAGACTCTCAAAATATGGTGTAAAGATCGCAAAACTTGACAGATTTACAAAAGCAAAAGAGAAGAAAGAGATACTTGAAGCTCTAAAAAACGGGAGAATTGATGTTTGTGTAGGCACTCATGCAATGTTGGGAGTGGAGTTTAAGAATCTGGCTTTGGTTATCATAGACGAAGAGCATAAATTCGGTGTCAAACAGAAGGAAAAATTAAAATCCCTAAGAGCAAATATTCATATTCTCTCTATGAGCGCCACTCCGATCCCAAGAAGTTTAAATATGGCTCTCTCATCGATAAAAACATTCTCTCAGATGCTGACACCTCCCCATGAGAGGCAGGATGTGAGAACTTTTGTCAAAGAGTATGATCCAAAACTCTTAAAAGAGGTTATTTTAAGAGAAAAAAGAAGGGGAGGGCAGATCTTTTATGTGCATAACAGAATAGCAAGTATAGAGGATAAAAGAGATGAGATAAGAGAGATCCTGCCAAATCTCAAGATTTTGGTTTTACACTCAAAAATCAGCGCAGCAGTTACCGAAAAAGAGCTTTTGGCATTTGAAGAGGGAGAGTATGATATGCTTTTATCGACATCTATCGTTGAATCTGGCATACATCTTCCAAATGTCAATACGATGATCGTGGAATCAGCGGATCATTTCGGTATAGCCGATCTTCATCAGTTAAGAGGAAGAGTCGGAAGAAGCAAAAGACAGGGATATTGTTATTTTTTGGTGGAGGACAAAGAGAGACTCAACGACAATTCCAAAAAGAGGCTTATCGCTCTTGAATCCAATTCGTTTTTGGGAAGCGGATCGGTACTTGCCTATCATGATCTTGAGATAAGAGGAGGGGGCAATCTGATAGGAGAAGCCCAAAGCGGACATATAAAAAATATAGGATATTCACTCTATCTTAAGATGTTGGAGGAGAGTGTCAATGAGCTTTTGAATAAAACTCCGATTTTGAAAAAGGAGGTTGATATAAAACTCTCCGTCAGTGCTTTTATCAACAGTGATTATATAAGCGAGGACAGATTGAGGCTGGAGCTTTACAGAAGACTGAGCAGATGTGAGGATATAACGGAAGTTTATGATATAGAAGATGAGATGACGGATCGTTTCGGCAAGATGGATATCTTCACAAAACAGTTTTTGGATATCATCATCATCAAAATATTGGCTATCAAAAAAGATATCTCCTACATTTCGAGTTACGGACAGGATATCACGATAACATATCAAAACGGTGAGAAACTCTATCTAAAATCAAAAACAAAAGATGATGATGATATTTTGGATACGGTTTTGGGCTTTTTAAGAAAGAGAGAGATTTGAAAAACAGAATTGACGCAATATTTAAAAAACTGAAAGAGGGAAGTTATATAGAACTTGAGGAGACCAAACTCCTTATAAAACTTCTTGCAAAAAAAGACAAAAAAGAGGAAGAGCGCCGTTTTATCAAAGAGCAGTTGGCTGATATAGCAAGGATGAGTTTTGGAGGGGCGATAACTGCTATGCCTTTTGGAAGCATACTTTTTCTTCTTATCGCAAAATCTTTGAAAAAAGCAGGAGATATAGAACTTTTACCATCGGGGTTTGCCGAAGATGCGAAACTGAATGATTTAGTAAAAAAACATAAGGAAGAGTCTTGAAGATAGGTTTTATAGGTGATATAGTAGGAAGACCGGCAAGAAGTATCATAAAGTACCATTTACCAAAAATCAGAGAAAAATATGAGCTTGATTTTGTTATAGCCAACACCGAAAACGCAAGTCACGGAAGCGGTTTGACTCCCAAAAATGCAAAAGAGCTTTTCAATGCCGGTATAGATCTGATGACGGGCGGTAATCATACATGGGACAAAAAAGATATCCTTCCTCTTTTGGAAAGCGAACCTGTTATAAGACCTCTGAATTACCCCCAGGGCGTACCCGGAAAAGGGGTGATGGTTGAAAAGATATGCGATCAAAAAACAGCAGTGGTAAATCTCATGGGGCATTTTACAATGCCTCCTGTGGATAATCCTTTTGTTACGATAAAAGAGGAGATTTCAAGGCTTCATAATGAGGATATAAAAAATATTATCATAGATTTTCATGCCGAAGCAACAAGCGAAAAAAGAGCATTGATGGAGATGTTAAAAGGAAAAGTAAGCGCGATCTTTGGAACTCATACCCATATAGGAACCGATGATCTGATGATAGAAGAGGGAACCTGTTATGTAAGCGATGTGGGACTTACCGGATGTAGAGACAATGTCATAGGAGTAGAGAGCAAAGC
>CAYVDJ010000002.1:0-11512 GCA_964450755.1 uncultured Campylobacterales bacterium
CTTTTCCAATACAATTATTTTAAAATCTCAGTAACCTTGACTGTTCAATTTGGCATAACTGCTACATCCTATCTCTATACCTTTATCACAGGCTATCCCAAAAAGATCTTTTGCTTTATAAAAACTCTGCCTCACTCCTTGACCATTGGCATATAAAACTCCAAGATTATTACACCCTTTTGCATATCCTCCGTCACACGCTTTTTGATAAAGTTTGGATGCTTTTTTGTAACTCTGTCTCACTCCTTGACCATTGGCATATAAAAGTCCAAGATTATAACATCCTCCTGCATATCCTTCGTCACACGCTTTTTGATAAAGTTTGGATGCTTTTTTGTAACTCTGCCTCACTCCTTGACCACTCTCATATAAAACTCCAAGATTACTACACCCTCCTGCATTTCCTCCGTCACACGCTTTTTGACAAAGTTTGGATGCTTTTTTATAATCACCCGCAAGATAAGCTATATAAGCCTCATTCACAATCGAACCTGCAAAAACTCCCGTTGCCAAAAAACAGACGATTAAAATCAGCTTTTTCATGATAATCCTTAAAAATATATATTTTATTTAAAATTATAGCCAAGTTTTATTTATCATAAAATTTCCTCTTTTTTATTTTAGGATATCAACTTTAAAATGTTTCTATACGAAACAATTAAAAAATTTTTAATATAAAATCAGATTATGATCATTAAAAAATACACTTTGGGATTTTTCTCAATTTCCTTTTTTGCGATAAAATAGAGAGATAGATTCATGGAAAAAAGAGTAAAAAAGTAGATGTTTATAAATTAAGAGTAGCTCTAAAAACTTATATAGTGTACAGTTAAGATCAAGTTTGAATTTCTTTTTATTCCATAAACTATGCCACTTCTAATAACACTTTTTTAGCATTATAGCATCTGTTATTTGTACCTTTATATTTGTATAGGTGGATTTATACAGTTTATTTTACAGGTTTGGCGCGTAAAGAGAGTTTTTATCTCTCTACACCCACCTTTTTCATACAGGTATTTAGACTTTGCATATTTTGACTTTTGTCTATACATTTTTGCATTTTTTGCATTTGGGTTTTTGTCTTTTCCAAATCTGCAAGTGTTTTTTGCTTGATTTTCTCATTCCATTCAAAATCTTTTAGATCTTTATCACTTATTTTTTGATTGATAACCTCTTCGTGCATTTGCATATCACTTGCTTTCATCATAAATTTGCCACAGCTTAGTACATCTTTTTTGCTTTTTGCCTCTTCTATACACTTTTTGGTTTTGTCGATTGCAGGTAGCATTTGGGTGTACATTTTGGACATTCTCGGTTTTAGTTTCAAAAACATATCCTCTGCACTCATCTGCATATTTTGATTCTCTGCTGCAAAAAGAAAAAGAGATCCGGCTGTAAACAGAAGTATTTTTTTTATCATGACAGTATCCTAATTAAATTTTTATAATAAATCGGTTTTTAAGAGATTTGTTGAAGCAATAGCAATATACTTTTTGTATATTGCTATTTTTGATAGCTTATAGCCTTGATTCGTATCGTCTGAGCATATAAAGTTTTTTAAGCATTTTCTTACGAGCGTTAATCTTTTGCTTTTTACGCTTTTCGGTCATCGGCTCGTAAAATCTTCTCGCTCTAGCTTCTGTAACGATAAGATTTCTGTCAACCTGTTTTTTAAACTTTCTATATGCTTCATCAAACGATTCGTTTGGGTGCATTAAAATCCCCGGCATTACTATCACCGCCTTTCTGGTTGGATTTGAAGTGAAATTATAGCATAAATAACTTTAAGCAATATAACTTTTGCAGCAACTTTTTTGGATAACTTAAATTGTCTTTATTTCTCTATTTGTAAAATAAATATTACTTAGTTATAATATCTTTTATATTAAAATTTAACAATTATTTTCCGATTCTACTTTGATGATATATTTTTTTTACAAAGGAGAGTGAATGTTAAACAATGAAGGTTTAAACGATTGGGTAGAATCCTCGTTTTTGGGTATTAAAGAGGAGATATCCCTTAATATAAAAAAAAGCATAAAGCCCCTTGTTATAGTTTTTGAGATAGGGCATGTCTCTTTTCCGATAAAAGAGGAGAATCTTTTATGGGCAAAAACCAATTTACAGTTGGCGGATATGATCTGCAAATGGCTTATCCAACTTTATAAAAAGGATGTGAGAATTATTCCGACTGTACTTATAAACAATATCACTGATGTTGAAGAGAGTGAACTTGATGAGATAATGGACTCTCTTTTTGAAAATAACAGATATGTCAATAAAAAATCAGTCTCCTTTGTTTCTGAAAGAAATATGAAAAACAGAGCATATAAAATGATAAAAGAGAATAATGACAAACTGGATGAGTTTTGTGAAAATAACGGGAAGATGTTTTTAAGTACGAATGATGAGTGTATGTTGCCTTTTGGTCTGGTTGATGAAACAGGCAAAAAGATACCAAGATGCGGTTTGATTATCGCAAGTTATATGGAAAAGATATTTAAGCTTTCCAAAGAGAGACTTCATACTTATAAAAATCCCAATATTTTGTTTGTCAGTTTTTCGGAACACGATTATGAATATGAGAGAGTAAAGCTCGGCACGGATCTCTATTGCTCTTTGAATGAGGTTAAAAATTTTACGGCAATGGTGGCTTACTGGTCATGTAAAAAGCATGAATTTTTACTTTCAACAAAAAATTATGATAAAGAGAGTGTCTGGGGTAAGAAAGAGATTGATCAAGTGAATGAAGAGTTTAGAATTGCTATTTAATAATGAAAAAAATATCCATTATCAGTAACAGTGCTTTTAATATCTACAATTTCAGATTGACCCTTGCGGAAGAGATTATAAAAAAAGGTTATGAACTTTTTTTTATAGCTCCGTATGATGAGTTTACATCCAAAATTATAGATAAGGGATTTGTGATAAAAAATGTTTCCGTAAATCCAAAAGGAAGCAATATTATTGAAGATAAGAAAACAATAGACGAATTTAAGAGAATATTTAGAGTTTACAGTCCCGATTTAATACTCAATTTTACAATAAAACCCAACATTTATGCCACTTTGGCAGCAAGCAGTCTGAATATCCCTGCGATCAATACTGTTACCGGTCTGGGAACTGTTTTTATAAAAGAGAATTTTGTAACTGATATAGTGGAGATTTTGTATAAAATCTCTTTTAGTAAAGCTACGAAGATTTTTTTTCAAAATTATCACGACAGAGATCTTTTTATAAAAAAAAATATTGTAAAAAAAGAGTGTACCGGTATAGTACCGGGATCGGGAGTGGATACTATTCGTTTTTTTCCAAGAGAGAAGAGAAAAAACAGGGATAAATTTGTATTTTTACTGATAGGGAGAATGTTAAAAGACAAAGGTTTGGAAGAATATATCGAAGCTGCAAAGATTATAAAAAAAAGATATGATAATGTGGAGTTTCAATTATTAGGATCTCTTGAAGTAGAAAACAAAACACTGATTTCTAAAAAAAAGATGTATGAATGGGTCAGAAACGGTACTGTTTCATATCTGGGAAGTACTTTTAAGGTGGAAGATTATATAGCAGATGCCGATTGTGTAGTTTTGCCTTCATACAGAGAGGGTTTGCCAAAAAGTCTGCTTGAGGGCGCTTCTATGCAAAAACCTCTCATAGCTACTGATGTCGTGGGGTGTATAGATGTTGTTAAAGACGGATTTAACGGCTTTTTGTGTGAAGCAAAAAGTTCAGAGAGTCTGGCACAGGCTTGTGAAAAAATGTTGTTGCTTGATAAAAAGAGTCGTTTTTTGATGGGCGAAAACGGTAGAAAGCTTGTACTTGATAAATTTGATGAAAAATTTATAATAAAAACCTATTTGGATGAAATTCAAAAGGTTGTTCCTCACAAACTAAAATTCAGATTAAAATATAAATTAGCATAGATTATATTTTTCTTAAATACATAAATTAATATCAACTCTTATCAAAAAACTCTCTTTTTTTACTTAAAAATTTTTTAAAATTGATAAAAACATAACTTTAAATATTTACAGCAATCTTTTATATCTCAATTTTTGTCATATAAAGAATATTTTTGAAATAATTGTAAAAAATAATTTATTATTTTTCCAAAACAGTCTAAATCTTATTTTACTTTAAAAAAAATATGTTAAAATATAATAAATAAAATGATTAAGTTATTGATAGCTTTGTTCAAAAAAGAAATTTATTTTTGAAATAATTTAAATTATCAGAGAGAAACGAGTTAAAGGGGATAGAGATGAAAAAGGTAGGTAAAGTTTTATCCGTTGAAGGAAATGTTTTAGTAAAACATGCAAACGGTGCGATAGAGCATCTGAAAACGGGAGATATTATAGAGATAAATGATATCGTTATGTGTAAAAACAGCGATGAGAACTTTACGATGGTTATGGAAAACGGATTTAAACTTGTAATAGGTGAGCATACTTATGTACTTTTTGATCAAAATTTTATCAATCAGTTTTTACAATTGACTCATCATTTAAATCCTCCTTTTTATGCCGAACATTCTCTCAATCTGGAAAATGTTGATATTCATTATAAAAACTATCATATAGAATCATCAAAAAATATGGAAGATGAGAATGGTTTTCCCTATCTGTTGGTCAAAAGTATTTTACATGTCAGCGTAGATGATTTGATTACAAATGATTCCACTCCTCCTTTGAACGGAAATGTTGATGATGCCGATGCAAATATTGATGTTATTGTAAACGGAGAACATTATACGGCAGATAACAACGGTGACGGAACATGGACTCTGCCTGATGATACGATATCTCCTTTGGATGACGGGAAGTATGATGTAACGGTTATCGCTACAAATCCTGAAGGCGGTGAAAATACATCTTACGGAACGGTAGAGATAGATACGACCGCACCGGTAGTCAATATAGATGATGTTATAACAAAAGATAAAACTCCTCCTTTAAGCGGAACGGTTGATGATCCTGATGCAAAAGTAACCGTAACCGTGGGAGGAGAAAAGTATGATGCCATAAATAACGGTGATGGCACATGGACTCTGCCTGACAATACGGTTCATGAACTTGAAGGTGGAGATTATATAGTTATAGTAACCGCAGAAGACAAAGTGGGTAATGTAGGAAAAGATGATGCTACTTTGACGATAGATACAACCCCTCCGGTTATTACGGTTGATGATCTTGTTACAAATGATTCTACTCCCGAACTTGTCGGAACGGTTGATAATCCCGATGCAAAAATCGTGGTAACGGTTGACGGACATGAATATGATGCCGTAAATAACGGTGATGGAACATGGACACTTCTTGATGATACGGTATCTCCCCTTTTGGATAATACTTATGAAGTTACGGCTGTGGCAACGGATTTGAACGGCAATATGGGTGAAGGAAAGGGAAATTTAACGATTGATACGACGGCACCCGTTATAACGGTGGATGATTTGACCACAAGTGACAATAATCCGCCTTTGACAGGTACTGTTGATGATGTCAATGCCCATATCACGGTAACGGTTGATAAAGAGGAGTATGAAGCCGTAAATAACGGAGACGGAACATGGACTCTGCCCGATAATACCGTAAAAGAGCTGATTGAAGGGGATTATACGGTTGAAGCTGTGGCAACTGATGATGTCGGTAACAGTTCAAAAGATGACGGAAATTTGATTATCGATTTTGACAGTCCGACTGTTACTATAAACGATACCGAGATTACTCATGACGATACGCCGGAGTTTACGGGTACTATCATAAACGGTAACAAGATAGATATAGTTTTGGACAATGAACATTACAGCAGTGCCGATAGTGATTCGGGAATTTCTATAAACGGAGACGGAACATGGTCTTTTACGGTACCCGATAGTGATGCTCTTGATGATGGGGATTATACGATAGATGTTACGGCTTCAAATGACAAAGGCAAAGAGAGCAGTGTAAGTGATGATTTTACCGTAGATGCGGATATGCCGGAGATTACGATAAAAGATTATGATGAATTTGACACAGGTACTCCCACTTTTGAAGGAACATACAGCAATGCAAATGTTGTAGAGGTATATTTAAATGATCATGTTTATACAAGTATCGGAGAAGATCCCGATGTTGTTTTGAATGAAGAAGAGGGAACATGGTCATTTACAGTTCCTGAATCAAATCCGCTTGATTTGGGTGATCAGAGTATAGAAGCGATAGCCAAAGACGAACAGGGAAATGAAGCAAAGGCAGATGATGATTTTTTTGTCAATTATGAAGTGCCGCCTGTTGCGGTTGATGATATCGTTTTGACAAATATCATAGACGGTTCTACGATGGAACTTCCCGACAGAGCTTTTATATTTAATGACTATGATTTGAACAATGATCCTATCTATATGTATGAAGTTAAAAATGTTGAAGACGGTACGATGGAGACTGAAGCAGACGGAAGTATAGACAATGAACACTATGCAAACCTTTATTATACTCCCGATGATTCCCCTTTTGAGAAAGGAGCTTTTGAATATAGCGTTACAGACGGTCAGCTTCCCTCAAATGATGCTCATGTAACCATTATCGCCGCAAGTGGAAATGCCATAACAGGTACGGAAGAGGGAGAGATACTTGTCAGTGCCGAAAGAGAGGATGAGATGTTCGGCGGTGGCGGTAATGATGTTTTTGTCTGTTATGATTTGAGTCGTATTGTTGATGGTGGAGAGGGTTTTGATATGCTTTTGGCTCCAAATCACGCTATCATAAACTTTAACTGTTTTGCTCACAGAGTAACGGATCTTGAACAGTTGGATGTTTTGATGGATGATCATGATGTAACGAGTGTTGGAGTTTCTGATGTACTTGCCATAACTGATGAAAACAACAATTTTCAAATACTCGGAGATGAGGGAGACAGCGTATATCTTGATGCCGGTTGGACATACAGCGGTAAAGAGACTTTGACTTATCTGGAACATAATATCGTTGATTATAATGTTTATACCGGAACGGCTGACGGGCAGGAGGTACATCTGTATGTGGAAGACGGAGTTCATGTTGTCGGATAAAATTTGGATATAATATCTTTTGAATTTTATATTTGGAAGGTATGCAGATGAATGAAGATGTAAAACTTAATGATGATGAAAATACTCTTGAAGTAGTTGCTGCTATAGATTCTGTGGATGATGATACATGGCAGATAAAAGTTATGAATATGGATACAAAAGAGGTTGCTATCTGTAAAAATGTTCCTGAATATTCGGCCTTTTTGCAAAATGCCGTTAATAACAGTTCAAAAGAGTCTTTTAAAGCCACATGGTTCCCTTCCCGCGCAAAAGAGGAGCATATTTTGGAGTTGAAAGAGGAGCTTTTAAAATATCAACAGGAGCTTGAAGATATAAATCTTGCTGATGAAGAGAGTGAATAGTACTTGAATAAAATTTAATCCTCTGATAAAATACATTTTATACAATATTTTAAAGAGGATTTTATGACAGATATCGGAAAATTTCTACTTTTTGCAGGGGTTTTTTTATCTCTGACAGGCGTATTGCTTATTTTCAGTGATAAATTGCCCTTTGATTTTGGAAAACTTCCCGGAGATTTTTTATATAAAAAAGAGAATTTTACTTTCTATTTTCCCCTCACCTCATCTATCCTCATAAGTATAGTTTTGTCTTTGTTGTTTTATCTTTTTGGCAAATTTTTCAGATAGGTGTTGTTATGAAAAAGATACCTTTTAATATCTCAAAACCTTTTACCCTTGGCTGTGAACTTGAAGTTCGTCTGGTTGATTCTGCAAGTTTGGCGCCGGTTGGCAAATCCTCATTGATTTTTGAAAATCTCCCCCTCTTTTTAAAAAGCAGTATTCATCCAGAACTTTTGATGTCTATGGTGGAGATCGTAACTCCCGTTTGTAAAACTCCCAAAGAGGCTGTGGATTTTATAAAAAAAGCAAGTGAAAGTTTGAATGAGACAGGATTAAAAGAGGGATTCAGACTCAATGCCGCAGGTACTCACCCCTTTGTAAATGATAAAGAGCTTGATATCGTGGATGATCCAAGATATCTGAAAGCTTATGAAGAATTTGGTGTTTTGCTTGATCGTTTCAGAGTCTGCGGACTTCATATCCATGCAGGATTTGAGAGTCAGGAGAAAGTAGTGAGAGCTTATAATTTTATCATTACTTATCTGCCGATATTTTTGGCTCTTAGTGCAAGTTCCCCGTTTTTTGACGGAGAATTTACAAAGATTCAATCTTTTAGATCAAAGATTGTTGAGCAGATCCCACGAACAGATGTGCCGGAGAGATTTGAAAATTATGGAGATTTTGAGTATATGTTGGATATCTTGTTAAAAAGCAGGGCAATTGAGAGTGTAAAAGATATCAGATGGGATATACGGATACATCCTGATTTTGGAACATTGGAGCTTAGGATTTGTGATTCTATAAATGATTTTGATACGATAGAACTTTTGATAGCTCTTTATCAGGCTCTCTCTCTTTTTTCCCAAAAGATGCCACCTGTAAAAAGCTTTTGTCAGATCGACAAACAGAACAAATGGTACAGTGCAAAATATGCTCTTGAAGGCAAGTTTATCAACAATGATGATCGTATCATAACCATCAAAGAAAAAGCTGTGGAGTTGTTAAAAGAGATGAAAGTTCATAATGTGTTTGAAGAGCTGAATCTGCAAAAGTATGAAAATTTGCTTTTTGATCTTTTGGAAAAGAAGAGCATATCCCAAATGATGATAGAAGAGTATGAAAGAAGCAAAGATTTAAAAAAGATAGTGCAAATGGGGGTGATTGAATGAGAGGAATAATATCCGCAGGAGACAAAACAACCGCAAAGGCAGCGGCAGAGATATTAAAGGCGGGAGGAAATGCTTTTGATGCGGTATGTTCCGCTTTGCTGACGGCTCCTTTGGCAGAACCGGCTTTGACGAGCCTTGGAGGGGGCGGTTTTTTGATGGCATGTGAACACAACAAGGAGCCTGAACTTTATGATTTTTTTGTAGATGTACCTCCAAACAGAAGTGAAAATCCCGATTTTTTTCCTATTTATGTGGATTTTGGATCGGCTGTGCAGGAGTTTCATATAGGGTGCGGTTCTATCGCAATACCGGGACTTGTAGCGGGGATATATCGGTTTTGGAAAGAGAAAGGTTCTCTTCCTTTTGAAGATGTTGTAAAACCGGCTTTGGAATATGCAAAAAACGGTTTTTATCTCTCAAAGATGCAAGCCTCTTTGGTAAAACTGTTAGAGCCTATTTTTACGGCAACTGTCGGATCAAAAAGTATCTATGCAAAAGATGGGATTTTGATCGATGAGACGAAGATTTTTAAAAATGAAGAATATGCCGAATTTTTGAAACTTTTTGCAAAAGAGGGGGATAAAATCTTTTATGAAGGTGAGATAGCCAAAAGATTTGAGGAACTTTGTTTAAAAAATGACGGAAATATTACAAAAGAGGATCTGAAAAAATATGAAGTTAAAAAAAGAGAGCCGATTCTTTTTGATTTTAAAGATTATAAAATAGCTACAAATTCTCCTCCCTCTTCGGGTGGGATACTGATAGCTTTTACTTTGAAACTGTTACAAAATATGGATTTGAAAGATTACGGCTCTTTGGAACATCTGAAATCTCTTGTCGAAGCTATGAAAATAACGGCTGATTTCAGAATAGATCACATAAATGAACATTTACATAAAGAAAATTTAAAAAATATACTGAAAAATGAACATTTAATGAATAATTTTCAAAAGAGCTATAAAAGCCGTCTTAATCTCTGGGGCAATACCACCCATATAAGTATCATCGACAAAGAGAAAAATGCGGTAAGCGTAACAACTACAAACGGAGAGGGATCGGGATATATACTTCCAAATTGCGGCATAATGCTTAATAATATGCTTGGAGAAGAGGATTTGAATCCTCACGGTTTTTTTAAATGGCCTCCTTTTGTCAGACTTCCTTCTATGATGTCTCCGACGATTGTTTTTAAAGACAAAGAACCAAAACTCATACTCGGAAGCGCCGGAAGCAATCGTATAAGAAGCGCTATTATATCGGTGATATTAAATAATCTCATATTTGATAAAAATTTGCAAAAGAGTATCGATTTAGGCAGGGTTCATTTTGAAAATGACACCCTCTTTTTGGAGCCGGAATTTGATAGGAGTGTTGTCAAAGAGCTGAAAAAACATTTTAGGGTATCTCTTTTTGATGAGAAAAGTCTTTTCTTTGGAGGCGTAAACGCCGTAAGCGGCGATTTTGACGCAGGAGCAGATCCAAGGAGAGGAGCAGCGGTTATAAAGGTGTAGGAGATTTGGACCTTACAGAAAATTTCCTGTAAGGTCTGATAAATATAAAATCTTCTAATCAAGATTCGGTTTTGGAGTTTTTGGAGTGGAATCGGGTAATATCGGATATTCGATTTTTGGTTTTTCTCCTGTGAGGGTATTTAGAAATGCTACTATACTTTCAACCTCTTTTTTGCTCAGTTTCTTGCCAAGTTCGCTCTCTCCCATGATTTCAACGGCTTCCTCAAGAGTCCATACTGCGCCGTTATGGAAATATGGGGCAGTTTGAGCAACATTTCTCAAAACCGGTACTTTTACCATTTTGTTTTTATCGCCCTTAAAATCGCCTATGTTTGCGTATTTGTAAGGTTTTGCAACAGGGAAAGGCTGCATGGAACCTCCAAGAGCTATACCGTTATGGCATGATGCACATCCTACTTTTATAAAAGTTTCCAATCCCTCTTTCTCTTTTTCGTTTAAAGCTTTTGTATCATTGTTCAAAAATGCGTCAAATTTTGATGGAGTTACCAAAGTCCTTTCAAAAGCGCCTATGGCTTTTCCTATGGTTTTTATCGTAATTTCCTCATTTGGATAGGCTTTTTTGAAAGCTTTTGTGTATTGCGGGATGGATTTTACAACTTTTACAGCCGTATCTTTGTCCATATTCATCTCCGGTGCCGCCTGAATAGGACCGGTAGCTTGATCTTCGAGATCAGGACTTCTCCCGTCCCAAAACTGTTTTTTGTTAAATACCGCATTATAGACGGTAGGAGAATTTAGATGATGGGGATTTGCTGTCCATTTATGACCTGTGGCAGCAGGTATGTTGTCATCTCCTCCGATTGCAAGATTGTGGCAGGTATTGCAACTGATAAGAGAACTTTTTGAGAGTCTTGGATCAAAATAGAGTTGTTTTCCGAGTTCTATTCTCTCTTTTGTCAATTTGTTGTTTGGACTGTCTATTAATCGGTTTAGCTCTTTTTGATCAGTCGGTATAGGCTTCAAACCGCTTTCTAACGCCTTTTTTACAAGAGCATCACTTGCAATTGCGCTTATCCCGAAACTGATGATTATAACACCTAAACTTTTAAATAACTTCATTGTGCCTCCTTGGATTTATAAGTGTAACGAAATTATATCATATAAAAAATTAATATTCTTTTAATATTTTTTTTCCTATGACTACTTATAGTTTTAGCAATTTATATTCCATAAGTT
>CAYVDJ010000003.1:0-6344 GCA_964450755.1 uncultured Campylobacterales bacterium
AAATCTATTTTGACAGATGTGCGGGATGTCACGGTATGCTTAGAAAAGGAGCTCTTGGTCCTTGGCTTAGACCTGAACCACATAAAGACAAAAAAGGTGTAATGCACGGCACAAAAGCATTAGGTACGGAAACATTAAAGAGTATTATCTATAATGGAACTCCAGGCGGTATGCCAGGATGGGGAAAAGCGGGTGAGCTTACCAAAGAAGAAACAGAATTGATGGCAAAATATGTTCAAATCACTCCACCTCAACCACCTGAGAAATCAATGGCAGATCTTAAAAAGAGCTGGAAAGTACTTATTCCGGTTGATAAAAGACCTACAAAACCAGAGACTAAAAGAAACTGGAAAAACTATTTCGGCGTAGTTCTTAGAGATATCGGAAAAATTGCAATAGTAGATGGTGATAAAAAAGAAGTTGTTTCTGTTGTTCCATCAGGATTTGCAACTCACATCCTAAGAAGTTCAAAAGACGGAAGATATATGTATGTTATCGGTAGAGACGGTAAAGCTTCTGTTATCGATCTATGGATGAAAAAACCTCAAAATGTTGCAGAAATCCGCGTATGTAATGACGCTAGAAGTATAGATACTTCAAAATACAAAGGTTATGAGGGTAAATATGCAGTAGTCGGATGTTACTGGCCACCTTCTATCGTAACACTTGACGGTAAAACTCTTGAGCCGTTAAAACAAGTATCAACTGCAAGTTATACTTATGATGAGGGTGTATTTACAAGAGAAGCAAGAGTTGCTGCGATTATTGCAAATCACCATAAACCTGAGTGGGTTATCAACATCAAAGAGACAGGACAAGTATGGTTATATGATTATACTGATGTAAAAAATCCTACAATTAAGATGATCGAAGCCGAGAGATTTTTACATGACGGTGGTTGGGACAGCACAAAAAGATATTTCATGGATGCTGCAAATGCAAGAGATACCATCTCTGTTATCGATACCGTTGATGGTAAACTTGTAAAAAATATCCCATCAGGCGGAACTAAACCACATCCGGGAAGAGGTGCAAATGTTAACTCTAAAAAATATGGTCCAGTTTGGTTAACAGGACATATCGGAAGCAATGATATAGTAGCAATCGGAACTGATCCAAAAGGTCATCCTAAAAATGCTTGGAAAGTTGTTAAGAAAATCAATCTACCAGGAAACGGTGGTGGTAACCTTTTCATAAAAACTCATCCAAATTGTAAATATATCTTTGCAGATCGTCCGGTTAATCCAGATAGAAAACTTCAAACTCAAATCTATGTAATAGATAAAAATACACTTGAAGTTGTTAAAACTCTACCAATTCCTGAAAAGTATTTAAAATCAGCTGATCCGAAAATCAAAGCCAGAGGACCGGTTCACTTTGAATTTAATGCTGACGGAAGCGAAGTTTGGACAAGTATCTGGGGTAACAAAAAAACTGCATCTCCAATTATCGTATTTGATGCAAATAAATTAAAAATTAAGACTGTTATCGAAGATAAGAGACTTATAACTCCTACTGGTAAGTTCAATGTAACTAATACAATGGGAGATATTTACTAAGAGTTCTTCAATATATCGGGCTTCTGCCCGATATATTCCAAAAGCTGTTTGGAAAATAAATATTTATTTGTTTTCCAAACAGCTTTATCTATTTTAGGGGGGTTATATGTATAAAAAAATCTTTTTTTCTCTTCTTTTAAGTTCTACCTTTCTACTTTCCGATTCACAATTTGACAGTTTTTACATTCACCAGTTAGAAGCCAAAAGTGGAAACGGTAAAGATTTATATAAACAATACTGCGCATCTTGTCACGGTAACCAAAGAGAAGGTATCAGCGCACCACCACTTTTACCTGTTTTTATCAAAAAGATACCGGATTCAAGAATAAAATCTATCATCAAAAATTCCCTGCCTCAAACTTTGATGCCAAAATTTGATTTTTTAAAAGATGACCAAATAGATGCAATAACAAAATATCTTCGTACTCCTTCCAAAAATATAGAGTGGAGTATTAAAGACATCAAAAAAAGTTATAAAAAATTCGATTTTCCAAAAAAAGATCTAAAAATCAAAGATATTGAAAATGTAACTCTGGTCGTCGAAAGAGGAGCAGATAAAGTATGGATCATGGAAAATGAAAATATTTTGGACAAATTTGATTTTGTAAATGTTCACGGCGGACTCAAATATACGATGGACGGTGAAAACTTTTATGTTCCTACACGAGACGGCTGGGTTGGTCATTACAGTTTAAAAGAGGGAAGATTAAAAGACAAAGTAAGAGCCTGTGTCAATCTAAGAAATGTATCTCTCTCAAGAGATGCAAAATATCTTTTTGCAACCTGCCTTTTACCCGAATCAGTGGTAGTGCTTGATCCAAAAACTCTTAAACCGATAAAAAGAGAAAAGGTTGATGGCAAAATCAGTGCTCTTTATGAACTATACTCAAAAGATGAAGCGATATTTTCTTTTAGAAACAAATCCAAATTTGTCAAAGTGGATACAAAAACTCTAAAATTTACCTATAAAGACCTGAAAGAGCCGATAGAAGATTTTTTTATTGATCCGTTTGAGGAGTTTATCATAGCAACAACAAGAAGAGGAAAAAATCTCTCCGTTTATGATATCAATACTCTAAAAAAAGTTTTTAACTCCAAAATAGACGGAATGCCCCATCTTTTCAGCGCAACTTACTGGTACAGAGACGGAAAATTTTATTTTGCCACTCCACATCTTAGAAAACCTTTTGTTACTGTATGGCAGATGTATGACTGGAAACTGATCAAAAAGATAGATATAGGCGGAGACGGATTTTTTGTAAAAACCCATCCTGCGAGTAAATATCTGTGGATAGACAATGGTAGTGACAAACTCGTTCTTGTTGATAAAAAAAACTATAAGATGAGTGAATTTACTCCAAGAAAAGGCAAACAGTATATTCATACCGAATTTAGCGGAGACGGAAAATATGCCTATCTCAGTATTTATGAAGGCAATGGAGATTTGATCGTTCTTCAAACCGATACAATGAGAGAATTAAGAGATTACAAAGCAAATGTACCGGTAGGAAAATACAACTTTATCAATAAAAACAGAGTATTTTATCCAAGACTGTTTGGAGAGAGCATATTTAAAGAAAAATGTTGGGGATGCCATCACCAAACGGCAGAAGCTTTTGGACCTCCGTTTAATGAAATAGCCAAAAAAAGAACAGATGCCCAAATGATGGCTCAAATAAATGATCCCAAACACACTTATAAGGATCTCGGATACAAGAGAAACTCTATGCCTACTTTCAAACTGAATGAAAAAGAGTTAAAAAGTATCGTTGATTATATAAAAAGCTGGAAGGATAGATAGTGTTTAGACTCTCAAACCTCTTAAAAAGTACGGTTGAAGGGAAAAAGAGCAGAGAATTGGACGGTTCTATCCTGATATGGAATTTCACAAACAGATGCAATCTCTCCTGTCTTCACTGCTATTCCAAATCAACTCTTGATGAAAAAGATACTTTAAGTACAGAAAAGATTTTAAAAACAATTCCAGAACTTAAAAAAGCCGGAATCAGATTTGTTATCTTTTCGGGCGGAGAGCCTCTTACAAGAAAAGATATCTTTGAGATAGCACAGGCTTTTAAAGATGAAGGAATCTTCACCTATCTCTCTACCAACGGACTTTATATAAATCCTTCCAATGCAAAAAAGATAATCGATACCTTCGGATATATCGGTATCAGTATAGACGGAAGAGAAGAGATACATGACAGATTCAGAGGTTTAAAAGGCTCCTTTAAAAAGAGTATGGAAGCAATCAAACTAATCCAAAAAAACGGTGGTAAAATCGGAATCCGTTTCACGATAACAAAAGATACCGCCGAATCGCTGGAATTTATATTTGATCTGGCAGAGAAAGAGAATATCGATAAGATATATATCTCCCATCTTGTCTATTCGGGTAGGGGACTTGACAATCTGAAAATGGATTTGACAAAAGAAGAGAGAAAAAAAGCTGTAGATTTTATCATAAATAAAGCATTTGAATACTACGATAACGCAAAAGATATCGATATCGTAACAGGCAATATGGAAATGGATGCTATCGTTTTCATGAAAGAGTTTGAAAAGAGATATCCTCAAAAAATCTCCCTGTTAGAGGAGAAACTAAAAAACTGGGCTGGAAACAGTGCAGGAGTCAAACTTGTCAATATAAACAGTGAAGGCGATGTAAAACCCGATCCCTTCTTCCCTGTAACGATAGGTAACATATATGAAAAACCTTTTGATGAGATATGGTTGAATAAAAAGAGCGAAATTTTAAATAAGCTTAGAGAAAAACCAAGAATCATAAAAGGCAGATGTTCAAACTGCCGATACCTCGATATCTGCAACGGAGGTTCCAGACCAAGAGCATGGGCTATAAGCGATGATCTGTGGGCTGAAGATCCATCCTGTTATATAGAAATTTAGTAAAAAGGATAATTTATGAGATACTTGCTTCTTTTGGCATTAGCAGTACAATTCATCTTTGCAAGTGAAAAACTTTTTATAGTAGAGAGGGAGAATGAAGCGTTGGCTGTTATTCAAAACCAGAAGCTTCAAAATGAGATAAAAAACATGCACAATTTCAACCATGCGGTTGTTAAATTTATCGAAAATGACGGTTATATAATAACAAGAGACGGTTATCTGATAAAATTTGATCCTGTCAGTGAAAAGAAGATTAAAGAGGTAAAAGCAAGTAAAAGCGCTATCGGTTTTACTTTAACGAAAAATTATGTGGCAGTTGCAAACTATGCCAACAAAACGGTTGAAATTTTTGACAGAGACCTGAAACTTTTACAGACAATCAAAACAGGATCAAAAAATGTCGGTATAAAAATCTATAAAAATTATCTTGTTTTTGCCTGTATGGACAGTGATGAACTTTGGGTTTTAAAAGATGAAAACGAAGGAAAAGGCAACCCAAAATTTAAAATCTTCAAAAAGATAGAAAATGCGGGAAAAGTGCCTTTTGATGCGATGATCAACAAAAATCTCTATGTTGTGGGATTTTTCAACTCTCCAAATGTAGGAGTTTTGGATCTTGAGAGTTTTAAATACAAAAAAGTACCGTTGAAACTGGGAGAAAAACAGATAGTTTTGAAAGTTCCCCATTTTGGATTTTGGAGTATCAGCAAAGGAAAATTTTTCATCCCTGCTGTTGGAAACAACAAAGTATTTGTATTTGATCACGATTTTAACTTCATAAAAGCTATAGAGGTAGAAGGAAATCCGGTATTTACTTCACTAAGTCCAAAAAGAGATTATCTAGCCGTAACATTCAGCGGTAAAAAGTTTCCTATCGTTCAAATCATCGATACGAAAACCTTAAAGATCATAAAAAAATTTGATTTCGAGGGTACTGTTTTGCATGTAAGATGGTCAAATGAAAAACCTCTGCTCTACATCTCCGTAAACGGTAACAGTGAGGTAATTGGAATGGATACAAAAACATGGAAAAAAGTTTTTAGCGTAAGTGTTCCAAAACCCTCAGGAATCTTTATCTTTGAAGAGAAAGGGAAATAATGGGGATGGTATATCTAACTGGAGCAGGACCCGGTGATATAGAACTTTTGACGCTAAAAGCTTTAAAAGTTATAAAAAAAGCAGACATCATCATCTATGACAGACTTGCAAATCCCGATATCCTAAAAGAAGCAAAAAAGGGCTGTGAACTTGTCTATGTAGGAAAAGAGGACGGCAGACACTCTCTTCCGCAAGAGGAGATAAATGAACTTATCTATCAAAGCGCTTTAAAATATGAAACTGTTGTCAGATTAAAGGGGGGTGATCCTTTTGTTTTTGGACGAGGCGGAGAAGAGGGAATATATCTGAAAGAAAGAGGAGTGAAATTTGCCTTGATCCCGGGTGTAACTTCTGCCATCAGTGTTCCCGAATATGCCGGTATCCCTGTAACCCACAGAGGAGTGGCGGTCTCTTTCAGAGTCGTAACAGGACACGAAGCGCCCAATAAACTTGAATCCCAGATAGATTGGGAATCTTTCAAAACAGATGAAACGGTCGTCTTTTTGATGGGATTTCACAATCTGAAAAAAATAGCAAACAAACTTATAGAGATCGGCAAACCAAAAGATTATCCCTGTGCAGTTATAAGCAAAGGAACAACAAAAGATGAAAAGACAGTCATCGGCACACTCGAAAATATAACCGAAAAAGCAAAAGATCTCAAAACTCCGGCTTTGATAGTCATAGGCAAAGTAGTAAAACTAAAAGAACAATTAAGCTGGTTTGAATAAACAACTATCATTTTGACATCTAAACAAAGAGGTCAAAATGATAAACACT
>CAYVDJ010000004.1:0-47572 GCA_964450755.1 uncultured Campylobacterales bacterium
GAAGGACGGTTTTATTGACACTTGATTACTTCGTTACTTTTAAGTCGCCATAGCTTTGGCTATGACTCATAAAAGTGCCTCGTACTCAAATGTCACTAAAACCGCTATGGATATGATATAGTGCGTAAGGTCAGTGATTAAGAGGAAGGAGGAAGTTCTTGTAATGAGAGATGTTTTTGCTTTTTCAATGCGTTTTAGACAAAAAATAGCATCAATCTTTTTACTGACTCTTTTTTCTGTTGCTATTATAGCGGGAGGAATCAATCTGTTTTATATTTTTATCTTTGGAAACTTCCATAAAATAGACAATGATGCCTACAGAAGCGCCCAGCTTTACAGTAGAAATCTTCCAAAACATCTCAATAAATATAAGATCAAATCAATTATCAATTTAAGAGGAAAAAATACTTTTAGAAGTCCATGGTATGAATATGAAAAAGAGATAGCAAAGAAGATGGGGATAGAATTTGTAGATTTTAAAATAGGTTCAAGAAACTACATAGATTTTAAAAAATCATTGGAGTTAATAAATATATTTAAAAAAGTTCCCAAGCCGGTTTTGATACACTGTCGTTCGGGTGCAGACAGAACATCTTTTGCCGCCGCTTTGTATGAATTTGCCGTAAAAGGCAAACAACCAGACCGTGCAAAGAAACAGCTCTCATTTTTTTACGGACATCTGCCCTATTTTGGGAGTAAAACTATCGAAATGGATAAAAGTTTTGATGATTTTGTAAAAAAATGGCAAACTTTAAATAAAAAGAATCCTTCTTAAACTTTTCTTATAAAAAAATACATATAATATTTTATTCAAATAAGTTAATTTTAATTAACTTTATTGTATTATTGATTTTAATATATTAATATCAAGATATAATTAAAAAAGGATATAATGTGAAATATTTATCATTTTTTGTGAGTATTTGTATGTTTTTAACGGTAAATTTATATGCAAAAAATTATACCGTTATACAAAGAACAATCGTTAATAAAAATTTCTCCAAAGAGGAAAAGCTACACTTTATAAAATCTCTTCTAAAACAGGAAGACAATAAAAAAGAGATAAACTTTATCGATAAACACGGATATACCGCTTTGGATTTGGCAGTAATTCACAATTATCCCTCTATTGTCGAAACATTATTGGAAAACGGTGCCAATCCGAATATAAAAGATAAAAAAGGTTATACGCCTCTTCACAGAGCGGTTATCAAACTCTCTCCAAAACTTACACAATTACTTATGGAATATAAGGCTGATCCGGATATAAAAGATATTTATGGCTATACGGCTTTAGAGAGAGCATTTTTATATGAAGATGTGGATCTTGCATATACTATCGGAGAAATACTTTTAAAAAACGGAGCAAATCCGTTTGTTACAGATAAGAGAGGAAGAACACTTTTTGAAAAACTAGCTTCAGAAAAAGGTGAAAGAAAAAAACTTTTGGAACTTTTGATAAAGTATATGAATAAGTAGAGAAATTTAAACACTACCTATTTAAAGGATGTACGGCTGCTTTAGCCGTACTGAAATGTTAAAAAATGAACACTACTGTAAAAGTCAAATTTATCTTAAGATATAACCTCTAAAATCATCTCTTTTGCCTCTTTTTGAATCTTTTTTAGATGCTCTTTTGAGATAAAACTTTCAGCGTAGATTTTATAAATATCCTCGGTTCCCGAAGGTCTTGCGGCAAACCAGCCGTTTTTGCTTACAACTTTCAAGCCTCCGATAGCCTGATCATTTCCTGAAGCTTTTGTAAAAATGTGTAAAATCTTCTCACCTGCCAAAAAGTCATTTTTGAGATCATCAGGAGTCAGATTTTTTAGTTTCTTCTTTTGTGCGGGTGTTGCCGGTGCATCCATCCTCTCATAATATGATTTACCGAATTTCTCTTCAAGCTCTTGATATATGGTTGATGGATCCTTGCCGGTTTTTGCGGTAATTTCGGCTGACAGCAGATTTAGGATGATACCGTCTTTATCTGTAGTCCAGACTTTGCCGTCTTTTCTCAAAAATGAGGCTCCGGCACTCTCTTCTCCGCCAAAAGCGATTTTACCCTCTATCAAACCATCTACAAACCATTTAAACCCGACAGGTACTTCCAAAACTTTTCTGCCCAAAGACTCTACAACTCTGTCTATCATGGAGCTTGAAACCAAAGTTTTTCCGATTTTGAGTTCTTTGTTCCAGTTTTCTCTGTTTTGCAAAAGATACCAGATAGCAACACTTAAGTAGTGATTGGGATTCATCAGACCGTTTTTTGTAACAATTCCGTGTCGATCAAAATCAGTATCGTTTCCAAAGGCGATGTCATATCTCTCTTTCAATGAGATCAAAGATGCCATGGCGTATGGTGAAGAGCAGTCCATTCTTATCTTGCCGTCATGATCAAGTGTCATAAAAGAGAATGTTTCATCAACATAAGGATTTACGATATCAAGTTTAAGATCATATATCTCATTTATCTTTTTATAGACTTCTATCCCCGATCCTCCCATCGGATCAACACCTATCTTTAAAGAGCTGTTTTTGATGGCATCTATATCAATAATATCTTTTAAAGCTTTTACATAAGGAGTTATAAAGTCATACTCTTTTACATAACAGCTTTTTTTTGCCTCCTCTATGTCTATTCTTTTGACATCTTTTAGATCGTTTTTCAAAATCTCATTTGCCCTTTTTTGAATGATATCCGTTACATCCGTATCGGCAGGACCTCCGTTTGGCGGGTTGTATTTAAATCCGCCGTCGCTTGGGGGATTGTGAGAAGGTGTTATAACGATACCGTCGCAAATGTTTGAACTGTTTTGATTGTGAGTAAGAATGGTAAAAGATATGACAGGAGTTGGAGTAAATCCGTTGTTTTGGGCGATTACCGTTTCCACTTTATTGGCAGCGCAAACTTCCAAAGCGGATATTTCGGCAGGTGTGGAGAGGGCATGGGTGTCTTTTCCTATAAAAAGGGCTCCGTTTATTCCTCTGCTTTTTCTGTATTCGCAAACCGCCTGGGTTATAGCCAATATATGATCTTCGTTGAAACTTTTTTTATAGGAACATCCTCTGTGTCCTGATGTTCCGAAACTTACCTTTTGTGTATCGATATTTACATCCGGCTTTAGAGTATAGTATGCACTGACAAGAGAGGGGATATTTTCCAACATCTCTTTGGGGGCTTTTTTACCGGCTAAAGGGTGAAGCATTCTGACTCCTTAATGTTTTAAATTATTTTATTATTTTAACATTTATTTTGAATTTATTGCAACTATTTCAACATGCTTTTTGCAAAATCGAGAGCTTTTTTGTTGATCTCTTCACCGCTTATCATCCTTGCCACCTCATTTATCCTCTCATCTTTGCTCAAAATTTTTACACTGCTTTTATCACCCTCTTTTTTGACCAAAAAGTGCATATCCGCCTGTGAGGAGAGTTGGGGCTGATGGGATATGGCAAAAATCTGATAGTTTTTGGAGAGATGTTTCAGTACGGTAGCTACGCTCATAGACTCTTTACCGCTTAGATTGGAATCCACTTCGTCAAGTATCAATACCCCTCTTTCATCACCGCTTATTTCATTTAAAGCCGATAAAAATGCGAGTCTTACCCTGTTGTATTCTCCCGTGCTTATCTTTTTTAGATCAACTCTTTTTAGTTCAACTTTTATTTCGTCATATCCGTATTCATAAAGTTCTCTTTTTTCCATGAGCAGATCGATATCATCAAGATAAAGCATTTTTAGATAATGGTTTATCTTCTCTTTTAAAAAAGGCAGTCTCTTTTTTCTCTCCCGGTGCATTTTATCCGCCAAATCTTTTATCTCTTGATGAAGTTTTTTCTTCTCCTCTTCGATACTCTTTTTTTCAAATTCTATATTTTCATAATGGGCAAGTTCTTTCTCTCTTTTGTGTTTATGTTCCAAAGCCTCCTCAATAGAGCCGTATCTTCTTTTTAGAGAGGAGAGTTTTTCAATCCTGTCTAAAATATGCTCTATATCCATCTCTTCAAGTTCATGAAGCTTGTCTCTCTCCTCTTCAAAAATAGCTCTTAACTCATTCATCGTTTCATCAAAAAAAGAACTCTCCCTATCCAAAAGTATCAAGGCTTCACTGACAAAACTCTCGGCTTCAAAAAAGAGATCTGTTTTTGAGATCGCCTCTTCGATCTTCTCTTTTTTTGCCAAAGTTTTTTTTAGCTCCATAAGCTCTTCATATTCACCGATTTTAGGACTGACCTCTTCTATCTTTTTGATTTCATAGGAGGCAAACTCTTTTAATTCCTGTATTTTTCTCTCTTCTTCCTCTATAGAAAGTAGTTTTTGGGAGACTTTTTTGTATTCTTTGTAGAGTTTATTGAATTTTTGTAAAATTTTCTCATAATCTTTCAGAGTGGATAATTTGTCAAGATGATATAGGAGATTTTCACTTTCTAGCTCTTTTGCCTCTTTTAAAGAGAGATATTTGATAAAGCCTTTTGATATCTCTTTTACAATTTTTTTGGAAATTGCCTGATTGTTTATAAAATATCTGGTTTTTTGATCTTTGATACACTTGAAAATATTCGGTTCATCCTCTTCTATCAAAAATTTATCAAGATACAAAGGAGTGTCTATCACGGCTTCGCTGAGAGCGGCATGAGGTTCTTTGAAACCAAAAAGTGCCAAAATGGCATCAAAAAGTATCGATTTTCCGGCTCCGCTTGGACCTGTAAAAACTATGAAACTTTTATCAAACTCCAATGATACCTCCTCAAACGAGAAGTGGTTTTTAAGATAAAATCTCTCTATCACGAATCCCCCCAGTGAAGTTTTGTTTTTAAAACATCAAAATAATTTCTTTGAATTCTATGTATCATCATGGCTCCTTTGTTTGCAATTCTTATGCAAACTTTTTCAAAATCTTTCATTTCATAAATATCCTGTCCGTCAACTACCAAGATAACATCATCCTTGCTTTTAAACTCTATATCAAAATCGACAGGCAGTACCAAGGGTCTTTGCGTAAGAGAGTGGGGGCAGATGGGTGTAAGGATAATGGCTTCCGTCAGAGGAAAAACAACAGGACCTCCTGCGGAGAGGTTATATGCGGTAGAGCCTGTCGGAGTGGAAACGACAAGACCGTCTCCGTAATAGCTGTTTAGATGTTTTTTTTGCATATAGATATTTTCACTTGAGACATAAGCCTCGATATTTACCATTCCCTCAACGCTTTTTCTTGAAAAGACGATATCGTTAAAAGCTATAAGTTTCTTTTTTTGAGAATTTTTAACCAGCTTTATATCCAAAACCATTCTTATATCGATTCTGTACTCATTTTTAAATATTCTGTCTATAAAATCTTCTATCTCTTCACATTTTACATCTGCCAAAAATCCCAGTTTTCCGGCATTGATACCAAGCACAGGTTTATTATAAGGAAAGCTTCGGCGACTTAAAGATATGAGTGTTCCGTCTCCTCCGATAGAGATCAAAAAATCACTTTGGTAGCACATTTTGTCAAATTTTGACCCTTCCACTCCCAAAACCCGTGCGCTTTTTTCTTCTACCAGAAGTTTGACTCCATACTCTTTTAATTTTTTGCACAGCTTGTCATAATAAATTTTGAGCTGCGGAGAATCAGGTCTGATACTGAGTCCCACTGTTTTTATCGATGATAATTTTTCACTGTAACTTTTTACATACATAGAAGAATTTTACACTTTTTAAGATTAAATATCAAAGTTTTGGTTCTATCCTAATCCACCAGATTTTGCCTTTTCCTTCTATAAACTGACCCGTATCGATCCATTTTATGGGTAAAGAGGGTATTTTCACGGTTGTGGTGCAGTAGTTGTCGTAATATTTCAGTTTTGAGGAGGTAAAATCAAAATTTTCAAACCCTTTTTTGTTTTTTAGATAAATATGAAGAAAAAACCGTGCTTCTGGTTTTAAACATTTCTCTTTCAGATATAAAATTTCACCCTTTTTGATATATATTCTAAATTCCCCGTCAGAAAATTTTTTCTGTTTTATTTTGGGTATCTTGTACTCTTTTATCCTCTTTTGCAAGATTGACTCCTCTTTTTGGTTGATATCATGTAAAATATCCAACAGAGATTTTTTTATATCCAAATCATCCGCCAAGATGGAGGCTGTAAGAAAGAACAGTAATATCAAGCGGCACATACGGTATCTACTCCGATTACATATTTTGAATGTCTGAAAATCCTAAACGGAAGATTATAAAGCAGTTTTTTTAATTCACTCTGTTTTGAGAGAGGATATTTAAATTCTATAACACTATATACTGGAGATGAGACAAAGAAAGAGTTTTTTTGCGGATAAAGTTTTCTGTATTTTATATCTCTGTCTATTGTCATTCTTATATCTTTTGAAATTTCAAAATATGATCTTTTATATCCGACCTCCAAAACAGGATAATGGCAGCAGATATCTTTTGATATTTTGCTGTTTTGATGAACTATCTCTTTTATATTATCCGCAACTGTCAGATCCAAACCATCTTCGTTTTTTATATCAATTACCTTTTTTGTAGAGGCTTTATTGTTTTTTATTTTGTATTCCAGTCTTACATTTTTTATATCGTTGTCATAATAGCGAAAACGAATCTTTACTCTGTTTCCCGCTCCCGAAACATTATCGTTATAAGATTTAAAAAGAGGAGTATCAAGGTAGATAGAGTGAATGGTTCTATCTTGATAAACCTTTTTCGGATACAAACATAAACCCTTCAAAGAGGATTCAAACTCTACAAACTGATCCATCTGTAAAGGAATCTTTATCTCATATCTGTACTCTTCATTTTGCGATGACATATCCTGCCTCCTCTAACTGTTTTTTTGTAAATTTGCTCTCTTTTGTTCTTTTTCCGTCTATGATAATTGTGCTTTTTGCCTGATTGCTTGTTTTAAATCTGACATTTTCAAATCTGCACTTTTTACACTCTATAAATGCCGCTCCGTATTCCTCTTTTTTGATAAAAGTCAAAAGCGCACTTCCGCTTATGTTCTTAAAAAGGGAATTTTCTATACGGGCACGGGAGAGGTCTTTGCTTACAACTCCGCTTGAGCTGTTTTGAATATCCAGTCCTGATGCAAAAATAGTTGATTTTTCTCCGACAGATACGGCTTTGTCAGTGATATTTCTAAATGAAACGCCAATAACCTTTATATCGGTTCCCGATACATCTATACCGTCGTTTCCTATATCGATAAATTTGCTTTTTTTGATTTCTCCTTTTGAAAAATCACTGTCAAAAGCGTCCGCATGAGAGTCTTTTATCGTCATATCCTCTATTTTGAAAGAGGAACGGACGATATTTAGGGCATCTTCACACTGCATATCCAAAAATTCACTCTTTTTTATATCAACCTCACTCTCATAAAAACTGATACAACCGGTGATACCGTAATAATCCTGTCTGTTTTTGAGATAAACTCCTCTCTCTCCTTTAAAAACGGTGTGTATGATTTTGGATTTTTTATCTCCTCTTAGGACAAAAATTCCGCCCCATGAACCCATATCTTTAAAAGAGGGATCTGTTTTTATCTTGATGCTAACCGGTTTTAAAGCACTCCCAAGAGACATGAGAGAACCTTCTATTTTCAGTAAAGCTCCGTTTTTAAACTCTATATTGACTCCCTCTTCAAAAAGCACACTCCATCCATCTTTTAAAACATAACTTTTGTCAATTGTGTAATTTCCCTCTTTAAAAATTACTCTTTTGTTTTTTTTGTCAATATTGATATGATTTTTCTCTGCGTATAAAAAGAAATCTGAAAATCCAAAATAATGATCTCTAAATTGCAAAGGTGCAAAAGTGCTGAACTTTTTGTTTTTATATCTGTAATCTATTTTTATACGGTATTTATTTGGGAAAGCGGGATTTTTGATAAATCTTTTGGTGATGATATGAATTTTCTTGTCTTTTTTAAAAGGATTCAGAGTAAAAGGGCTGTTTGTGATGATCTTTTTATTTCCCTTTTTATCAATATAGCAGATATTTTCTATCTTTATGGGGTTTGTTGTCTGATTTTTGATTTCCAGTAAAATATCACTCTCTTTTAAAAAAGCAAAAGCTCTTATATGTGATGCCAGAGGAACACCAAGTTTTTCATATCCTCCTACACCCCAGATACCGTCATTTTTATAATGGGTTCTGTAATTTTCTTTTTTGAATGAATCATAATTTTTATAAAGATATTTTATAAAAATCCTTAGATTTTCTCTTAGTGTTTGGATATCGACTTTTTTATAATTCATGCCGTCTATCGACATCAGATAGAGCCATCTTTGTTGCAGATTTTCATACTCTTTTATAAATTTGGGATCATAAAATTCATTTTCCAGTTTTTTCAGACTTTTTATGCACTCTTTTAAAAATTTGTCATCTTTGCGAAAATTGAAGAAATTTTTGCTTGTATCCAGTTTTGGATCGACATAAAAAGGATTTGGTATATTATCAAAGGCTACAGGTTCAAGGAGTGATGTAATGGGATTGAAATAAAATCTTTTGTTTTGATAGTAGATTCCGTGATATGCTCCCCAGATATTTTCAAGTATCCACCACATACTCATGCTTTTATAATCAAATACTTTATAAGGAGGAAGCTTCTCATCTATATAATCTCTAAGCAGAGATTGCGCTTTTATCGTATTGTTGGTTTTTATCGTTCCTTTTATATATTTTGGCTGTTTAAACTCCTTTACGGGATAATCATTAAATATATTGATAACCCAATCGGGATGAAGGTTGTGCTTTTTGAGATCCACTTTTGAAACATTGTAGTTTAAATCCCTCTGTTTCCATATCACATCTTCATCAATAGCCAAAACAGGTCCCTCTCTTCTGTCTTGAGACTCGACAAGCTCTTTTGAAAAATGCTCTTCCAAAGCCATTATACCTATCTTGTAACCGTTTATACGGACATCTGTCAAAAAATATCTCGGAGCCAAAACGCCGTTTTTTCTCATCATCCAAAGGATCATAGCTTCATGGTGATAATTTCTGGTTTTGGGATGTTGAATGGAGAGTTTTTTCATACCGAAAATATACTCTTTTCCTCTTACTTTTATTCTGAATGAGAGTTTTTTTGGTTCTTCAAGATGATCTCCCCAATCTCCTTTGAGACGAAGATAGGTTTTGACTTTTCTTTTTTCTTTGCCGTTATCGGTAACTATCGTCGCTTTAACCCAGTCACTGTCATCACTAAGAAGAATAGGTTTTGGTTTTTCAAGCGTCTTTTTTCTTTTTGTCTCTATCTTTCTCAAAGCCGCATTACTCATATATATTTCCAAAATCGGCAACTCTTCTTTGCTTATCTTTTTCCTCTCTATATCAAAGGCGATATTTTCAAAATCTCTGAAAAGATTTCCTGTAAATGTTCTGAGAGCCGAAGGGATGTTTTTATTGTTTTCAAAAGCGCTGAAGCTCTCTCTTATCTCTTTTGAATGGGTATATATATAAGAAAGAGATAAAAAAAGAGCAAAAGCCAAAGCAAGTATGAAAAAAAGTTTTTTTAAAGACATTTTCTAAGTAATTACTCTTGAATTATCAGAAAAAGAGAGTTCATATCTGACCCCCGTGCTTTTTAGCTTAGAAACCATATCATCAAACAATTTACTGTAAAATTTAGATAATTCTATTAAGATTTCCAGTCTTTCACCATTTTCATAAACTCTTTTTATTTTATAGGCAATCTTTTTCTCCTCCAGAAATTTCTTTATCAAATCAAGATTTACGGAGTGTTTGTCATCTTTGAACAAAACCAAATCAGCAAATGTCGAGATACTTTTCATCTGCTTTTTCTTGTCCAGAGCATAAGGAAGCATTGCCAAAACGATCACTGCAAAAGAGATAACGGTGGGGAATACCTGATTTGCCCCAAGACCCAAACCTATCGCTATGGCTATGAAGATATACAAAAGCTCTTCTGGTTCTTTTATCGGAGTTCTGAATCTTACTATCGATAATGCTCCTACCAGTCCAAGAGAGAGAGCAATGGAAGATTTGATAATTGTTATGATAAGAATCATTCCGGGGATCAGCATCAAAAATATAGGCAGATACTGTTTGGTATCTACAATTATCCTTGTTGATTTTCCTATTATATATGCCCAGATGACTGCTATAACAAGTCCTATTGAGAGATTTCTAAGAAGTTCCAAAACAGGAACATCCGCTACTGTATAAGGATTAAGAAAATCCATAAACCAACCTTTCCTTTTGAATTCTAAAGGTTAATTATAACAATATTGTTTAATAGTGAAGTTAATATTTTTTAATAGTTTTTCTTCTTAATAAATAATAATTTAGATTAGTAAAATAATTTTATTAGAAAGAGAGGGAGGTTATCGGCTATAATTTTTCTTTTGTTTTTTCTTTACTTGATCCGGCTTGGCAAAATATAAAAGATCTTCTGTAGAGTAGATATTTTCAGGCAGGTTTTTCAAAGCCTCTTCAAAAACTTTCAAAGCGCTAAAAGCGTCAGCCTGTGCTCTGTGGTGGGTGGGAGTATCGATATTCAGGTGTTCAATCAGATATGCAAGACCATATCTTTCAGCTTCTATCGTTTTTTTTGCCAAATCTATCGTACAGAGTTTTCTGTTTAAAAGTTTTCCGTAACCGAGTCGGTATAAAGAGTTGGAGATAAAATTGAAATCAAAATTTACATTATGGGCTACAAAAATATGATCTGCCAAAAAAAGTTTAAAATCATAAAGAACTTTTTTTAACGAAGCCGCATTTTTTAGATCTTCTGTTTTTATATTTGTTATTTTTGTTATATAGTTTGGTACAAAATCGCTGTAAACCAAAGAGCCGAAACGATCTATCACTTTTCCGTTTTGATATTTTATAGCGCCTATTTCTATGATCTGATTTGTTATGGGGCTGTTTCCGTTTGTTTCTATATCTACAAAACAAAAAATCTGATCTTTGTAAGGAGTGGAGAGGGTTTTTAGATAGATTTCATCATTTTTTTCCACTATCGGCAAACCGAACAGTTGCAAAAACTCCAGACTTTCATTCTCTTCAAACAAAGAGTCGCTTTTGAGATCAGCTATCATATAATCAAACTCATATCTTGATATTTTCTCTTTTGTAAGCTTTCTAATCAGAGGTTCATATTTATTCATTTTTTACTGCTTCTATAAAATCTTTGATTTTTTGATGATCTTTTTTCCCTTTTTCTATTTCAACACCACTACTGACATCAAGAGCATAAAATCCCAGCCCTTTGACATCCAAAACATTTTGAGGTGTCAAACCTCCTGCCAAAATGATTTTTGAGGTATCGATATCATCAAACCAGCCGATATCTATCCTCTTGCCCTCTCCCCCGTAACTCTCTACAAACGCATCTACTATTCTGTATTCGTTTTGATATCGTAAAACATCTTTTTTTTCTTTTGCTCTTACTACTTTGATATGTTTTATTTTTAACCCGTTATAAAAATCTTCATCCGCTTCAAAATGAATTTGAGCCAAATCCATTTTGGCAAAGTTACAGACATCATTGACAAAATCACTCTTGCAGTTTACAAAAAGTCCTACACTCATAACAAAAGGAGGCAGTTTTTCTACGATCTCTTTTGCCTTTTGCGGTGTTATATATCTTGGAGATTTATCATAAAAAACAAACCCCAAAGCATCTGCTCCGGCTTTTGAAGCCACCAGTGCATCTTTTTGATTTGTAATACCGCAGATTTTTACTTTCACCCTTGCTAAACCTTTAAACTCTCTATCGCTTTTTTGTAATCACCGCTTTTATAGACATAACTTCCGGCTACCACGATATCAACTCCGGCATTTTTTAAATCTTTTATATTTTTATTATTTACTCCGCCGTCAACTTCTATCAAAGCGGATGAATTTTTCCTCAAAATCATCTCTTTTACTCTTTTTGCTTTCTCCAAAACAGTTGGTATAAACTTCTGTCCGCCAAATCCGGGATTTACACTCATAAGAAGCACCATATCAAGATCGTTGATGATATATTCGAGATTTTGTTCTATCGAATGGGGATTTAGTGATATGGCGGCATCTATTCCCAAATCTTTTATTTTTTGAATAAGTCTGTGAGGATGATTTTCACTCTCTATATGAAAAGTTATATATTTTGGTTTCAGATGGGCAAACAGATCTACAAAAAAACTGTTGTTTTTTACCATCAAATGGATATCAAGAGGTTTTGTGGCGGCTTTTGCCACCGCATCCACTACAACCGGACCTATTGTAAGATTTGGAACGAAATGACCGTCCATAACATCTACATGCACAAGATCACATCCGGCTTCACAAACAGCCTTTATTTCATTGTCCAATCTGCCAAAATCCGCCGATAAAATACTCGGAGCAATTTGCATTAATCACCCTTGTTATGAAAATAAATTAAAGTCTATCTATATTTTAATAAAAAGAGGATAAAAAAATCAAATATTACTTCTATGAATCACTTGAAAATCTTTATTCTCCTCATTTTTTGGTTTTATCATGATCAATTTGGAGTTTTCCCCTCGATCAGGATAGTAAGTAATATTTTTGGCGGGGGATAGAAGTTTAAAAATTACTTCATTAAAATCAGTCCATAGTGAGTGGTTGATAATCCTTGCTTTAAAGATACTTTTTTGCAGATCGATTAACTCTTTCTCCTTTTGACGCAGAGTCTCTTTGTCCTCTTTTATCCTGTTTTGTATAAGTTCGTAATTTTGCTGTAATTTCTCAAATTTGTTTATCTTATCCACAAATGCTTTTGGCGGCTGTTTTTTAAACTTTTCATACTCTTTTATCTTTTTTCTTATTCCGGCTATCGTATCGGCATTTTTATCTATAACAGCCTGTTTCTCCAAGCCTTTTTTAGGCAAAACGGCAAGAGAATTTTTAAGAGCTTTGATAGTCTGTTTGATCTCGTCTCTTTTTTTCATAAAGTCTTCTTCTATAGTCGGATCAACGATAAATTTGTTGTCATTTCCTTTTAACTCTTTTATCTCTATAAGCAGTGAAGTTGTAAGTTTTACATTGGACATAAGCTGTTTGATGATGATCTTTTTGGCTGTTACTTTTCCTCCTATTGCCTGAGATATTTTAACGACATCTCCTATGACTTCTCCTCCTTCTAGGCGATTGATTAGGATCTCTTTTCCTTTTATATAGCCTCTGTGGACATTGATTCTGCCGCTTTTTGTGTAAATTTTGGAAGTTTTATGGGTTTGTCCTCCCACTTTGATATCATTTGATTTTAAAATTGCTCCGGCTCCGATATTTCCCTGTATCTCGATCTCCGATGTCTCTATGTGCATACCTGCTCCGACTGCATCATTATATATGTTTTTATCTTTTATACGAAGTTTTACATTTGTATCGGTTCCGGTTTCTATGGATCCTGTGGATTTGAAATTAACCTCTTTGACTTCCATCTGATCTTGGATATCATAAGTATTTTTTTTGATTTCGTTTACATAGCCCTCTTTGTCTGCAATATAAAGTATCCTCTCATCATCCTCTTTTATGATGATATTTTCGGTAACTTTTATCATATCTTTATATTTTTCCACCGGCTCTTTGATTTTTATAAATTTTCCCTGACAATTTCTGCCATAGCTGCCCTTTTGGGGTTTTATATACTCTATAACCGTTTCTCCCTTGTTTACGGGCAGGGCATAACCTCTTTTTGCATGATCGATTTTTCCGTTTTCATCTTCTTGTTTAAATTTTTTCTTATAATGCATGATGATATTGTCATTGATACTTTTTTTGGGTTCAAGTCCCATACATGCCACAAAAGTATGATCCTCTTTTAAGAACTTATCTATTTTGATTTTATCTACTATCTTTTTTACCTCTTTTTCAAGTTCATCATCAAAAATTCCAAGCATTATATTGGAGCGAACCTTCTTTTTGTTGATTTCATGTATCAGATTTTGTTCAAGTTTTGACGAGTAGTGGATATCATTGTTTTTTTTGACATTTACTATGACTTTTGTAAAAAGTTTATTGGCTCCTATGCCTACTTTTAAGGCAAACGGTTCGTAATCTTCGTCTTTGGCAAATATTTCCACTTTATATATCTGTTTTATCAATAGATCCGGATTTAAAAAGAAACTGTTTTTATCGATGGTTTCCAGACTCTTTTTCTCAATCTGCAACCAATCGCTTCCTTTTTTTCCGTTATCTTTAAAGTAGGTTTTATACTCTAAAAGGATAAAATCCAAATCTTCGATATTTATATGCATACTTCTTGAAAAGCTTTTTAGTTCATTGAGTACATTTTCTGTTTCCAAAATGACATTGTCAAACTCTTTTTCTTTTTCTATAACCGTATTGTCTGAAGTTTCGCTTTTTTTCATAAATTTATCAAATAAACCCAAAAATCTTTCCTTGATTAAATTATTGATATATAAAGCTAATATCGTAAGAAATGAGAGTTTGTTTAGGGGTAGGAGAAGAAAAGATCGGCAGGTATTAAAACCTGCCGAAAAATGATAATTAAAAGTTATATGTTAAATAAGCCTGAAGCGTATTAAAATTATCACCGCCGTTTACATCATCGGCTTTTGTATAGATGTAGGCAAAACTTACATCAAGAGGACCGTAGGATTTAGCAGCGCTCAAAGTAAATTCCGTCATGTCCACATTTGCATTGTCATTTGAACTGTTTGTATAGTAGAGTCCAAAATCAGCAGTATTTTGTATAGAATACTCTAAAGTAATGTTATAGGAATCAGCACCTGCTGCACTTACATAACCAAAATTCCACCAAGCTTCGGTATAAAGTTTTGATTGGGCTCCGCTTGTGCCGGTAGCTGTATTTGCTATATTGACAACTCCGTCTTCATCGCAAGAGGAGTAGGCAACACTTGCACTTAAACCGTTTTGAAAATCATATCCCAGTTTAACAGCCCACGCTTTTGAATCGTCTGCATGAAAATCATCATCAGGAGAGATATTTGCATATTGTACTCCGATTGTAAGTTTTGAAACTGCAGAGGGTGTCATGTCTCCTTGAAGCCAATAGGCATGAGCGATATCTACTACATCATAATACCATGCTTCAAATGTAAGATCGGAAACTATCTTTGTGATAATACCTGCCGCATAAGCACCTGAAGCTCTGTTGGTGGACAAGACATCATCTATCGCAGAACCGTAAGTTCTAAAAGGATCTTTTCCTCCCGCAGCAGCTTGAACTACAGAAAAACCGGATGCTCCGTTGCCTCTTCCGATCCATGCGCCTACCAGCGTGGTGTCTTTAATATCACTGTTTAAGATAACAGCTGCGTCAAAAGTATTTTCAGCCGTATTCCATGTTTCGCTGAAAGCCAAAGGAGTATCCAGAGTTTGGCGACCTACTTTTATAGTGGTATTTCCGAAAACTTTTGCCAAATATGCCTCTTTCAGCCACCATTGGGTATCTAAGATATCACTTCCGTTTGCACTGTTGTCAAAACCAGCCCAGATACTGCTTACAAGATTGTTTTCAAGTCCCAATGTACTAAGACCCGTAACTGTTGCGCCAAATTTGACGCCTCCTTCCAAATCGGCACTCATACCAAGATCAGCGGCAGCCTGTCCCATTGCTCCCGCTTTGTCAAAAAGGTCGGCATTTCCCAAATCACTTGTTGAATAAAACAATTTGGCATTTCCGTTAAATTTGATATTATTTACATTCGCAGATGCACCCATTACAAGCAGTGTAACCACTGCCAGGCTTAATTTGATAGATTTCATATATAACTCCTTTTTATCTGTTTATTGGTAAAAAGGAAATTATACATAAATAAATTCATTATTTTTACTATAAAGTGATTAAAAAATAATCAATATTTTATGCTATAATCAAAACAGATTATTTTGGTATAGAAACTCTGTTTTGTGTGAAAAGGAGATTTACAGATGAAAGAGGAATTTAAAAAGAAACTGCCGCTTTATATTTTGATAGCTTTTTTGGTAGCTACGATGATCTATATATTTGCGGCACCTGTTTATATCATGAAAAATATAGAAAAAGACAGTAAAAAGCCAAAGAGTGAGAGAGTTTATTCCCACTCTCCCTAAAGATCATTTCTCTTTTTGAAACTCATCCGAATTTTTATGGGATATACTAGGTCCGAAAACTTTTTTGATAACTGTTCTTAAACCTTTCTCATTCTCTTCATACTCTCTTTCTGCTTCCTGTAAAGCCATTTCCCATGCGGAAGAGAAACCCGGAGCTTTTAACATCATCTTTCTAAGAGCCGAATCGTAAACATTCAAGAGTCTAAGTTCGCTTCTTCCCGGTTTTTGACCCAAAGTTTTGACGGTTATTCTTAGATTTTCATTCTCTTTTTTTAGCTTCTCCATATCATCTATCAAAGCCTTGTTGCCCTCCTGGGTGATTTTCATCTGTCTGTTTAGATGACCTTTGTACTCTTCAATCTCTTTTTTGTATTTTCTGACTTCAAAGAAATGCTTTATAAAAAAAGCTACCCAGCCTATCGCTATACCGATGAGAATCGAAACAATATCCATATGAAAATTTTCCATTTTTCTACCCTGATTTTTTTTAATTTTTTAAATAAAGGAAAATTATAACTATTACTCTCAAAAACGGCGCTTAAATTTTTTCTCTTATATGGTATCATTATGGCATGAAATATAAAATGATTATATTATCAATTCTGTTTTTACCGGTTTTATTGTTTGGTGTAGAGTTAAAGTCTCTCTATTTTGAAGGAAACCATGCTTTTACCTCTTCTGAACTTTATGATGCACTGGCTCTGAAAAGACCATCTTTTATAGCTTTTTGGAAGAGTAAAATTCCTAAAATCAATCCAAAAACAGCTTTGGTTTTAAAAGAGTCTTTAGAAGGGTTTTATCAGGTCAAAGGTTTTTATAAAGCAAAAATAGCCGTTACACAAAATCAAAAAAAGATTATTTTCAGGATAAAAGAGAACAAACCCGTTATTGTAAAAAATATAGATATAAGAAGCGATGAAAAGATCAATGATCTGATATTTTTAGACAAAGGTAACAGATTTGATGCAGAGTTGTTTATAAAGAGTAAAAAACAGATAAAAGAGAAGATGCTCAAACTCGGTTATTGCAGTTACGATTTAAATGCAAAAGCGAAAGTGGATCCGCAAAAAAATCTGGCATATCTGCACTTTTTTTTAAAAAAAGGGGAAATTTGTAAATTTGGAGACATTACCCTAAGCGGTCTTGAAACGATAAAACCCAAAATTATAAAATCCTATATCTCTTTTCACAAAGGGGATGATTACAGTTATGATAAAATTATCAAAAGTTATGATGCGCTTTACAGTTTGGGAGCATTTTCAAGCGTAACGATAAAAGAGACTCAAAAGATCAATAATGTTTTAAAGATGAATATCAGTTTTAGAGAAAGAAAGAAGAAAATTCGTTTAAAAACGGGTATAGGCTACGAGAGTGATCTGGGTCCGAGAGCTTTTTTGAGATGGGAGGAGAGAAATTTCAGAGGCAATGCCAAAAAGTTGGCATTTTTTTTAAAATATTCCCAAAAAGAGCATATTTTTAAAAACGAGCTTACAAAACCGGCACTTTTTGCTGTAAAAGGTCATCTGTTCAATCTAAAAAATGAAGCCGGTTACTCCTATTTTGATTATGATACCTACAAGGAGAAAACTCTTTTTGACAAAATTCATCTTTTCCACAGTTTTGGATATTATCTTGTAGATATCGGGGTGGGAATAGAAAATATAAAGATAAGTGATGTAAAAAATCTCTGTAATATTGAAGAAAAAAGTTATCTTTTAATCTACCCTTTTTTATCCTTTATAAGAGACAGCAGAGATTCCCGACTAAATCCCAGAAACGGTACATATTTCAGCCATTATATGGAGGGAGGACTAAAGGAGTTTGGTTCTGATACAAGCTATATCAAGATGGAGGATGAGGGTCGTTTTATCTATACCTTTTCCAACAAAATAACCCTGGCACTTAAAGCAAAGATAAAAATCATAAAAGAGCTGAAAAAAGATCTCCCCGAATCAAAAATGCTGTTTGGAGGAGGCGCATACGGAAACAGAGCTTACGGATACAAAAAACTCTATGCTACCGATGCTTTGTGCTCTGATATGGGAGGAAAAACATTTGTGGAAAATACAATAGAGATAAGTCATCCGATATATAAGGAGATAGAGGGAGCTGTATTTTTGGATTCTACGATGCTTTCTGCCGACAGTTTTGATTTTTCAACAGATTTTATCCATTCCTTTGGTTTTGGAGTCAGATATATATCTCCTATCGGACCTGTAAAGCTTGATTTTGGTTTCAATATGGAAGAACCTGGTATCAATGCCATTCATTTTCTTATAGGACAATCCTTTTGAGAAAAAAAATAACCCGTTTTATAACTTTTATAGAATTAAGTATTCTTTTTCTCTCATTTTTACTTTTTTTGATAGCAAACAGAGAAACTCTTGATTTTACGGCTCATAAAATATCAAAAGAGTACAATATAGAGTATAAAAAAATAAGCGGTACCTTGATAAGCGGTATAAGTTTGGATGATGTAACCTATAAAAAAAGGTTATTGGCAAAAAAAGTTGTAATTGACTGGAAAGTGCTTCCTCTTCTTTACAGAAAATTATCATTCAGTGATTTGGAACTTATCGAACTTGATATAGATACCTTGAAACTTTTTTTAAAAGATCACCAAAGCAGCCAAAAAGAGCGAAAAAGTGAAGAAAACTCTTTGCCATTTATGTCGATAGAGAGCGATAAAACTCTTTTTAGTATAAAACCCTATGAAGATCATGACAGAAAGATAAAGATAGAAAACTTTTTTGTCAAGATCAAAGATCTCTATACAGATTTGAAAAATTTTAAAATCAAAGAGTTTAAGACACTTTTAAAAAGCAGTTTTGGAAAAATTGCGATAAATGGTTATGCTCAGGATAAAAAACTGTTTATAGATTCTCTTGATGTCAAAGAACTAGATATTCAAAAAATAGTAAATTCAAATCTTTTTCCAAAAGACAAAAACAGCTCCAAATCAAAAAAGAGCAGCAAACCTTTACCGATAGATGGAATAGTCTTTAAAAAAATATCTTTGGATTTAAATCCTTACAGGTACAGGGAGTATGAACTTTATGATTTGAAATTTTTGGCATACAGCGGTTTTTTTGATATGAAGTATCTCTATTTTGACAGGATAGATACGGATATAAAAACAAACGCAGCCGATCTCAATTTGACAGGCAGGATTGACAAAAACAAACTTTTTGCAAAGATAAAAACATTTTTAAAAAACAGCTACCTAAAAAGATATACAAAAAAAGTTGATTTCAACGCTTTTAATCCCGTTGTAACAAACTTGGAGGCATCTCAAAAAGAGATAAGATCGACTCTGTATCTTCATGCAAACGATTTTTTGAAAGATGAACTAAAGCAGTATGAAATTAAATTGGATGATTCAAAAACCGTTATTTTTTATGATATTTCCAAAAATCTTCTGAAAATGAGAACAAAAGCAGATATTGAAACTCTTTATACAAAAAAAATAGAGATAGAAAATTCTCTTGATTTAAATAAAACAGTCAAATTTTTTGGGAATATAGCTGTAAAAGGATATAGAAATCTTCCAAAAGAGGCAGAGAAGATTTTAAGAGATCTCAATATCTCCTATAAGGGAGATAAAAAGTATCTAAAGGGAAAATTGATCTCATCTTCTTTAAAAGGGGATTTCAATATAGAGGGGTATAAAAAAATGACTCTCAAACTTCTGGCAAAAGATTTAAACTATAATGATCTAAAAGCCTCTTGCAAGGTCAATTCTCTTATAGATTTTGCGAATATAAATAATTCAAAAAATATTGTGAAGATAGAGAGTAATTATCTAAATATCGATTCAAAGATAAAACTTGGCACTCCTGTCAGAATATCTTCAACTATTTTACCATCGAACAGTTCTTCTTTAAAAGATATCAAACTGTTTCCTCTCTGTGTTGATACAAATATAACTGATAAGCTTGTTTCATCAAAGTTGTCGGGTAAAATCATGAACGGGATGTTTACCTATAAAACAAAACAAAAATCTGTAGATGCCGGTTTTCATATTGATTCATCAACTGTAAAATTAAAAGGAGATCTAAAAGAGAAGCTGAAACTTTCAGCCGATATCAACTCCCTCAGGGAACTTCAAGATGAGATTTTAAAAGTATATAAATTTAAAAAACTGCCTGTTGATGCCCAAATCTCTTTTGAGATAACCACAGATCCAAAAACATTCAAAAGCAGGATAGATATCAACTCTCCATGGTTTTTATATGAATATGAAAAAAACAGATTTTTGGTAACGGAGAATTTTAAAAGTTTGATTTATGCAGATCCAAAGCAGATAGATATAAAAAACTACTCATTTAACATAATCGAAAAGAGATTTTTTGCAAAAAAAGAGAGCAATATCTATCTAAATGAGCAAAATATCACAATAGACAGATTTTATATCAATGACAAAGCTTTTGTAAAAGGATTTTACAAAAGCAGAGAAAAAAAGGGTGTTTTCAGACTGAAAGCAAAAAGATTTAAGTATAAAGCCAATGAAGGGAAAATAACCCTAAACAGTGATATATCGTTGTTTATCGATAAAAAGAGCCAAAAAGCAGAGGGAAAGATCGATATAGAAGATGCGCTTGTAACTTTTAAACCGCCCAATAACTATCAGGTAAATGACAAGGATATTATCATTATAAACAAAAACAGACAGAGCAAAAAAGATA
Source organism: uncultured Campylobacterales bacterium (assembly GCA_964450755.1). Classification (GTDB taxonomy): domain Bacteria; phylum Campylobacterota; class Campylobacteria; order Campylobacterales; family JAADDG01; genus JAADDG01. Next base: position 20,738 of record CAYVDJ010000004.1, read on the forward strand.
AAAAAGATGATAATCTCTCTATCGATATAAAAATAACCAATAAAAAGCCTGTTGTTTATAAAACGGATGATATTGAAATAGAAGCAAATGTAGATCTGACACTTTGGAAGGAAGCCAAAAAGAGTCTTGAAATTTTGGGAATGACAAAGATTTTAAAAGGAAAAGTGGTTAAGGAAAATAAGTTATTCAAAATAGATCACGGTGAACTGCTTTTTGGAGGAGATCCTTCAAATCCTTATCTCAATATCGATATTCTTCATGAAAAACGACCCTATGAGATTACCATTACGGTAACAGGCACATTGGAATCTCCGGTTATTCTTTTTTCCAGTGATCCCTATCTGAGCCAAAGCGATATATTGTCTTTGATACTTTTTGGAACAACATCATCGCAACTGACTTCAGGTAACGGTTCTGCATCAAATCAGGCTATTTCGATGTTTGGTAACGCATTGGCAAAAGATTTGGCAGACAGTTTGGGAATCAAACTTGACAGACTTGCTTTAAATACAAAGGAGGATGGTTCTATCGGTGTGGAGATAGGTAAAAAGGTCTCAAAAAATGTTACGATTATCTATCGAAATGATGTTGTTTCAACAATTGTCATACAGTATGAACACTCTCCGAGATTTGAAACGGATATCACAATCAAACCAAGTTCCAGCGGTATAGACTTCATCTATAAAAAAGAGTATTAAAGGATTTTTAGGTGAAAGTATCGGTAATTATTCCTGTTTATAACAGAAAAGAGAAGATAAAAAGGGCGATAGATTCCGTTTTAAAGCAGAGTATAAAGGCCGATGAGATTATTGTGATAGATGACGGTTCCAATGACGGCACTCAAAAGGTATTGAAGGGGTATAAAAATCATATCAAAATCATAACCCAAACCAACAAAGGGGTAAGCGCTGCAAGAAACAGAGGTATAAAAAGTGCCAAAAACAGCTGGATAGCCCTGTTGGATTCAGATGACTGGTGGTTTGAAGATAAATTAAAAGAGCAAATAGAGTTTCATAAACAAAATCCCGATATCCTAATCTCCCAAACAGATGAAGTATGGATAAAAAATTCCCAAGAGATAAAAAAAGCAAAAAGATTTAGAAAAAAACTTCAAGGTTTTATATTTAAAGAGTCTTTGAAACTTTGTCTCATCTCCCCCTCGGCGGTTATGATACACAAATCTGTATTTGATGATGTGGGGATTTTTGATGAAACTCTTCCTGCCTGTGAAGACTATGATCTGTGGCTTAGAATCACCGCAAAGTATTTTGTTGGTTTGATAGAGAGAGCATTGATAGCCAAAACGGGAGGGCATGAAGATCAGCTTTCTATAAAATATTGGGGAATGGACAGATTTAGGATAAAAGCGATGCAAAAGCATATCGATAATCCTCTCTTTAGAGATGATGTTTTAAAAGAGATCACCGATAAATGCCAAATCATTATAAACGGTGCGAAAAAGAGAAAAAACAGAAAAATTTATCAAGAATATACGGATCTATTGCAAAAGATGAGGATACAGTAAAGACTGTATCCTCCAATAAAATTTTTTATTTTATTGAAAATTTATAACTCCCAATTCATTATCGGAAGGAAGAGAATCACTTAAAAGCCAACTTTCATTGAAAATATTGACCCCTACATTTATTGTATTTCTTAAATTGCTTATATCTCTTTTTGGAATATCTATTTTGATTATGTTATTGTCAATTTTCTCAAATCGGACAGTTTCTATGTATCTCCATCCCCACGCTGTTCCTGTTGATTCGTATAATCTTCCGTCTTCTATCAGATAGTCTATACCGCTGTTTTCCCATCTGTTTGATTTATATCCGCTTTCACTTTCGTTATCACTGTCTATCAATACCTGAATATGTTTGGGCATCATAGATGTTTCGATAAAAAAAGTGATAACATCATCTCTGTCTTCCACTGTCATTTTTTTCAGATATTTTCCGTTGTTTTTTCTTATAATATTGGAAGTTCCCTGCTCTTCTCCCTGAGGTAGAATTTTTGAGAGAATAAGATTTGCTACCTTTTCCTGACCCAGCTTAGACAGATGAATACGGATATTGGCGCCATAATCATTTGCATCCTGTCCTCTGTACAGATCCAGATTGTCATAAGAGGTATTGAATATTTCACTTATCGTATTTACAAGGGGAATATTTCTCTCATTTGAGAGTTCCAGATAGGCTTGTTGATACTTTTGGGTTAGATTGTCAAGTCCTACAAGTTTGTTTGGCATTGTGAGCATAAAAGTTGTTTTGGGTCTATACTCAAGTATTTTATCCATTGCACTTTTTATCCAGTTTTTTATATTTTCTGCATTTCCCTCTCCGGCATAATATCTTGCATCATTTATACCAAGAGAGATATCAACTATCGAAGTTTCTCCTCTGTTTGGGATTAAAAAAACGGTTTCCATCCAGTTTGGGGAGTAAACGCCCCTGTTATACTCTTTTGCGGTATAACCCGCTACCGCCTGAAGATATGAGTGAACATTGTATTTTGAAAGTCTCTCTTTTAATATCTCAAAAAGATAACCGCCACCGTAATAGCTGTCATCTGCTCTTGTGCTGTCTCCGACACAGATGTAGGTTACATTATCTAAAATTCCGTCATTTGCCTGAGATATCAGTGATTGTATATGATTGAAACCATTTCCTTCCATTACAGTGCGGGGATATCTTGCAGATATAAAAGATGAAGGAAGTCTTGCAAGTCTGTGCCACTTTTCATCACTGTTTGTTACACCCAATTTGAAATTTTTATCCATATTGTCAAGGATATTTTTATCAAGGGAGATCAGAAAATAGTTGTAATTTTTTTGATAGGAGACCTTTCCAAGATATTCCCATCCCCACTCTTTACCGACAGATTGATAGAGTCTGTTGTCTTCTATCAGATAATCCATACCGCTGTTTGCCCACAGATCGGACTGATAACCGGTTTTGGGATTATTATCTATATCTATATAGACAGCCGTATGTTTTCCTATATTTTTCCCTTCGATCAAAAGATCCAAAGTGTTCCCCTCATCTTGAATTTTGATAGATGTGAGATTTTGATTTTCTTCGACTATGATCGGTTCCACCTCACTCCATTTATTGTCCAAGATATTCAAATTACCGGCATATACCGCTAAAGATATCCATCCTAATAGGATTAATATTCTTTTAAAAATGAACATTTTCTACCCTTTGTAAAATTTTGGTTTTCTCTGTTTTTTTTATTTTACCAAAAAAAAGATTAAACGAAAATTTTAATTAAAATAATTGATTTTATTTTTTGGATGATTTTTGTTTATTTGGTTATAATTTGATATGACTTTAACAATTGCCATTTGCACAAGAAACAGATTTACCGATCTTAAAAGATGTTTACTCTCTTTGTCCAAGCAAAAAGAGATAAAAAAAGAGAGTATTGAGGTTTTGATCATAGATGACGGAGAACTTTCTGTCGATGAGATAAACACTCTTGAAAATATTGTGTTCAAATATCAGTTTTCTTATTATAAAAAGAAAAAAGCGGGACTTTTTCTTTCCCGTCTGAAAGCTGTAGAGAGAAGTAAAAACGAAATAATTCTTTTTTTGGATGATGATGTGGTATTGGATGAGAATTATCTCTCTTTGCTTTTAAAAACCTATGAGGATTTTCCAAAAGCCGCGGGAGTGGGAGGTGTTGATATGCTTCTTCCAAAATACGGTTTTTTAAGAAAACTCTATTCGCGCATTTTTTTATATCATTCAGGAGATAAATCAAAACTCTCTCTTTCTATGATGAACAGTTCCATGTATCTGTGGCAGGATGAAAAAGAGCCTTTTTTATCGGAATTTCTTGACGGATGTAATATGTCTTTTAAAAAAAGTGCTTTAAAAGATGTGGAGTTTCAGGACTATTTTAATCATTACAGTTTGGGAGAGGATCTCTTTTTCTCATTGTATGCTTTGAAAAGAGGTGATTTGATGGTAAATCCCTCTTTGAAAGTAAAACATATAAAATCTCCCCTCTCAAGAGACAGAGCGGAAAATGTGGCATTTATGAAAGTTGTAAATCATTATAAACTGTTAAAATATTCAAATAATAAAAACTACAAATACATCACAATATGGTGGACATATACAGGGTATCTTTTTGCCTCTTTTTGCAAAATGGATTTTAAAGAGTTGAAAGGGTATATGAAAGGAATGAAATATCTTGTTTATGAAAAAATATAAAGTCCTTTTGGACGGACGGGCTTTGATGCATGAGAGTCAAAGCGGTGTGGAAGTATTTACGATAAATATCTATAAAAATTTAAAAAAATTTCATCCCGATACAAAAGTTGTGAAGCCAAAAAGCAAAAACAGATACCTGCATCATCTGTGGGAACATTTTATTCTTCCTTTTTTGGCAAAAGATTATGACATACTCTACTCTCCGGCAAATATAGCACCGTTTTGGACATTTAAAAAAACAAAACTTGTTGTTACTTTGCATGATGTGGCATATCTGAGTCATCCAAAAACGGTATCCAAATTTTTCTATTACTATTACAGGTTTGTAATGCCTCTTATCTTAAAAAAGGCTTCCAAAGTCGTAACCATCTCCAAAACCTCCCGTGATGAGATCATAAAATATTATCCTTTTGCAAAAGATAAAATTGTAGTTGTTTATAACGGGATACTTGATTCGTTTTTTGAAGAACAAAATGTTCAAAAAAAAGATCTTATCCTCTATGTAGGCAGTTTAAATGAGAGAAAAAATTACTCTGCCGTTATCAAAGCTTTTAGGATGCTTCCAAAAGAGTACGGTTACAAACTGGCGATGGTCGGTAATTTTTCCCAAAATTTTGCCATCAAATTGAAAAACAAAAACATTTTGGAAGATGTAAAAGATGATAAAAATATAATATTTTATTCCGATTTGGAGTTAAATCAGCTAAAAAAACTCTATCTTGAAGCCAAAGTTTTTATATATCCCTCCTTTTATGAGGGTTTTGGTTTTCCTCTTTTGGAAGCAATGGCGTCAAAAACGCCGGTTATCACTTCAAATATATCTTCAATGCCCGAAATCTGCGGTGATGCGGCACTTTACATCTCTCCGTACAATGTAAAAGATATAGCACAAAAATTAAAATATCTTATGGAAAATGAAGATTTGCAAAAAGAATTGAGTCTCAAAGGATATAAAAGAGCATCTTTGTTCAGATGGGAAAGAACGGCACAAAACTATATCAGACTTTTTGAAAAAATTTTAAAAGAGGAGAAAAACCCTTTTTAAAAGGATTTTTCTATATGATCTTTTAGAGAATCGACACTATGAAGTCCGGTGATTTTGTTGACAATCATCGCATCTTTTATAAAAACCAGTGTAGGGATCTGTGTAACACCAAAAAGAGAAGCTAGATCGCTGCTTTCATCGATATTTACTTTTAGGATCTTTACACCTTTATATCTGTCCACCATTTTGAGATATTCTCCCTCAACACGACACGGCGGACACCACGGGGCATAAAAATCGATGATATAATCCCCTTTTTTTATCTTATGCGGATACTCCTGCATTGTTAAATGCTCAAAAGCAAAAATATTTACTGTTAAAAGTAGAAATAGTAATACTGCTGTTTTCCTCACACTTACTCCTTTACTGTTTAAAATATTTATTTATACTCTTTTTTATCTCATTTGGTTCTTTTGCGCCTATCTCTCTTCCTTTTAGTTGATTTCCTTTAAAGTAGAGTGTTGTAGGTACATTTTGGATGCCCATTCCGATAGTCAAATCCCGGTTTTTACCGGCATGAACAAAATATACTTTTACATCTTTAAAATGCATTTTGTTTAGAGTTTTGTTCATATCCTGGGAATTTGGATCTTCGGGTACATAAAAAACCACTATTTTATTCTCAGGTGTTGAAACTTTTTGCATATAATTTTTACTTCCCAACTCTTCATATGCAAATAAATTTATTGATAAAAGAGATAGGAATATAAATATTAAACTTTTCTTCATATATTTTCCTTTTTTTATTATTTAAAGTTTTAACAAAACATGATACCCTAAACTATTTTAAGTTATAATTATAAAAACAAAATTTTTGGGGATGATGATGAAATATTTGATGACTGTTGATGCAGGAACAGGAAGCGGCAGAGCGGTGATATTTGATACCAAAGGCAATCAAATATCTCTTTCTCAAAAAGAGTGGACACATCTGAGTGAAGAGGGTGTGGAAAACTCTATGAATTTTGACTGGGAAAACAACTGGAAGCTTATCTGTGATTGTATAAAAGATTCCATTGCAAAATCCGGTATCGATCCAAAAGATATATTGGCAGTAAGTGCCACGAGTATGAGAGAGGGGATCGTACTTTATGACAAAGAGGGTAAAGAGATATGGGCGGTTGCCAATGTTGATGCAAGAGCCTCAAAAGAGGTTAAAGAGTTAAAAGAGAGTTTTGAAGGGATTGAAGAAGAATTTTACGATATCAGCGGACAGACTTTTGCGCTGGGAGCGTTGCCACGACTTTTGTGGGTGAAGAAAAACCGTCCGTCTGTTTATCAGAAAATCGATAAGATATCCATGATAAGCGACTGGGTTTTGGCAAAACTGAGCGGTGTTATAACAAGTGAGCCTTCAAATGCCGGAACAAGCGGGATTTATTCTCTAAAAGAGAGAGACTGGATGCCGATGATGGCAAAAAAGGTCGGATTGAAAGATGATATCTTTCCTCCCTCTTACGAGAGTGGAGAGGTGATAGGAAAGGTAAATAAAAAAGCCTCTTTGCAGACCGGTTTGAGCAGGGATACTCTGGTTGTAACCGGAGGTGGAGATGTTCAGCTTGGAAGTGCAGGGCTTGGAGTAGTTGAAACAAATGATGCGGCGATCATAGGAGGAAGCTTTTGGCAACAGGTTGTAAATATCGACAAAGCCGTCGTTGCCAAAGATATGAGTATCCGTATCAATCCTCATGTTATAAAAGGACTCTCTCAGGCGGAGGGAATTACATTTTTCAGCGGTCTTGTGATGAGATGGTTTAGGGATGTTTTTTGTCAGGTGGAGCAGATAGAGGCAAAAGAGATAGGGGTTGATCCTTATGTTTTGCTTGAAGAGATGGCTGTGAGGGTAAAACCGGGATCAAATGGTATAATTCCGATATTTTCCGATGAGATGAATTACGGCAAATGGTATCATGCAAGTCCCTCTTTTTTAAATCTCTCTCTTGATGCGGCTCTTTGCAGCAAAGGGGCTATGTTCAGGAGTCTTGAAGAGAATGCCGCTATCGTTTCGGCTCAAAATCTTGAAAAGATATTTGATTTCAGCGGTGTTGATACCGATACTCTTGTTTTTGCCGGAGGTGCGAGTAAAGGTTTTTTGTGGCCTCAAATTGTAGCCGATGTAACAGGGAAAAAGATAAAAATTCCTGTTGTCAAAGAGGCAACCGCCCTTGGCGGAGCAATGGCGGCAGGAGTCGGAGCCGGAGTTTTTGAGAGTATAAAAGAGGCGGCAAAAGAGTTGGTAAAATGGGAAAAAGTATATGAACCAAATCTTAAAAATCATCAGATATACAAAGATGTGAGAAGAAGATGGAAAGAGGCTTATAAAGCCCAGCTTAAACTTGTAGATGAGGGTGTAACGACTTCTATGTGGAAAGCGCCCGGATTATAGAAAGAAGGAGAAAAATGTATCTTACAAATGAAAACAGTCATGAGTACAGGTTCGGTGATCACGGACCAAAATATCTGACAAACGGACCCAAAATCGATATGGGAATAGTTGTTATTACTCCGGGTGAGGAGCACCCATGTCATAAACATGTAAAACAGGAGGAGTCTTTTTTGGCTCTGGAGGGAGAGTGTTCGGTATATGTGGACGGAGAAAAGGTTGTTTTAAAAAAGGGAGATTATCTAAGATGTGATCCGGGTGAAGCTCACTACTTTTTCAATGAAAGCAACAGCGATTTTAAAGCCGTTTTTATAAAAGCGCCTCATTTTGAGGAGAAAGACAGTGTTTATATAGATTGGAAACCCGGACAGAAATTTGTAAAAGAGTAGTTATGGGAGTTAATTTTGTAAAAGAGGATGACCCTCATATCATAAAAGTTCAAAAAAAATCCACAACTTTGGAGAGACGGGCTCCTTTGGTTGCTACGGCCTTGTCTCTTGTTCTGGCGATTATCAAGCTGACATTTGGGATTGTAAGCGGATCGGTTGCTCTTTTGGCTTCTGCTGTTGATTCGATAATGGATATGTTTGTTTCGGTCTTTAACTTTTTGGCCATCAGGCTGTCCGACAGAAGTCCCGATGACAAGTTTCCTTTCGGTTACGGAAAAGTGGAGGCTTTGGCGGCATTTTTTGAGGGGCTTGTGATAACGCTTTCTGGTCTTTATATCATCTATGAGGGTGTTGTAAAGATAATTCACAATGAAGCGATAAACAGAGTCGGCAGTTCTATACTGGTTATGATTATCTCCATCATTATCGTAGCCGTTCTTGTCTCTTTTTTGTCTTATGTGCATAAAAAAACGGGCAATATGGTTATAAAAGCTGATCTGCTTCACTATAAAACCGATCTTTACAGCAATTCGGCAGTTCTTGTATCACTTGGGATTATCTATTTTACCGATTGGTACTTTATAGATGCCGTTTTTGGTATAGCTATCGGAGCATATATAGTCAAAGAGGCGTATGAGCTGATAAAAGAGGGTGCAGAGGTGCTTTTGGATATCTCTTTGCCGGAAGAAGAGGTACAAAAGGTAAAAGATATCATAGAATCAGATTCCAAAATAGCTGATTTTCACTTTCTAAAAACAAGACATGCCGGTAAATATAAATTTTTGGAAGTTCATATAGTTTTTAATCCCGATATCTCTTTGTTGGAAGCACACAGGATTGCCGATAATCTGGAAGAGAAGATTAAAAAGCTCGATAACAGCGTAATGTGGCATATTCTAATCCACATGGATCCTTATGATGATTCGGTTATGCATGATGTGTAGGTAGATTCCTGTTCTCATATTTTGCATGAGAACAGGAAGATTTCAGGAGATATTTTTTATTTTCTTTAGAAGTTCGCCGGTTATCTCCTGATAAAGCTTTTTGATATCTTCATTTGCCAGAGCGACAGGCGGTTTTCCTTCATCACAAAGCTCTCTTATCTGTATAGAAAGAGGAATTTTTCCCAGTATTTTAATTCCATATTTTTGACTCAGTATCTCTGCGCCACCTTTTCCGAAGATGTGATAGACCTTTTTTGTATCAGGCGCTACAAAATAGCTCATATTTTCTATTATGCCGCCTATTGGGACTTTTGTCTCTTTGAACATCATAATAGCTCGGCTTACATCATCACAGGCAACATTTTGGGGAGTTGTTACCAAAACAGCGGTACTTATCGGAAGTTCCTGTGCCATTGTCAGTTGAACATCTCCTGTTCCCGGAGGCATGTCTATAACCAAAAAATCAAGCTCACCCCAATCCACATCTTCCAAAAACTGGATAAGAGCGGAGATGGCGACGGAACTTCTCCAGACAAGAGGAGTGTCTTCACTTGGAGTTGTCAAAGCGACACTCATCAGTTTGATACCGAAATTTTCACTTGGAACTATTTTGTCTTTCTCATTCCATCTTAGTTTTTCATTTTGCACATTAAACATTCTTGGAATATTGGGACCGTAAACATCCGCATCCAAAAGACCTACCTTATATCCTTTTTGGGCAAGTGCTACACTTATGTTTGCACTTACGGTACTTTTGCCTACTCCCCCTTTTCCGCTTGTAACGGCTATCACTTTTTTTGCATAGGGAGCTTTATTGTTGGGATTGAAAGTTGTACCGTAATTGACGGATTTCTTACTGTTTTGTATTTTTGTTTTAATTTCTATATTTTTGAAATCATCTTTAAAAAGATTTTTTATATTTTTTTGTATCTCTTCAAACGCCTCTTTGTTTAAAACACAAAGAGTGATTTTCAAACTCTTTTTATCCGCCTCTATCAAATCAACTGTTTTTAACTCAACTATATTTTTATCAAGTTTTGGGTAGCTGATATCTTTTAATTTCTCCAGAATTTTTTCTTTATTCATAAAGACTGCCTCCCAACTCTCTTTGCAAAAGTGCTTTTGTACTGTTTGCTTTGTGAATCCATCTTTTGATTATGGAAGATGCGTAAGGATAATTTTGGGCATATTTGTTAAATGATGCAATATTTTCATCAATCAGTTTTATAAAATCAGATAAAACATTTTTATATTTACCTGCTTTTTTGGCTTTGATAAAAAGCTCCTGCAAGATCACGGATCTTTTTTTATAGGGAAGCTCTATATCATTGTTTTTTCCTGTCTCGATAATATTTTTATGTGTCAGATAAAATCCGCTGAAGTATGTGGCCAGAAGCTGTTTTTCAAGAGCGGAGGGTTGGATATGGCTGTTTTGTTTTCTTTTCAAATCTTGTCTCCTGTGTTTAGTTTTTCAAGATGAACAGCTGCTGCTTTTGCAACATCTTTATCATCATCTTTTGTAAGTTTTTCCAGAATTTCTTTTGAAGAAGAGCTGTTTTCAGCAACTCTTAGTCTTACCATTTTATCGCGATCATCAGCTAAAATATTCAAATATTTCAGGGGTGTTTTTGGATTTCCCGACAATCCGTCTCTTACTATTTTTTCATCGCTGAAAAGTTTTGCCAAAATATTTTTTGGAGTATTTGGGTTTGTGGCACACAGAGCTCTGACCAGATTTATTTTGTCTTTTGACAATTTTTCCAGAATTTCTGTCGGGGTATGTGGATTTTTTGCCACCGCCCAGCGGACTCCCATATCTTCAAAATCAGAAAGTTTTATAAGGAGATTTATTATAATTTCACTTTTTTCTGCTTTTCTGTCATAAACTGATGTTCTCATGGAAAGATTCATAGCTATTGCGCCTACTGTTTCTTTGTCATTTGAAAAATTTTTATAAATCTTTTCCACCTCTTTTATATCGAGATTTTTATTTTGCAGCTTCTCTAAAGCTTCATCTTTTAGCATAGTTTTCCTTGTCCTGTTTTTTATCGGTTTTAAAATTATAGTTTATAATTACTTATATCATTATTATATATGAAATATAAATAAATGTTATTTTTATCTTATCTTAAGATATAAATAAATATAATTATACTCATACTTTGATTTATAATAAAAATTAATACTAAGTAAAGGAGAGCTTATGACAAAACGGATAAAAACATGTCTCTTGTCCGTACTGTTAGCATCGGGATTGTGTGCTTCTGACACAAAACCGGATGAGATATTGATTTCGGCCAAAGAGGCTGTTAAGCTAATCGGTAAAAAAGGGGTTATGTTTGTTACGGGGGATACGGAAGATGTTTACAAGTTGGGTCATATCAAAGGATCTACGGAGATGTATGCTCACCACCTCCATCACAGTGATATTACCGGAGATATGCACTGTTCACCCCTTTTTATGTGTCCTAAAGATGCGCAAGAGTATATAGGCAAACATGGTATCGATAATGATACTTTGGTTATCGCTTATGATGATTTCAAAGGTCCAAATGCCACTGGTGTTTATGTCTATTTCAAGAGTTTCGGTCATCAAAAGGTCAAGATCCTAAACGGAGGAAGAGCAGCCATTATGGCTATTGATCCTCAACAGAAAATTTATGATGATCTAAAAAAGAAGTATAAGGCTTTGAAAAAGGCAAAAGCTTCAAAAGAGGAGATCAAGAAGGCAAAAGAAGCTATGAAAGCTCAGGAGAAAAATCTTCTTGTTGTCAAAGGAGAGGAACATGTAGAGCCTAAAAAATACCATATTGATCCAAAGAAGATTGATTACTCTATCATTGCCGGAAAAGAGGAGGTTTTTAGTGCTGTAAAAGATATTCTTAAAAATGGTAAAAATTCAAAATATGCCATAATAGATACAAGAGGTATGATAGAGATAATCGGTCAGAGAAAGATGGATAATGTGGCAAGAGGCGGACACATTCCCGGAGCCCGTTTTATAGAGTGGAAAAATATTACCGACTTTAAAAACAAACTCTCTTTTCCAAAAGATCTGAAAAAGATACAAAAGATGTTTGAAGAGCAGGGTATTACAAAAGATAAAACTGTTTATGCGTATTGTCAGGTCGGTACCGGCAGGGGTTCCGATATAATCACCGCTTTGAAGCTTTTAGGTTATAAAAATGCAAAAGTTTATACCGGAAGCTGGGATGAGTGGGGCAATGATATGAATTTACCGATAAGGAGATGAGTAGATGGCAAGTATGAAAAGAAGAGATTTTCTTAAAATTTCAGGTGTAACTGCCGCTTTGGTAGCGGGAGAGGGACATCTGTTTGCAAAAACCGGTGTTATAAAAGTGGAAAACGGTAAAAACAACTATCCAAATACGACATATACCGAAGAGATGTACAGAAACGAATTTGGTTTTACTTACGGTAAAAAAGAGGAACACGGTTTTGCTTATCACTGTGTAAACTGTCAGGGTAACTGTTCATGGGAGATTTGGTCTCATAACGGAGTTGTAACAAGAGAAAACCAATCTGCAAGATATCCTAGAATTAATGCCAAAATTCCCGATTTTAATCCAAGAGGATGTAACAAAGGCGTACAACATTCCCAGGTGATGTATGAAAAAGACAGAATCCTTTATCCTATGAAAAGAGTCGGCAAAAGGGGTGAAGGAAAATGGAAAAGATTGTCATGGGATGAAGCGGCTACCGAAGTTGCGCAAAATATATGGGATGTTATGACAGACCCGAACAAAGGTCCTGATAAATTAATGGTTCATGCGGGTACGGGGCTTTTGACAGAGGGTAGAAGAGGTGCGCCTCTTAGATTTTCCACTCAGCTTGGAGCAGTTAGAATATATCCCGCTTCATATCTTGGAGATATGTTTTCAGGAGCCGCTGTTGCTTACGGTGAAGGAAATGTGGGGTGTACCTATGATTTTATGTACACTGTTGATACTGCTGTATTTTGGGGAGGTAATCCGTCTGTTTCAAGAATACCGGATGCCCATTTTGTCTGGGAAGGAAAATACAACGGCGCAAAAATTATCATTATCACACCGGAATTTAACGGTTCTGCGAAAAGTGCAGATTTGTGGATACCTATAAAACCCGGAAGTGATAATATTCTTGCGATGAGTGTTATTTATGAAATACTCAAAAACAAGATGTTCAAACCGGGATTTATGAAAATCTTTACCGATCTTCCTTTTCTTGTAAAAGTTGATGACCAAAAACTTCTTAGAAGAAGTGATATGGAACATGCCAAAGATGAACATGAGCATGAAAAGTTTGAAGAGCAGTTTTACAGCTTTAATCTAAAAACAAAAAAGCCGACTCTTATGCCGGGAACCGAAGGCAGTGAGGACAAATCTCTCAGACTTGAAGAGATGGGGATCGATCCTGCACTTGAAGGAGAGTGGGAAGTTGTACTTCATGACGGTAAAAAGGTAAAAGTAACAACGGTTTTTGAGATTTTCAAAAAAAGTGCCGAAAAATTTTCTCCCGAGGCGACAAAGGATATAACGGGTGTGCATCCCGATACCGTAAAACAACTTGCAAAAGATATAGCTTTGCCAAAAGTTGTGGAGATAACAACAGGCTTTAGTTTAAATAAATATTTCAACGGTCTTATGACTATCTGGAATATCTCCTCTATCTGCGGACTTACCGGAAGGCTTGGACCTTATGGCGGTTTAAATACCGAAAATGAATTTAGTCTAAGCGGTCTTGGGGCATTGAGCGGATTTGGAGGTAAGTACAAACCGAGATTTGGTTCAGGATTTGTGGGTGAATTTGTTTTTGGTGACGGAATGAAGACATTTGATCAATATTTTGGCGATGAAGATGTCAAAAGAGCCCAAAACGGTATGAGCAAAAAAGAGTATATGCAGATTGTCGAAATGATGCTTAAAGATGGTGAAAATGGTAAAAAGAAGGGTGTAAAACCGTGGTGGTTGCCTGAAGTTGCTCTTATCGTGGCTGATTCCAAATTTAGAAGAAACAAAGGAAGTGAATACAGAGAAGCTTTTCTTAAAAAGATGAAATATTTTGCCTATGTTGATTATAAAATGGCTGATGTTGCAGTCTATGCCGATATCTTACTTCCTGCAAAAAGTCATTATGAGGTTTGGGATATCAGAACAAGTCCCGGATATCACAGATTTACGAATTTAGCCCAACCGGCGGCAAATCTCAAACCTATCGGTGAGGCGATGGATGAGTGGAGTATGTTTGCTCTTATAGCCAAAAAGCTTGAGGAGATAGCAAACAAACCGCACAATAAATCAAAAGCAAAAGTCAAAGATGATAAATCTCTTGCAAGAGAGGGTTACAGAGATCTTGCAAATTTCTACAAAGAATATACAAATACGGATGAAGAGAGCGAATCTCAGATGGAACCGTATCTTGGTACAGATAAGAAAGCGGTTGAGGCGGCACTTGAAAAGTGTGAACAGTATGAGCCTTGGACGATTGAGAAGATGTATAAAACAGGAGGTTTTTTACAGCTCAATGAAAAAGCGGCGAAACTTTCTCCTTTGTATGCTGATCGCCCTTACAATTCAGGGGAATATGCGCTTTATAAATTTGAAAGATTTGAAACTCTCAGCGGAAGACAGACTTTTTATGTGGATCACCATCTTTATATCAAACTTGGTGCTGTAACAAATACCGGTATGAAGGGTATAAGACCCGACAGTAAAAAGTATCCTTTTACATTGATGACACCTCATGCTAGATGGTCTATCCACTCCAACTGGAAAAACAGCAGGACTCTTCAAAGACTCCAAAGAGGAAAACCGTATATCCAGGTTAACAGAGAAGTTGCGAAAATCAAGGGTATCAAAGATGGAGATGAGATAAGGATTTTCAATGCTCTTGGAGAGTTTTATGTTATGGCAAAAGTAAGTTCTTCATGTCCTCCTGACGGATTGGTTATGGAACATGGTTGGGAACCTTATATGTATAGAAATAAAAAAGGACACAATGAAGTTGTTCCTACCTCTTTGAATCTTTTGGAGATGGCTGACGGTTGGGGACATTTGAAATTTGGCGGTCTGTGGGATGGTAATCAGTATGCCTATGACGGCGCAGTTAATTTTGAAAAAGCAAAGAAGAGGGGGTAACGGATGTCAAAAAGACAATTAGCAATGGTGATGGATTTGAACAAATGTATCGGATGTCAAACCTGTACCGTTGCCTGTAAAACACAATGGACAAACAGAAACGGCAGAGAGTACATGTACTGGAACAATGTTGAAACATATCCCGGAACCGGTTATCCGAAAAACTGGATGGAACTTGGTGGGGGTTTTGATGCTGCGGGAGATTTGCAACCAGGAATTGTTCCGTCGATAGAGAGCGATTACGGTGTACCTTGGGATTATAACTATGAAGGTCTTGCACAAGGGGAGGAGTTTGCTCCAAATATTGAACCTACATGGGGACCAAACTGGGATGAAGATGAAGGAGTCGGAAATTTTCCAAGCGACAATTATTTCTTCTATATTCCAAGGATTTGTAACCATTGCAGTAATCCGGGATGTCTAAGCTCATGTCCAAGAGATGCAATCTTCAAAAGAGAAGAGGATGGAGTTGTTTTGGTGGATCTTGACAGATGTCAGGGCTATAGATACTGTATAGCGGGATGTCCTTACAAAAAGATCTATTTTAATCCCAAAATCAGCAAATCAGAAAAGTGTATCCTCTGTTTTCCAAGAATCGAAAAGGGTCTGCCTCCGGCCTGTGCGCAACAGTGTGTGGGAAGGATCAGATTTGTGGGATTTTTGGATGATGAAGAGAGTCAGGTACATAAACTTGTTCATAAATACAAAGTAGCTCTTCCTTTAAGAAGTGATTACGGAACACAGCCTAATGTTTATTATGTTCCTCCCACAGAAGCGCCTCCGAAATTTGATGCAAACGGTAAGGTTATAGAGGGCAGCAACAGGATTCCGGTTGAGGAGTTGGAAAAACTTTTTGGCAAAGATGTTCATAGTGCTATAAAAACCGTTAAAGAGGAGATGAAAAAGAGAAAAGAGACGGGAGAGAGCGAACTTATGGATATCCTAATCGCCTATCAACACCAGGATATGTTCAGGCTTGATACCGGGTATTATGAAGAGATCGCAAAAAATAAAAATATGAAATTAGCACCGGTCGATCACAGATATCAGGCAGGAAAACATACGAAAAAAATATCTCATTTTAAGGCGGTACACTCATGAAAAAGATAGTATCAACAGCAGTAATGACAGGATTATTGGCAGGTACGGCTTTGATGGCAGATACGATATATGCAAAAAAAGTCTCTGTCTCTTTGGATAAAATATCCTCAGATTCCAAGGTATGGAAAAAGGCAAAAAGTGCCGATGTGATCCTTTATCCCCAGACAACGCTCTCTTTCAATGATAAAAAGGCAGTTGAGACAAATAAAGATGCAAAAGCCAAAAGAGCGAAGGTAAAAGCTGTTTTTAACGGAAAAAAGATAGCTTTTTTGATAAAGTGGTCTGACGGTACAAAAAGTGTTCAAAAAGGTTACAGTTCCACATCGTATGCGGACGGATTTGCCGTGCAGTTTAGTGATATCAATGATGCCGATAAACTTCCTTATATAGGAATGGGAAGCAAAGGAAGAGATGTTGTGATCCATCTTCAAAAAGCGGTAGAGAAAGTTTATGAACCAAACGGCAATAAAGATGTTTTCATGCAGATTAACAGGAACAATACTCCATATTTTGGAAAAGATTTGAAAAAATATGATAAAAAGGTTGATAATCTTGCCGGTAGAGATTATGAAAAAGTCTTCATATCTGAAGGTTTTAGATCGATGACAGAGATAAAAGGTGAAAAACTTCATTCCAGCTCTTCTATGAAATATGACAAAAAAGGTTGGAAGGCAATAGTAAGCAGACCTTTGAAGGATGAGTATCTAAATCTCAAAAAAGATGCGATAGCCGTAGCTTTTGCGATATGGGACGGTAATAAAATGAATAGAGACGGTTTGAAACTGCTCTCTTCATGGGAACCTGTCGTATTTGATAAAAAGGGTGAAGGATTTGCTTTGGCAGTTTTGAAAAAGGTCAAAGGAGATATCAAAAACGGAGAGAAGTTGACAAAAGACAACTGCTCATCCTGTCACAGATATAAAAATGAAAATGCAGCTCCTTTTGCAATGGCTCCAAATCTCTCCAATATCGGAGGTTACAATACGGCGGCTTATTTGAGAGAGTCTATTTTGGAACCTTCTGCGGTAGTAGTTGCCGGATATAACAGGAATGCGCATAAAAATTTTGAGTGGTATAGTGTGGATGACAAAGGAAACAGAATGTCAACTATGCCTCCGTTTTCCCATCTTGATAAAAAAGCGCAAGATGATATAATTGCGTTTTTGCAGACCTTAAAATCGGAGGTTGAAAAATGAAAAAACTGGTATTGGTGATAGCTTTTTCTCTTTTGGGTACATTTGGATTTGCAAAAGAGGATATGGTTACGAAAAAAGGATTTTTAACAACAAAATGGTGTGCCGAAAACGGATATTTTGCCGACTGTCGGCTTGAAACAGTTGTTTGCGGTAAAGGCGGCTGTTTTAGAAACTGGAATTTCGGGGATAAAATGGAAGAAGAACTGGTACTTTATGTTCATGATGAATTAAAAACATATCAGATAAAACTTGATAAAATTCCAAGACATGAACTTGATGAAGCCATAAACAGAAATGAGGTTTCTTTTAGCGGAGAGATAAAAGGAGATACGATTATCGCCCATGAATTTGAAGCTCCTCCGCCTCCCAAAAAATCCTTTTTCAAAGGATGTTTATGATCCTGACGGCTTTTTGCCGTTTTGGATCGATTTGATAAAAGTCATTAAACAGGAAAGATTTTGGATAGAAAAACAAGAGTTTATATATATGCTTTTTTGTCAAGGATGTTTGCAAAAGAGCCGGATGAAAAAGTTGTGAGAGATCTAAAAAACAGTGGAGAACTTCTTTTGATGTTGGGAAGAGAGACTCAAGAGTGGTTTGAACAAAGCAGTGAGAAAGAGATTTTGGAGAGATTGAATATAGATTTTTCATCACTTTTTCTAATCAATGCCCATCCTATAGAGTCGATTGTTTTGGATGACAAAGATGAGGCTCTCATAGGGCTTCAAAATCCTGTGATGCAGTTTTATTTCAATCACGGTTATGAACTCTATCTTGACAAAACCCGGATACAGACTCCAGATCACATCTCTTTGGAATTTGCTTTTATGCAAAATATGACGCATAAAAGAGAAGACAAGGCATGTAAAGATTTCCTGGATGCTCATCTTATGCAATGGGCACCCCAGTATCTTCTTGCCGTATCAAAAGAGGCTGATACCCCTTTTTATAAAAATTTATGTGAATTTTCGGCGGAATTTTTGATGGCTGATTATGAAAGTTTGATCGGGAGTTTAAAAGATGAAAATAGTTGATTATATTCAGGAGAATGAACTTTTCTATTTTAACAGACTCAAATGTCTGAGAAATGAATATTATCATAATCAATGCAGCGAGTGTATCGATATATGTCCTCAAAATGCTTTTGATATAGTTCAAAACAAGCTTGTTTTGGATACAAAAGAGTGTACGGGATGCAGTGTCTGTATCGGAGTATGTCCGAGTGAGGCATTAATCTCCAAAAATTTTGATCCGAATGAGTTTATCGAAAAAATGTTTTCAAAAGATGAAAACAGACTCTCTTGTAAAAGCAATACGGTATGTCTCAGTGTTTTTGATACACATCACTATATTACTCTTGTGTTGGAAAAGGATGAGGATATTTTTTGTGATCTTAGCGAGTGCAGAGGATGTATTTTAAACAGGGATGATAAAACATTAAATTCCATCTTAAAGAAAGCAGAAGAGGCAAACAGGTTTTTAAAAATGACTGAAGATGAAAATTCTATCATAATACAAAAGCAAAGAAAAGAATTTTCAAGAAGAGATGTTTTTGGTAAAATTTTTAAAGAGATAAAAGAGTATGAACCCTATAAAGCAGATAAAGAGGAGCATAAAAGAGAAATTCCAAAAAAGCTTACACTCTTGAAAAATGCTCTTAAAAAGAGGGCTTTAAAGAGTGATAAAAATGTCTTTGAATATGAAGGTGAATTTGATTTTACGGTTTCTAAAAAAATAGATGAAAACTGTACAAACTGCGGAGAATGTGTGCAGTTTTGTCCAACCGGCTCTCTTTTTTATTCATCGGATACGACAAAGATATTTTTTCAATCCGGTAAATGTATAAATTGCAGTATTTGTGATGATATCTGTAAAGAAAAAGCGATAAAAACGGATCAAAAAAACAGCTTTGATATATCCTCTTTTGCTTTTGACAGAGCCGAAATTCTTATTCAGTTTCGTCTTGAAATATGCAAAGTATGCAAATGCGCATTTTCATACAAAGAGGGAGAGCTTATATGTCCAAGATGTGAACATTTTGAAACAAATTATCAGGATATTTTCAAATTGGCGGGAGAGAGTTAGCCAAAAAAAAGCCAGGATTTGAATCCTGACTTTGCCGTGTCAATTTCTCATCATTGACTCTGGATTTATTCCTTCATCCAGGATAACGATTTCCACTCTTCTGTTTTGCTGTCTTCCTGCTGAAATAAGGTTACTTGCAACAGGATATTTTTCTCCGTAACCTTTTGCTATGATTCTGTTGCTTGAGATGCCTCTTGAGATAAGTGCCTGTCTGACTGCATCGGCTCTTTTTTGGGATAATTTCTGATTATAAGCATCACTGCCTCTGCTGTCGGTATGACCTTCTATCAGTACTTTTCTGTTTGGATTGTCTTCCAAAAATCTGGTCAGTTTGTCTATGCTTCTCATAGCTCCGGGCAAAAGATCGGCTTTGTTGGTTTCAAACAGTACATCTCCCAAAGTGAGAACCAGACCTCTTTTTGTCTGTTTTGCGTGAAGTTCCGCCAATTCCTGTTGCAGTTTTTTTGCCTTTTCCTGCTCTGCTTTGATCCTTGCCTGTTCCTGTCTCATCTTCTCTTCGGTAGATTTTAGCAGTTTTGTTTTATTTTCTATCTCTTTTTTTGCTCTGTTGATTTCAGCTTCTCTTGCTTCCAAAATAACTCTGTTTTTTATCTGTTTTAACTCTTCTATTTTTTTCAGAGCCTCTTTTCTTTCAGCTATCTCTTTTGCTATCTCAACCTTTTTTTTCGCCAAATATGCAAGATGGTTCATATTTTTTATATCTTCTGCCATTTGGGCTTTTTTGAGAGTTTTTTTCGCTTCATAAAGTGCTATGGGCGCATTCTCTTCAACTTTGGTGTCATTTTTTGTTGTTTCATAAAAAGCCTGTGCCTCTTTTAACTGAGGTGTCGGTTCCTGTTTACAGCCGCTCATAACTCCCGCTATCAAAACAGCGCTTATGAGATATGTACTCTTCTTTATCATGATTTTATCTCCTTTTTTAATTTCTTAATCTTTTTATTTCAGTTTTAAGAGCATTGATACTTTCCAATATCTCATTTGCAATCTTTTTTGACTCTTTTGTTCTTGATTTCTCTTCTGCAAGTCTTGCGTCTGCTTTTGCCTCTTCTGCCAACATCTCGGCATCTTCATATTTTTTGTCTTTTGAAAGTTCTTTTGCGCGATCAAGTTTCTCTTTTGCTATTTTAAGTTCCAAAGGCGCATAAACTTCCGCTTTGTTGTCACTTGCTCTATTTATGGCGGATTGGGCGTTTGATATCTTTTCAACCGGTGGATTTTTTGAAGAACATCCGGTAAAAAGCAACAGGGCTGAAAATGACAAAATACAGCTATTTAATATTTTCTTATCTAAATATAACATTTTTCTTCCTTTATATAGTCGTTTCCTATGAGAGTAAAAATTATACATTTGACCATATAATAAACTCCTTAACAAAAGATCATATCTTTGTTTGTAATTGTAATATTTGCATGGTATTTGCTATAATAAACGAAAAAGGTTGAAAATGCCCGTTGGTTTAAAAAAGATATTGGGGTTTTTGTTGTTGGTTTTGAGTGTGGGACTGTTGGCATGGCAGAGTTTTTTTCATATATTTTCAAAAGGCGGATGATGGCAAAAGTAAAAAGATATGATCCAAAAGATAAAAAAACTCCGTTTATGATAAAAGGTCTGCTTCTGTTTTTGTTGCCTTTACCGCTTTTTTTTGCGATACCTCTCTCTCTGTCTGCTTCAAATATGAGGGGATTTATCGTAAATTCCACAGCTTTTGTTCTTTTTATACTTTCGGCAGTTATTGCAAGAAGAGGATTTTATATAGAAAAAGAGTACAACCGGCGTAAAATCGCAAAGGCTCCGAAAATCAAATACAAAATGTTGGCTCTTATCATATTTTGTATTGCCGTGTTTATCACCTCCTATTTTGGTGTTCAAAACTCTCTTTTTCTGAGTATCGCTTATGTGATAGCCGGATTTTTCGGTTTTTATCTCTCTTATGGAATCGATCCTGTTTATGACAAGGTAAGTTCTGTTTCTATCGGTGTAACTCCCGAAGAGGTGATAAAGGCTTTGGAAGAGGCTGAAAAGAAGATCGAAGCTATCGATGATGCGAGAGTTTCCATCTACAATCTTGAGCTTAACAAAAGATTGAAATCGATAGTCAAAGAGGCGAAAAAGGTACTTGATATGATAGAAGAAAATCCAAATGATCTCTATCGGGCAAGAAAATTTTTGGTTGTATATCTTGACGGAGCAAAAAGAGTAACGCAAGGTTACGCAAAAGCACACAAAGACGATGAAAAGAGTGATAAAGAGTTGGAGGATAAGTTTAAAAATGTATTGGAAACGATAGAAAAAACTTTTAAAGAGCAGCAGGATAAACTAAAAGAGAATTCTTTGGATAATCTTGATACACAGATAGAAGTTTTAAAAAAACAGATGAAATATGAAGGAGTATAGATGCAAAATCAAGAGATAGAAGAGTATAAAGACAAGAACCCTCTCAAAGAGGATGAGGTAAAAAAGGAGATTGATCTAAAAGATATCAATACAGTTATACTCTACGGTGCGAAAGTTCAGGAAAATATAGAGAAAATCTCAAACAATATGTTAGAGGGTGTCAAAAACAATGATTTGGGAAGTGTCGGGGAGTCTTTGGAAAATATGGTACTTTCCATAAAAAATTTTGATGTTGATGAGTTAAGACCCGATAAAAAACTCTCTTTTTGGCAAAAGCTTTTCGGAGGAGGATCACAGCTTCAAAAATTTATCACCGGATATGAAGATGTAAGAAAACAGATAGAGACGATAGCAAACCGTCTTGAGGTGCATAAAACGCAGCTTTTAACTGATATAGAATCTTTAAATAAACTTTATGACGCAAATCTAAAATATTTTCATGATCTTGAAGTTTATATCACGGCAGGAGATGAGAAGCTAAAAGAGATAGATGAGCAGTTGATACCAGAACTTCAAAAAGAGGCAAAAGAGAGCGGTGATATGCTAAAAGCCCAAAATTTAAGAGATCTAAGAAGTGTAAGAGATGACCTTGAAAGAAGAGTGCATGATCTAAGACTCACAAGACAGGTGGCTATGCAGTCTCTGCCGAGTATCAGACTGATTCAGGAGAATGACAAAGGTCTGATTAACAAGATAAGTTCCACTTTGGTCAATACGATTCCTCTTTGGAAGAACCAGTTAGCCCAGACCGTAACGATATTCAGATCCAAAAATGCAGCCGAAACGATAAAAGAGGCTACGGATCTGACAAACGAACTTTTGGAGAAAAATGCCCAAAATCTCAAACTTGCAAATGAAGAGATAAAAAAACAGGTTGAAAGAGGGGTTTTTGACATAGAAACCGTAAAAAAAGCAAATCAAACACTGATCGAGACGATAAACGAAAGTTTAAGAATCACAGAAGATGCCAAAAAAGCAAGAGAACATGCCAAAAAAGAGTTGGAGCTTATAGAAGGCGAATTAAAATCGGCTCTCATCGCGGCAAAAAGCAAAAAATTGGGACAAAAACAAGAGATACCCTCTAAAGAGAGTTAAAAATGGGATTGTGGGATAAACTTTTTGGTGAATTTATAGATGTTATAGAGTGGTTGGACGACAGCGGTGATACGATGGTTTATCGTTTTGAAAGATACGGCAATGAGATAAAATACGGAGCGAAACTCATCGTCAGAGAATCCCAATCGGCGGTTTTTGTCAGCGAGGGGGAGATCGCTGATGTGATGAGTGCGGGAATCTATGAACTTGAGACAAAAAATATTCCCATACTCTCCACTCTTCAGCACTGGGATCACGGTTTTAACAGTCCTTTCAAAGCAGAAGTATATTTTTGTTCCATGAGGAGATTTGTCGATCTCAAATGGGGAACGAAAAATCCTCTCATTATCAGAGATGATGAGTTTGGAGCGGTTCGGATAAGGGCGTTTGGAACTTACAGTGTCAGGATATCCGATCCGGCAAAATTTATCAGGGAGATAACAGGAACAGACGGATACTTTACGGTGGATGAGATAAGCGATCAGCTGAGAAATCTGATCGTTTCACGCTTTGCAAATATCGTTGCAAAATCCAAGATACCGGTTTTGGATATGGCGGCTCATTATGATGTATTTTCCGAATACATCACCAAAATCATAGCAAAAGAGTTTGAAGAGTACGGTTTGGAGTTAATAAAAATTCTGATAGAAAACATCTCTCTTCCTTCGGCGGTTGAAGAGGCTTTGGATAAAAGAACAAGTATGGGAATGATAGGAGATATTGACAAATATCTAAAATATCAATCGGCAGAAGCTTTGACAAATTCTTCAAATTCATCTGCAAATGAAGCCCTCTCTATGGGAATGGGTTTTGCAATGGCAAATAAAATGAGTGAAGCTTTGGATAAAAAAGAGTCTTTTGATACTCCTCCCCCTGTACCGAAAGATCTCTACTATATCAATGAGAACAACGAAACAAAGGGTCCCTACCGGTTGGAGAATGTAAAAAGTATGATTGAAAACAAAGAGATAAACAAAGATACTCTTGTATGGAAAAGGGGTAAAAAAGATTGGGAAGTTGCGGGTTTTATGAAGGAATTTGGATCGTTTTTCACAGATGAATAGTCCAAAACTGATAGAGAAGTTTTTCCCCTGCAAACAGTGTGGAGCGAGTCTTAGGTATTCGATAAAAACAGGCAGTTTGAAGTGTCCCTATTGCGGTTTTGAAAACAGGATCGAGGATCTGGATGAAGAGATAAGAGAGTATGATTTCAATGAAGCTCTTAATGCCATTGAGAGAGTAAAGTTCAAAGAGTTAAAAGAGCATGAGGTAAAATGCCCCTCCTGTTCGGCGGTTTTTAGATTTGAAGAGAATGTTTATGCGGGAGTCTGTCCCTATTGCGGTATCTTTGTCGTAGAGGATATCACAAAACTAAGACCCATTACCGCACAGTCTCTGATAGCTTTTGAGGTTAAAAAGGATAAAGCTTTTAATATCTTCAAAGAGTGGATAAAGTCTTTGTGGTTTGCGCCTTCCAAACTCAAATCAGCCTCTTTTGAAGCAAATTTTAACGGTATCTTTCTGCCCTACTGGACATACGACAGTTATACCGTCTCCAAATATCGCGGAATGAGAGGAGATATCTACTATGAAGATGCGTATGTAACGGTTTACAGAGAAGGAAGGGCATATCAGGAGCTAAAAAGAGTACAAAAAGTCAGATGGTCTTCCTCCTACGGTACCGTCAAAAGACATTTTGACGATGTTTTGGTAGGAGCTTCAAAAAGACTCTCAAGGCAGATCATTGATGCGTTGAGACCATGGCCGTTGCAAAAGCTGGTACCCTATAACGAAAGATATATCACCGGTTTTGAAAGTGAAGTCTATCAGGTAAATCTCGATGACGGATTTGATGTGGCAAAATACTATATGCTTCAGACGATAAGAGAGGATATCAGATATGATATCGGAGGAGATTTACAAAAGATAACAGCCGTTCATACCGATTATTATGATAAAACCTTCAAGCATATTCTTTTGCCTGTGTGGAGTGCCTCTTTTAACTACGGAGGAAAAATTTACAGATTTGCCATAAACGGTGTTACGGGAAAGATCAAGGGAGAAAGACCGTTTAGCAAGATAAAGATCTTTTTTACGGTCTTGTTTGTTCTTCTGTGTCTGGCACTGCTTTTTTACATATCAGAATCAGATATTGATTTTGACTTTTTGATAAAACGGTTATATGATTTGCCTCCTTTGTAACAAATATCACTGAGGGAGATTAGAAATTTTTCCGTTTGTATCTTTGAATCAAACTGTTTGAATGCCTGTTTGGCTTCTTTGGAAAAAGAGATATAATTTTGTTTGTCAAAAGATTTTATCGCCTCTACGAGCGCTTTTGTATCTTTTGGCTCTATCAAAATACCGCTTTTGTTGTTCTCTACGATTTCTGGAATCGCTTTGTGTCTGGTTGTGATACATGGTATTCCTATCGAATAGGCTTCTATAATGATGCCGGGATATCCTTCTCCTTCGTAAAAAGTGGGAAGCAGTAAAACATCGTATTTTTCAAGTGTTTGCATCACTTTGTCAGGTGGCAGAGCGCCTTTGTAGGAGACATTTGGATATTTGTTGAAGTACTCCTCATCGTACTCTTTTTTGTTCATGTAGCCATACAGATCGATTGTATAACTTGAATCAAGCTCTTTTGAGGCTTCAAGTATCTCATCTACTCCTTTGCTTTT
The DNA here is from genome assembly GCA_964450755.1 of uncultured Campylobacterales bacterium. Lineage (GTDB taxonomy): Bacteria > Campylobacterota > Campylobacteria > Campylobacterales > JAADDG01 > JAADDG01. Next base: position 46,433 of record CAYVDJ010000004.1, read on the forward strand.
CCATACATGACTCATAAATACAAATCTTTTGTTAAATTCTCTTTTTTTGTTTTTATCTTTTGTATGTTCTCTGACATTTGGAAACCAAAAAGTGTTTTTGTTGAATCTTTGAAAAAAAGAGACAAGATGTTTTGTTTCAAAAAAGTTTATATCTGCATTTTTCAGGACATATTCGATATCCTTTTTAACAATGGTGTTTGAATTTTTATAAACTTCATCGAAATTTCCCGCAAATTTTCTAAGACTCACACTTTTGCCAAAAAGTTTTGCAACAAATATGACAACAGGAGCGAGAGTTATATAGTGGTTGATCGTTCCGTGAATGGATATATGTTCAAAATCTTTAAAATTTTTAAAAAACTGATAGATGACACTGATCCATGTGTAGTAAAAATTTTTATAATTTTGGGCATTGGTATCGATAACTTTATACTCTATCTTCAAATCATCAAATTCTTTTAAAAGCTGTTCAAAAAGCACCATTGTTCCGCCGGTATTTGTGGGATCGTCTATCGTATTTTGAGGACCTAAAAGTAATATTTTACCAATCATCTCTTATCCTTTTTGCTTTCTGGAACTTTAATATCGGTAAAATAAAGATTACATTTAAAATTCGGAGGATGGTTTTTAAAGTTTTTAGAGATGCCAATATGTGTATATTGTAAAATAAGGTATAATTATATAAAAAAAGTTTCAAAAAAGCAGGATTGAGGATAAGACAAAAGAGGTTTATGAGTTAATGACTTTGTCTTTTACCATAACCGCCTTGCATTAGATACTTTCTCTCTTTACTATGGGTACGATATAGTGCGTAAGGTCAGTTAATTAAAGCTAACAAAATTGCATATGATGAGTTACCGAGGTTGAAATGCGCATAACATCAGATTTTAAGATAAAAACAGGAATCTCAAATGATAATATGGGTGAATTAAAGAAACTCTCATGTTTTAAAAATGCAAATAAAATTGAAAATCAGGAGATTTTCAGTTGAAAATGGTGTATAATAAATAAAAAAGGTAATAAAAACTTTGTCAGATAAAGAACAGTTCGTATATGACAGAACACTAAGAGATATCGTACAGGGGATACCTCAAAGGTTTATAAAAATACTGACCGGCAAAAAAGCAATAGAGCTATTGG
>CAYVDJ010000005.1:0-3491 GCA_964450755.1 uncultured Campylobacterales bacterium
AACTCCTAAATTTGGGCTGTTTGCAAAATATATATCGCTTTAATCTCAATTTCAATCAATTAATCTCAAAAAACTGTAACAAAATAAAAACTGTTTATCTTTATAGTAAATATCAAATAAAAAGGAGGAGTTAAAAATGCAAGAGCATACGATACTTTCAGTTATGGAGGTTGAATCAAGTGTACGAGAGAATCGTCTAAAACAGATTCAGAGGTTTATCCAAGCTACTACGGATGTATATACGAAAGCTTTCAATGTCAAAGCACAGGTTTTAACAAAAGATCCCATCTTTTCTATTAAAGAGGCTAAAGAGAAGATTATAGAAAACTTTGAAAATGCAAAAAATGTTTTTTTTCAAAATTTTCAAAATTACTCTTTTGAGCTTGAAGAGATAGAGAAATGGGTAAAAGATAGAGATAATGATTTCAAAGAGATCATCAAGATAGAAGATCACTCTATAAAAGATCTGTATCAAAAAATAGTAGCGATGGAACAGAAAGTTCATGAGTTAAAAAGCAAAATGAGTATTGCTATAAACATACTAAACAGCATAAAACTGTAAAGGAGGAGAGAATGTTAAAGTTAACTTTGATTTCTATGATGTTGAGTTGTGTGATTTGGGCAGAGACTACAAATGTAAGTTTGTTGATAGATACAAGTGGAAGTATGAAGGGCAAAGAGAGCGAGATAAAAAGTTTTGTATTCAAAGTAATGAAAGAGCAAAAAGATATGGATATATTTCTTTTTAACAATGATGTAAAAAAAGTTGATAAAAACAAGCCTCTTAAAATTTATCCAAAAGGTGGAACTAATCTATCTTATGCACTTAGCAAAGTTGCAAATGATGATACAAAAGCGATCATTCTTATAACAGATGGTGAGCCGAGTTCGCCAAAAAGGGTGTTAAAAGAGGTTGAAAAGTTAAAAGCAAAAAAGACGGTTATTTGTTCGTCGTTTATCGGCAATAATTCAAGAAGACCGGAGATTTTGGAGAAGATCTCAGATGTATTTCTTGTAAATGAATCTTTAAAAGGATCATTGGATGAGTGTTTAAGCAATGCAAAGATCAAAAAAGTGTTGCAACCATCTTATGAAGAAAAGATTAAACCAAAGTACAAATTTTAAAAGGAGGAGATTATGTTTAGATTGTTGATATTGGCATTTTTGGCATTGAGTCTTCATGCAGATTCAATGATAGTTTTATTGGATGGAAGTGGAGAAAATTATAATTGTGATGAGATTAGAAAGAGTAACTTTTCTCAGATAGAGACTAAATTGTCAAAGGAGTACTTGAAAAAACATAAGATCAAAAAGATCTATTTTGGTCTTTTTTCAAGAAATGCAGAGTTTAAGTCTTTTGTCTCTACAGATAGATATAGAAGAAAGAGAGATGATGTTAAGTATAAAATGCTCTCTAAAGCAGCAAAAAAGGGTTTTGAAAATATCAAAAAATGTCAAATTGATTTTTATACGGGTAAAGAAGGAGGGAAAAAGATCAAATATGGAAAAGACATCAAAGGAGCATTGCTTAGTGTTAAACAATTGATACAAGAGCAAAATCTTAAAAAAGAAGGAAATGTTCAAGTGATTATAGCTTCTGATATGTGGCAGTCAGTAAATAAAGATGAAGTTAAAGCATCTTTAAGAAGAAATCATATCAAATTTGCTTCAAATGTAGAGTTGATCATTTTTGGAAAGATTCTATCATGTGAAAACAGTATGAGTCAGAGTCAAAAGATTGAGTTTGCAAATCAAGTGAGAGATTTTTGGTTAAATGTCATAGAAGTTGAAAATAATGGCTTGACATTTTTGAGTGGTTATTAGAATTAAATTGTTTGAAGAGGAGCGATTTATGAAAAAGTTATTTTTGTATTTGGTACTGATTATGGCGGTATCAATCAATGTTTTTGCGATTGAAGAGGTGCAGATTGAAGAGAGCGATTTTGAAGTTTTTGCTTCAATCGCTTCTACTGTTTTATATACGGTTATGATAGCAAGTTCACCTGTGGCGATAGGATCTGCATTTGCTCTTATGAGATATGATAAAGAGGTTAAAGTTTTTTTACAAAATGAAATTTCAAAAATAGATCATGAGGTAAATGAGATGATTGAAAATGAAGCAGTCAACATAAAAATCAATCATGAAGCAGATGTTATTCAGCAAAAGATTTATCATTTGGAAGAGAAATTGAGGAGGATTTAAAATGAAAACTATTGAGAAATATTATGCACTAAAGCAAGAAAGACAAAAAAAGGAACAAGAGTTACGAAGAGTCAAAAAACAGGAGGTTTGTGATGAAATCAAACTTCATAAAGAGAGGTTAAGGGAGTTACACCCCTTTACCTTTTTGATAACTCCTTTAGATGAGATCACAAATAGGTATATGACTCTATTTAGCAATAAAAATTATCTTTTAGATAAGATGGAAGTTTATAAAGACACTAAAGTACCGGGAAAATTTGAAAAACTCATATATTTTATTTTAGAGTTCTTATTTGGTGTCTGGATCATATACTTTTTGCTTTATCGAAGTTTGGGAAGCGAACTGTTTAAAGAGATTACACCTTCATTTGGTATGAATATAGATCCGTTATATATATCCCTCGTGTTGGAAGGGATAATTATAATAATGTTTTCAGTTGCGATGAAGCTTTTTATCACTTCAAGGTTTGATGAGTCGAAAAAGCGATATGTGAACAAGATCTTTAAATATAGTCTGTTTACATTTATCTTTTCATTTTTAGCATTTATTTGGTTATCTAGTATATAAAAATTTTAAGGAGGTTTATTATGAAAAAGAGAATTTTTATACTAATACTGGTTTTTAGTACAGTGGTTTTTGCCAGAAATATAGATATATCAAAAGGTATAACTAAAAATCCGCAAGGTTTTACAAAACTTCTAAAATTGAAAAAGGGTGTAGCTAAAAAAGTAAAGTATATACTTAAAGATCCAAATTTTGTAAAAAAATATTCAAACAAAAAAAAGTTGATAACCAATATGAAACATTCCAAAAAAAGAGCCATTTTAAAAATGACAAGAGGAGCATTAAAAATTTTCAAAAAAACAGGGAGGTGAAAAATGAGATTTTTTGTTATACTGATAACAGTGTTGTTTATGGGGATAAATACACTCCAAGCCAATCCTTTGCTTTTAAGAGCAATTGCGGCAAGAGGAGTTGTTAAAGTTGTAAAAAACAGTGTGAGAAAAGGAGGGATAAAAAGGCGGTTCCAAAAATATAAAAGTTTTATTAGAAATAAAAACTGGATGTTTATGTATCCTGCCGAATACCTTTTTCAAAAAAAGATGAATGAAAATCAAAAAGAGGGGTATTAAGCAAGGATACAATCTTTTTACCATGAGCCGCCGCCACCTCCGCCGCCTCCTCCGCCGGAGAATCCTCCTCCTCCGCTCATGCCTCCCGAAGAGGTGGAAGAGAGTGAGGAGAAGCTGTTTAAATCGTTTGAAAAAGTATTAAAACTTCCAAAAT
>CAYVDJ010000006.1:0-5523 GCA_964450755.1 uncultured Campylobacterales bacterium
AACCGAAACAAGAGTTGTATTGAAATACAGTAGCTGAACTTTACTCACTGCCCTTTGATAATTGAACCGAAACAAGAGTCATAAACATCTACACAAATCTAAAAGTTGCAATAGAATAGACCTTGCTTTATAAAAGAAAAAAGGAGTAAAATATGGATATAGCTATGGAAAGTTTTGAAAAAAACAAGGTAGAAATAAGAAAAAAAATTAAAAGGCTTCTTGGGATTATAGCCCTTTGCGAAGAAGGAAAAACAGAAGAAGCAAAAAAGCTCAAAGAAACTTTAACAGATCATGAGAAAAAAATAATAAAAAACAACAATATGAAACTATGTGTTTAGCTTTTTTAAGGTTTGATTTTTTGTCTGTTTCTTTGGGAAGTGATCCGTCTAAAAGGAGTTGATTAGGTCAATGTCTCCTTAGAACAATCTCTTCAAACAAATGGCTCTTCGCACATATCTCCGAGTGCAAGATATAGAAATGAACTGTTTTTGGATATTTCGTGATTATTGTGCAAATTCGATCTCTGCCAATTTTATCTCTATATCAAAAGGATTTTCTATTTTATTTAAACATTCTTTTGCCAGATATAGTTTGTTTTGTGTTGATATTTTTAGAATCTTCTCTTCAAGTATAAAATCGAACTTCTGCTTTTGCATATTTTTTGTAAGACATTTTGTCAAAGCAAGGATGAAGCTTAAGGTATTTAAAGTTTTTTCATCAGGAAGCAGGGAAGAGTAAAATTTCAAATCTTTTTTCGATGAAAGTTTTTTACCCTGATATTTTACTGTAAGTGCTATCAAAATCTTGTCTTTATGGGAAATTCCATAGTTTAAACTGTCCAAGATTATATTATAAGCAATTTGGTTGTTTGAGAAAAAGTTTATTTTTGTTCCTATGGAAGAGAGTTTTGCTGCAATTACCAAAAGATTTTTGTATTTTTGTTCAAGAGAATGTAAAGGTAAAAGCTTATCAAATATATCTTTTGAGATTATAGCGTTTTGAGTGTCAACTTTAGAAAAAAGAGAAAATCTGTCTTCCAGACTCCTTACATCTACATTAAAATTATGAGGAAATTTATGATTGGAATTTCTCAAAAGATCACACAGATAAACTCCCTCTCTTACGCCCACGCCGCTTGTTATTACTTTTTTACTATTAAAATAATTTAATATTTCATAAAGTATCAGCGCACCTTCTCTTATCGTATCATATCTGTCCTTTTTGATATTGTATCTGTTTAGATCATCAATAGAACAGTTATAAATATTTTTGATAAAATCCATATTCTCTTTTACACTGTATTCAAAAGCGTGTAGAGTATTTATAGGATATTCGTTTGACATGATAGCTTTTGAGATGGCTCTGGCACTTCCTCCTATGCCTATGATATTTTTACTGATAAAATTTGCCGGAAGTTTGGATAGCTCTTTTCTTATGTACTCTTTTGCCTTTTTTATCCCATCTTCTCCGTCTGAAAAAAGCTCTTTTATTCTGATTGTTCCTATTTTCAAAGAGAGGACATCGACTATATTACCCTCCTGTAAAAGTGCAAATTCCGTTGAACCCCCGCCGGTATCGACGGCAATAGCGCTTTTTTGTCTGTAAAGGAGATTATTAACCGCTACGGCTGTATAATAAGCCTCTTTTTTGCCGTCTATAACTTTTATGGATAAAGAGAGTTCTTTTTTTACTCTGTTTATAAAAACGGATCTGTTTGGCGCATCTCTGAGGGCGGAAGTTGCTACACAGAGAGTTTTTGTGCATTTTAGGTTTCTTATAATACTCAAAAAATCCCGTAGAGCAGAAAATGTTTTCTGCATCGGTATTTCCTGCAATTTTCCGCCGTTTTGATATGTGCCTTCTGAAAGTCTGGCTTTGCTTTTTGTTTCATAGATGAGATAAAAACCGTATCGGCTGCTTTTTTCATAAACGGCTACCCGTATGGAGTTTGAGCCTATATCTATGACAGCCGTTCTTTTAGCCAATGCTACTCTCTCTCTTCAAGCTGTTTAAATTTAAGTTTCAATTCCTCAACCGTTTCTACATTATTGGTATCGGGTATGATACACTCTACCGGACAAACAGAGATACAAGATGGTTCATCATAATATCCTACACATTCGGTACAGATATCGGGATCTATTATATAGATAGGGTCAGCCTCTTCAATGGCACCTGTTGGACATTCATCTCTGCACGCATCACATGCAATACATTCATTTGTTATTAATAATGACATTTCTTTTCTCTCTTTCTAAAATATAAAATTTACAAAAATTTATACACTATTATTGCTTTAACAAGATTTAAATTTTATAAATATCATGATTTTTAAAGTTTTTTGTTATTGAAAGTTTCCTCATGTAATGGGCATAAACTAGAAGTAGGGATAAAAAGTTTTGCAACAGCTCCGCTTTTACCGTCTTTTCTGTTTTCCAAAGTCAATGTGGCACCTATGGCGTCAGCAGCAGATTTAGCCAAAAAGAGTCCGAGTCCGGCACCGCTTTTGTTGCCAAATCTTTTAAAAGGAGCAAAAAGATCCTGATTTTCATCTATACCGATTCCCTCATCTATGACTTCTATCATCAAGCCGTTATTGATAGAAAAACTTTTGATAGTTATCTTTTTGCCTTTTGGGGTGAATTTTATGGCATTTTGTACGAAATTTTGAAGTATATGGATCAAAAGAGTTTTTTGAATCAGTAGGCAATATTTTTTTGGTTTAAAGTTGGTAATTATATCTTTGTCTTCCTGTCTTGCCAACATTTTAAAATTATTTGCTCTCTCTCTTAAAAATTCGATGATATCCATCTTTACCGGCTGTTCAAACTGCGCTCCCTCCTGTCGTCCTATCTCCAAAATATTACTGATCATCTTGTTCATTTCATCAATTGTTTGATTGTTTAATCTTAAAACATCGATATATTTTTGTGGCTCTCTTTTTCTGAGAAGAGTTACCTCATTTTTTGTTTTCATAACTGCAAGTGGAGTTTTTAACTCATGTGCGGTTCCTATGAAAAGCTCTTTTTGATATTTTATAAAGTTAAGTATCCGATCTATCAGTTTATTGATACTTTTTCCAAGAGGCATAAACTCATCGGGAAGAGTTTCTATATCTATATGCTGTAAAAAGTTTTCATTCATTTTTGCCAATTTGTCTGTTATGACGGTAATAGGATTTAAGAGATTTTGTGTTAAGAAGAAAGCATAAAAAATAATAAAAACTATGATGACCATATTGATAAGGGCGATACTTTTTAAGACCCTTCCAAAAAGCTTTTCCGTATCGGAAATATCTTTTGAGATTCTTATAAAACTCGATCTCTTTTTGTTAAACGGATAATATAAAATAAGATATATTTTATTGCCTATGATATTTTGTTCAAAAAAGTATTTTTTACCTTTGTTTGTTCTTATCGTAACGGAGATTTTCATATTTCCGACCTGATTTTTCCCCAGACTGTAAAACAGACCCGATCTCATCTTTTTTGTAGGAGAAAAGTTCTTTTTTACATATTCGGCTTCTTTTAAAAGCTCATTACTGATATCTTCATAGATAGATATTTTGATATAGTTATAAAGAAGTACTGAAAATATAACAATCAGAGCCGCCGAAGCGACTACCAATTGTAATGCAAAATTTTGTTTTATGCTCGTTTTGGAAAGCAAAACCGATAGCCTCTTCGTCTTACTGTCTCAATGGTAGAGATGCTTAGAGGCTTGTCCATTTTTTGTCTGATTTGATTGATAGCTACTTCGATAACATTTGGAGTAACAAGCTCCGGTTCTTCCCATATAGCATCAAGAAGTTGTTCTTTTGAAACGATTTGATCACTGTGTCTTGCCAAGTGAGTCAATACCTCAAAAGGTTTACCTTTTAACTCTATCTCCTGTCCTTTGTATGTTATCTTCTCTTCATCCGGATCGATTGTCAGATCATCAATTTTTATAACATTCGTTCCGCCGAATCTCAATCTTGCTTCAATCCTTGCTACAAGTACTTCAAAGTCAAACGGCTTTTTAATATAATCGTCGGCTCCGGCTTTGAGTGCTTTTATTTCGCTCTCTCTGTCATCTTTTGCAGAAAGAACAACACAAGCTGTTCTTGGAGATTTTTGTTTAACAAAAGTTACCAAATCAACTCCGTCTCCGTCAGGCAGCATCCAGTCGGTTAAAACCAAATCATAATTTCTGATACCGATATAATATTCGGCATCTTTGAAATTTTCCGAGCTATCTGTTTGATAGCCAAATTCCTGTAAGCCTTCGGCAATTGTTTTGTTTAAGGTAACTTCATCTTCAACGATTAGTATCCTCATTGATTAGTCCTTTGTACTTAAGTTTTGAAAGAAGTATAACATAATTTTAGCTAAATTTAAAGAACTTTTAATAAAAAATTAATAATTTTTTTGAATTTCTACACCGACATTGCAGTTTCTGAGAATATGAGGTTTATTTATTTTTACTTTTATGCACTTAATAGGAGGAAAATTATCTTTTAAGGAACTAACTATGTCATTAAGAGCATCTTCTATCAGATTGTACTTTTTGGTAATAATTTTTTTACTGATAAAATCTGCAATCTCTTGATAGTCAAGATAATTTTCCCTGTAAATATAGTCTATTTGGGCATTTACTGTTACTTTTTGGGGATTTTTTCTCTCAAAATCCAGTATGCCCATGACAGCTTCTATCTCCAGATTTTCTATAAAAATTTTATACAACTTTTTTCTCTTTTCCCTGAATCAAACGGATGATATTGGGAATATGTTTGTAAAATATAATGACTGCTATCAAAATAACAGGTGCGTGAGTGTGGATGACCTTTATATCAGGGTGCAATATAAAAGATGAAACAACAAGAGCCGCTACTCCTATCAGAGAAGATAGAGAAGATATTTTTAAAATTTTTGCGGATATGAACCAAAAAAGAATACCTATTGCCGTTTCAACAGGTAGCATATAAAGAAATACGCCGATTCCCGTTGCCACTCCTTTGCCTCCTTCAAATTTCAGATAAGGACTAAAACAGTGCCCCAAAACCGCTATGACGGCAACAGCCCATTTTGTCTCTTCACTTACACCCATCAGTGAAGCGGCTGTCAAAACTGCGATACCTTTTAAAGCATCCAGGATAATTGTTGCGATAGAGAGTTTTTTTGCCAGTGAGGGATCTTTTTGTTTGAGTACCCTAAGAACATTTGTTGCGCCTATGGCTTTACTTCCCTCCTGTGTTATATCGATATCGGCAAAATATTTTGCAAGAATATACCCAAACGGGATACCTCCGATAAAATAAGCTGCCAGATAAAATATAACATTGATATTTGATAATGCTTCCATTTGTAAAGTATTCCCGATAGTTTTATTTTAGGCGTATTGTATCCAAGTTTTTTTTATATTGTTATTAACTGACCTTACGCACTATATCGTATTCATAGCGGTTTTAGTGACATTTGAGTACGAGGCACTTTTATGAGTCATAGCCATAGCTATGGCGACTTAAAAGTCAGTTTTTAATGG
>CAYVDJ010000007.1:0-3071 GCA_964450755.1 uncultured Campylobacterales bacterium
ATAGTTTAACATGTTCAACTTGCACAAAATATGCTTTAAAGCTGATAACAGCAAACGATAAGTATTAAAAAATTTAAATATGGAGATTTTTAAACCTTGGATATAACCGGTACACTTATAAACTACTATTTTCACTGTAAAACTCAGGCATGGCTTCACGCCAACCGCATAAATCTCGAAGACAATTCCGAAGATGTGAGGATCGGCAGGGTTTTGCATGAGATAAATGCACAGGAGAGTCCAAACAGTGAAATTTCGATAGACAATATCAGGATAGACAAGCTTACCAAAGATTATCTGGTAGAAGTGAAAAAATCAGACAGCGATCCAAAAGCCGTGAAATGGCAGGTGCTTTTGTACCTGTATAGACTAAAACTCAAAGGGATCGTTAAAAAAGGCAAGATCGAATTTATAGAGAAGAAAAAGCAGAACAAAAAGATACATTTTGTAGAACTTGATGAAGAGAATGAAAAAGAACTTTTGCAGGTTTTGGCAGAGATCGAAAAACTGATAGATTTACCAAAACCGCCTAAACCGAAATTTGAGAGGCATTGTAAAAAATGCGCATATTATGAGTACTGTTTTATTTAGAACTGCCCTTTACTTTATGAGAGGATTTGTGTAATGGCAAAAGAGCATACAAGATATATTTTCAGTATGGGAGAGTTGAGACGAAAGGACAACTCCATAGCATTTAAGAATGAAAAGGGCAGTTTTTATCTGCCTGTTGAGGATACAAGAGAGTTGTACTGTATGAATGAAGTGAGTTTCAATACCAAATTTTTGGATTTTATATCAAAAGCCGGTATTTGTGTTCATTTTTTTAACTATCATGGATATTACAGCGGTTCGTTTTATCCCAAAGATACTCTGATAAGCGGTGATCTGACCATAAAGCAGAGTTATATTTATATGGAAAATCGACTTGAGATCGCAAAAGCTATCGTGGAGGGGATCGCCGATAACATTTCAGAAGTGCTTTATCACTATTACCGTCATGGCAAAAAAGAGCTGAAACCTTTGCTTGACTGGCTTAAAAAGGATGTCAAAGAGTCTTTGCAAAAAGAGTTGAATATCAAACAGATTTTGTTTATAGAGGGGCAAATCTGGAATCGTTTTTATGATAGTTTTCACCATTTTTTGCCGGAGGATTTTATCCTGAACAAACGCGTCAAGAGACCGCCTGACAATCCGATAAATGCTCTGATAAGTTTCGGTAATACTCTTTTATATACCAAAACTATTTCGGCTATCTATCAAACCCATCTAAATCAGTCAATCAGTTTTTTGCATAGCCCAAGAGAAGGTCGGTTTAGTCTGAGTCTGGATCTTTGTGAAGTATTTAAACCGATAATCGTATTTAAGACTATATTTGAAACCGTTAATAATAAAAAACTTCAAGTACATAAACATTTCGATAAAAAAGTAAATTATGCTTTGCTCAATGAGGATGGCAAGAAGATATTTATAGAGAGTTTTGAAAATCGTATCAATGAAGTTTTTTTGCACCCCAAACTGAAAAGAAAAACAACATATAAAAATGCCATCAAACTGGATGCCTACAAACTGATAAAATATATTTTGGAAGGTGATGAGTTCAGACCTTTTCGCCTCAAGGATAAGATATGAGTAAAAATTTCAACTACAATTATGCTTTTGTCTTTTATGATATCGCGGATCAGGAGACTCAAAGCGGTAAAAATCGGGTTGTGAAAGTTTTTAAGATCTGTAAAAAATATTTCAAACATCACCAAAAATCGGTATTTAGAGGAAATATAACACCCTCAAATCTTTTAAAATTTAAAAATGAGATCAAAAAAGTGATAGATGAAAATATCGATTTTGTATCTATCGTAAAACTGCAAAACAGGGCTGTATTTGAAGAGGATATCTTGGGAAATACAGAAAACCAATGCGAATCAATCTTTTTGTAAATTTTCCAACCGATTTAAGCTCAAAAGTCAGTCAAATATGCTAAAATACGCTTAGTTCCAAAGGTTCTTTAACTTATCACTGTTAAAGTACATCTATCTGGAAAAAGATCACAAAAATCCGAAAAAACAGGTATTTATATAAAATAATATATTTTAAAAATCCCCGTTTTTTCTTCATTGAACCGAAACAAGAGTTGTATTGAAATAGAAGGCTTAATCTCGACACATTATACTCTAAATATATTGAACCGAAACAAGAGTTGTATTGAAATCAAATGGACTTATCATCAGTAACTTTTGATACTGCATTGAACCGAAACAAGAGTTGTATTGAAATTTAAGTTATTCATTTGTTTTCCTATCAAGTATTTAATTGAACCGAAACAAGAGTTGTATTGAAATTCCTTCAAAGCTTCTGTTCTATCCTTATAATCTCTGGATTGAACCGAAACAAGAGTTGTATTGAAATTACAATGCTTGTAGTCGGTTCTGGATCATTTGCAAAATTGAACCGAAACAAGAGTTGTATTGAAATGTAAGTTTTTATTGGTTTTTTGATTTCTGTCCGATAATTGAACCGAAACAAGAGTTGTATTGAAATCTGTATCCAACACTTTCTCTACAGTTTGTTGCAAGATTGAACCGAAACAAGAGTTGTATTGAAATTGATACCTGCATGATGTAGGTATGATACCTGCATGAATTGAACCGAAACAAGAGTTGTATTGAAATAAGGCAGATTTACAAAATTAGTAAACTTGTTTTTGATTGAACCGAAACAAGAGTTGTATTGAAATCTCCATATCAATCAGATATAACCAAAGTTTATCTATATTGAACCGAAACAAGAGTTGTATTGAAATAAACAGATAAAATTTATAAAAAATTCTCCAAAGGGCATTGAACCGAAACAAGAGTTGTATTGAAATGAAAAATCTTTTTGGCATAGCGATACTTACTACAACATTGAACCGAAACAAGAGTTGTATTGAAATCTGGAAGTGTCCGCTATAACCCAAGCTTCGACTTTATTGAACCGAAACAAGAGTCATAAACATCTACACAAATCTAAAAGTTGCAATAGAATAGACCTTGCTTTATAAAAGAAAAAAGGAGTAAAATATGGATATAGCTATG
>CAYVDJ010000008.1:0-22884 GCA_964450755.1 uncultured Campylobacterales bacterium
ATGGTGGTCGATATAAGACTCGAACTTATGACATCTACCTTGTAAGGGTAGCGCTCTACCAACTGAGCTAATCGACCGTGAAATGAAAATGGTGACTCGTGTTGGATTCGAACCAACGGCCACCTCCTTAAAAGGGAGATGCTCTACCGACTGAGCTAACGGGTCATAAATAAAAAATAAAGTGGCGCAGTTGACGAGACTCGAACTCGCGGCCCCCTGCGTGACAGGCAGGTATTCTAACCAACTGAACTACAACTGCACTTTAAAATGGTGGTCGCTATAGGACTTGAACCTATGACATCTACCTTGTAAGGGTAGCGCTCTACCAACTGAGCTAAGCGACCAAATGATAATGGTGACCCGTGTTGGATTCGAACCAACGGCCACCTCCTTAAAAGGGAGATGCTCTACCGGCTGAGCTAACGGGTCATATTCCTCTTTTTCAAGTTACCCTTGAAAAGGAGTTGAAATTATATACAAAAAAAAATTCAATGTCAAGAGAATTTTTGAGATTTTAGAAAAAAATTTCATTTTTGGTTTTTATCAAAAGTTTAAAGGCGTAAATAGCGGCCTGTTTTTGGATATAGTTTCGGTCTCCTCTGAAAAAAAGTCTCTCTACTATCTTCTCTCCCTCTTTTGCCTGTGCCCCTATATAGACGGTTCCTACCGGTTTTTCCAAACTTCCTCCGCTAGGTCCTGCTATTCCGCTTACTGCCATGGCAAAATCGGCTCCTGTTATTTTCAAAGCACCGTCCAACATTTCACTTACGCACTGTTCACTTACTGCCCCGAAGTTTTTTAGAGTCTCTTCAGAGACCAAAAGCCAATGCTCTTTTATCTTGTTGTCATAAGTTATAAGACTCCCTTTGAATATGGAAGAGACGCCCTCATGGGAAGTTATCATACTTGCTATCAAACCTCCCGTACAGCTTTCCGCACATGTTATCTGTCTGTTTGCTTTTAAAAGTTTCTCTATCGCATAGGTGATGATACTTCTGTTTCTTATTATTTTCGCAGGAAATGTTTGGCAAAGGGTATTTAAAAACTGTTCTATCTCTCCGTATCTCTTTTTTTGTACTCTTACAAAAACGGTTTCATCTACGACGGTGGAGTATGACAGTTTCAGATCATAACTTGCGGCAACAGGATCCAAAAGAGTTTTACAAGATTGTGCATCCATATCTATAACAAAAAAGAACTCCTCCTCATTTTGGCTGTTTATCAAAATTTTGGGAAGACTCTTTCTCTCTTCCACAAGCAGAACATTGATAATACTCTCTTTATATTTTACTATATAACTCTCTTTTTCATAGGATAACACTTTTGAAGGCAGAAGCATCTGCTCTTTTAATTTTAGATTGTCCTGTGTCAGAGTGGATATAATTTTTCCTACAAGATTGAAGCTCTTTTTTGATGAGAGAATAAGCAGATGGGTAAACGAAGATGCCAGTTCTTCAAGGATCAAAAAGAGTTCTTTGTCTCCGTTATCTATAAAAAAAGTGGCGTTTATTTTGCCGATTTTGTTTCTTACCTCTTTTTGCATATAGTCAACTAACGGATAATTATATCTGATATTTTCACCTATTATCAAAAGAGCAGTTTTCATTTAATATCCTTGATTATTTAATTTATATAATTATAACATAATAGATTACTGGCAATTGGCTCTTTTTACAGACAATTTTTGTTCTTATATGAAAAATGGTTTAAAATTTAACTAAATTGAATATTTATTTAAGTATAATCCACAAGATAAAATAACATAAAATTATAATATGGGCAAACTGACAAAGCTATGGACTGTAAAAGTTTTTAGAGATGCCCATATGTCAGGAGAAATATAAATGAAAAGAGTATTCAATTTCAGTGCAGGACCCGCTGCGATACCTACGGAGGTTTTAAAAGAGGCTCAAGAGGAGCTGCTTGATTTTCACGGTGCCGGGATATCCATCATGGAGTCTTCACACAGAGCAAAAATCTATGATGATGTTCATAACGAAACGATATCTTTGATAAAAGAACTTTATAAAGTACCGGATAATTTTTCTGTCCTTTTTTTACAGGGCGGCGCTTCACTTCAGTTTGCCATGGTTCCTATGAATCTTTACAAAGGAGGAGTTGCACAGTATGCAGATACCGGAAGCTGGTCAACAAAAGCCATCAAAGAGGCGAAGATACAAAATATAAACTATGAAGTCGTTGCAAGTTCCAAAGAGAGCGGATATGACAGAATCCCTGAAAATATCAATTTTGACGACAGTGCCGATTTTGCCTATATCACTTCCAACAATACGATTTACGGAACCCAGTACAAAGAGTTTCCAAAAACAAAAGCGCCTCTTGTTATAGATGCATCAAGCGATATTTTTTCAACACCGGTTGATTGGAGCAGAATCGGCATTATGTTTGCAGGAGCTCAAAAAAACGCGGGACCTTCGGGACTGACTATCGTTATCATCAGAGAAGATTTGATAGAGAGAGTAAAAGAGAGTGTTCCCACAATGCTCAGATACAAAACCCATGCGGAAAAAAATTCGCTTTTCAATACTCCTCCGACTTTTGGAATATATCTTTTAAATCTTATTATGAAATGGTTAAAATCAAAAGGCGGTATAGAGGGTATCAAAGAATTGAATGAGAAAAAAGCAAAAATACTTTATGATGTTATAGACAACAGTAACGGTTTTTATGTAGGACATGCCCAGAAAGATTCAAGATCGTTGATGAATGTGACTTTCAACATCAAAGACAAAGATGCCGACCTTGAAGCCAAACTCGTAGAACTTGCCAAACAAAACGATATGATAGGACTAAAAGGACACAGATCGATAGGAGGACTCAGAGCTTCCATATATAATGCGATGCCGATAGAGGGTGTGGAAAAGTTAGCCAAATTGATGCAGGATTTTGCAAAAGAGAATCAGTAAAAGGATAAAACAGTGTATAAAATAAGAACTTTAAATAAAATTTCTCCAAAAGGACTAAGTCTTTTTCCTCTGGATAATTATGAAGTATCCAGTGAGATATCAAATCCCAATGCAATAGTTCTAAGAAGCTACAAAATGCACGATATGGAGCTTCCTTTGAACCTCAAAGCCATAGCAAGAGCGGGTGCGGGAACAAACAATATACCGATAGAGAGATGCACACAGCAGGGAATTGTCGTATTTAACACACCCGGAGCCAATGCAAATGCGGTAAAAGAGATAGTTTTGGCATCCATGCTTTTGGCTTCAAGAGGAATTGTTGAGGGAATCACATGGGTACAGAGTATCAAAGACAAAGGTGATGAGGTTCCAAAACTTGTGGAAAAAGAGAAGTCCAATTTTGCCGGAAATGAGCTAAAAGGCAAAAAACTGGGACTCATAGGACTTGGAGCCATAGGAGCGCTTGTTGCAAACTCTGCTGTGGATCTTGGAATGGAGGTTATAGGATATGATCCTTATATTTCCGTAGATGCGGCATGGAGACTCTCTAGTAAAATCAAAAAGGCTACAGGACTTGAAACGCTTTTAAAAGAGGTGGATTATCTGAGTATCCATGTTCCTTTGATGGAGAAAACAAAAGGTTTTCTAAACGAAGAGAAATTTTCGATGATGAAAGACGGAATCAAGATCATCAATTTTGCAAGAGGCGCTCTTGTAAACAATGATGATATCAAAAAAGCTCTAAATTCGGGTAAAGTTTCCTGCTATGTTACCGATTTTCCTGAAGCCGAACTTTTAGGGGTAAAAGGTATTATTCCGATTCCTCATCTTGGAGCTTCCACAAAAGAGTCTGAAGAAAATTGTGCCGTTATGGCGGTGGAGCAGATAAAAGACTTTTTGGAAAACGGAAATATTAAAAATTCCGTAAACTTTCCGGGTTGTGAACTTCCAAGAACGACAAATACTCCAAGAATTACAATAGCAAATAAAAATATACCAAATATGATAGGCGAGATCACAGGAGTTCTTGCAAAAAACAACATCAACATAATAGATATGATCAATAAAAGCAGAGGGGATATAGCATACAATATTATAGATGTGGAAAACTCTCTCCCAAAAGAGGTGATAGAGAGTCTAAACGGGATAGAGGGCGTTATAAAAGTAAGAGTTATCTAATCATCAAAGAGCGTTAAATCGCTCTTTGATAACGGTTTTAGAGCATATGCCCCATCTTCTCTTTTTTTGTTTTTAGATACTCTTTGTTGTATTTGTTGGATTCTATAATAATGGGAATCCTTTTTATTATTGCTACATTTTTCAAACTCTCTATTTTTTTGGGGTTGTTTGTCAAGAGATTTATTCTGCTTATCCGAAAATGGTGCAGGATAAATTCCACTATCTCATAAGTTCTCTCATCTGCGGCAAAGCCCAACTGGTGGTTGGCTTCTATCGTATCAAGACCTTTATCCTGAAGAGCGTAGGCATTTACTTTGTTCAAAAGTCCTATGTTCCTTCCCTCCTGTCTTAGATAGATAACCATTCCTCCCTCTTTTTCTATATAGTTTAAAGAAAATTCAAGCTGATCTCTGCAATCGCATTTCAAACTTCCCATGGCGTCTCCTGTCAGACATTCGCTGTGGACTCTGACGGTTACCGTATCTTTTAAAGGCTCTTTGAAAATTGCCAAATGTTCTTTGCAACCCTCTTTAAAAGCTTTTATTTTAAAATTTCCAAATCGGGTCGGAAGGTTTGCTGTATTAGAAATTTTTATATTCATCTGTTTTACATCTCTTTTATGGTAAAATAATATCTTTTTTAAAATTGCGCTAATATTACCAAAAAATAGGAAAGAAGATGTTTAAAAGATTTAGAAGACTAAGATTAAATAACAGATTAAGAGACCTGCTTACCGAAACCGTTATTACAAAAAACGATTTTATTTATCCTCTGTTTGCAAAAGAGGGAGAAGGGATCAAAAAAGAGATAGATTCCATGCCGGGAGTTTATCAGATGAGTATCGATGAAATTATAAAAGAGTGTGATGAGCTTAAAAAGCTCGGATTGTATTCTATTATACTTTTTGGAATTCCCGATGTAAAAGACAGTATAGGAAGTGATGCACTCTCTGATCACGGAATCATAGCAAAAACGATAAAAGCTGTAAAAAAAGCACATCCTGATATGTTTGTCGTTACTGATCTTTGTTTTTGCGAATATACCGATCACGGTCATTGCGGTATTTTGGATATGGAACACGAAACGGTAAACAATGATGCCACTTTGGAGATACTTGGCAAACAGGCGGTTATTCACGCAAAAGCGGGAGCGGATATGATAGCGCCAAGCGGTATGATGGACGGAATGATCATAGCTATAAGAGATGCTTTGGATAATGAGGGATATGAAAATCTTCCTATTATGAGTTATTCAACCAAATTTTCAAGCGCATATTACGGTCCTTTTAGAGATGTAGCGGAATCGGCTCCGAGTTTTGGAGACAGAAGAAGCTATCAGATGAATCCTGCAAACAGAAGAGAGGCTGTTTTGGAGTCTTTGGAAGATGAGATGGAGGGAGCAGATATATTGATGGTAAAACCTGCTCTTGCATATCTTGATATCATAAGAGATATAAGAGAGCATACAAAACTACCTCTTGCCATATACAATGTCAGCGGTGAATACTCCATGCTAAAAGCTGCCGCAAAAGCCGGTGTTATAGATTATGACAGGGTTATGATGGAAACAATGTTGGGATTTAAAAGAGCCGGGGCGGATATTATCATAAGCTATCATGCCAAAGAGGTGGCTCAAATCCTGGATAAATCTTAAAGGGACTGCCAAATGAGACATTTTTTATCATTAAAAGATTACACAAAAGAGGAAATTTTAGAGATTATAAAACTCTCACTGCAAATAAAAGACAACTTAAAAAGAGGGATGAGAAATCCCTATCTTCACGGACAGACTCTTGCTATGATTTTTGAAAAATCAAGCACAAGAACGAGAGTGAGTTTTGAGGTCGGAATGTATCAGCTTGGAGGTCATGCTCTTTTTCTCTCTTCGGCAGATTCACAACTCGGACGCGGAGAGCCTATGAGAGATACGGCAAGAGTTTTGAGCAGAATGGTTGATATGGTTATGATAAGAACATATCTTCAGGAATCTTTGGAAGAGTTTGCAAAGTATTCAACTGTTCCCGTTATAAACGGTTTAACAGACAGATTTCATCCGGTACAGCTTTTGGCTGATTATATGACTATCATGGAATACGGATATGATAAAAATCTGGTAGCCGCTTATGTGGGAGACGGTAACAATATGGCACATTCATGGCTGATGTTGGCATCAAAAATGGGTTTTGAACTCAGGATTGCCACTCCCAAAGGTTATGAGGTGGACGGATCTGTTTTGGAGGAGGCATTAAAGTTTGCAAAAGAATCAAATGCTAAAATAATCATTACAGATGATCCAAAAGAGGCGGTTAAAGGATGTAATGTAGTAACTACCGATACATGGGCATCGATGGGGCAGGAAGATGAAAAGAGCAAAAGAGAGATCGATTTTAGAGGTTTTATCGTAGATAATACTCTTATGAAAGAGGCAAAAGAGGATGCTCTTTTTTTACACTGCCTTCCGGCTTACAGAGGATATGAAGTCAGTGAGGATGTACTAGAATCAAAACAGAGTGTGGTATTTGATGAAGCTGAAAACAGACTTCACGCCCAAAAGGGGCTGATGGTCTGGCTTGATAACAAGAGGAGAAATAATGCAAAATGATATAAAAAATCATGATGCTTTGATGGAACAGATAGAGATTTTATCACAAAATTTAGGATTGCCAAAAAAGAGTGAAAGAACAATTTTAAAACTGAAAAACAGCAACTCTCCCGACATGAAAACATTAAATCTCGTGAGTGGAAGTTGGGAATCGACAGGACCATGGTTTATCGTCGATGAAAAAAACAAGATCCATACCGCTTTGCCGGTTGAAGCCACAATCAGACTTATAAACTCTTTGAAAAAAATTCAGGAGGAGAATTTCAATCTCAAACTTGAAAAAAGTATCTGGCAGAATGTTCCGATAGATTTTGAAGATGTCTGGGTGGTGGCAATGGATGAGATAAGAAAAATGGCGAGAGAATCTGATAATAAACATATTTTAAATATCAATATAGACAAACTTCTAAAAAAGATCAAAAAAGAACATCCGAATCTTTTTATAGATATGCAAAAATTTTTGTTACAGCAGCAACAGACTTAATATAAATAATAAATTAGGATATAAAACAAATGATAGATTTTGAAAAATTTTCCAAATACTCAAAGCCGGGACCAAGATACACGAGTTATCCCACGGCAGTGGAGTTTAATGAAAAATTTGACTCCGATATCTATATGCAGGAGTTAAAAGCCCAAGAATCAGACAAACCTTTGTCTTTGTATTTTCATCTTCCTTTTTGCAGAAGCGCCTGTTACTTTTGCGGCTGTAATGTGGTTTATACCTCAAAAGAGGAGAAGAAAGATCGCTATTTGGATTATCTTGAAAAAGAGATGAATATTTTAAGTAAATTTATCGATAAAAACAGAGAAGTGATCCAGCTTCATTTTGGAGGGGGAACTCCTACATTTTTCAGCAATGATCAGATAAAAAGAGTGATAGAGCTTATAAATTCCCACTTTCCGAATTTCTCCGAAGATGCTGAGGTAAGCTGTGAGATAGATCCGAGGTTTTTGACAAAAGAGCAGATGAGATTGATGACTGATAACCGTTTTAACCGTATCAGCTTTGGTGTTCAGGATTTTGAACCCAAAGTTCAGGAAGCCGTTCACAGGATACAATCTTTTGAAGTAACCAAAAATGCGGTAGATATGGCAAGAGAGATGGGAGTAAAATCTGTCAATATCGATCTGATATACGGTCTGCCGTTTCAGACTCTTGAGAGTTTCAAAAGAACTCTTGATCTTGTTTTAAAACTAAATCCCGATCGTCTGGCTGTTTTTAACTATGCCCATGTTCCGTGGATGAAAAAGACAATGAGAAAGATAGATGAAACAACCCTCCCTCACCCTTCCGTGAAACTTGAAATATTAAAATATACGATAGATTTTTTCACTTCAAACGGTTACAATATGATAGGAATGGATCATTTTGCAAAACCTGATGATGAGCTTTTTCAGGCGATAAAAAAGGGTGAACTTCACAGAAACTTTCAGGGCTATACGACAAAGGGGGGAGCTGATCTTATCGGTATAGGACTCACAAGTATCGGTGAAGGGAAAGATTACTATGTTCAAAACTACAAAGATATGCACGAATATGAAAAAGCGATAGATGAAGAAAGAGTGCCGGTTCACAGAGGTGTAAAACTGACAAAAGATGATCTGATAAGAAAAGCCGTCATAATGGAGATGATGAGCAATTTCAAATTAAATATCAAAAGAGTGGAAAAAGAGTTTGATATAAATTTCAAAGAGTATTTTTGTGATGCGCTTGATGCCTTGGAAGAGTTTGTAAAAGAAGACCTTGTAAAGATAAATGATGATGAGATCAAAGTAAGCCAGACAGGAACAATGCTCATAAGAAATATCGTTATGCCTTTTGATGCCTATTTGAAAAAGATTCCCGAAAACAAAAGAATGTTTAGTAAAACGGTATAAGAGCAGTAATTGAACACTCAAAAATTTGATTTTACAAAAGTAAGCGACAGTTGTATAAAATGCGGTAAATGTATTCCCGGATGCACAATTCACATGGTAAACCGTGATGAGGTAACAAGTCCGAGAGGATTTTTGGATCTTTTGGGTGCCTATAAAAGAGGTGAGTTGGAGCTTGACAAAAGAGCCAAAGATATTTTTGAAAGCTGCTTTTTGTGTACCCACTGTACCGAAATCTGTCCCAATGACCTTCCCGTTGATATGGTGATAGAGGAAGTTAGATACGATATTGCCAAAAAATACGGTATTGCATGGTATAAAAAGCTCTTTTTCTATCTTCTTAGAAACAGAAAAGTGATGGACTTGGCAAATAAATTAGGCTATGTTTTTCACTCCTGCGCTTTTAAAAAGGATGAAAAAAGAGGTGGGATTATCCCCAAATTCAATATGCCGATTATCAAAAAAGGAAGACTTCTGCCCTCTCTTGCCTCCAAAAGTTTTCTAAACAGTTATGACGAAAAACTTTCGTTTGGCAAAAAAGGAAGAGTTGCCGTCTTTATCGGCTGTCTTGCCAATTATAACTATACTAGTGTCGGAGAGAGTCTGATTGAGATATTAAAGACTTTGGAGATAGATGTTTTTATACCAAAAAAGCAAAAATGCTGTGGCGCTCCGGCATATTTTACCGGAGATTTTAAAACCGTTGAGGTTCTGGCAAAGGAAAATATAGAATATTTTGAATCTTTTATCGATGAAGTTGATGCAATCATTATCCCCGAAGCGACATGCAGTGCCATGATCAAGCATGACTGGGAAATATTTTTTAACAATCAAAATATGAAAGAGTGGGCAAAAAGGGCAAACAGACTCAATAAAAAAATTTTTATGGCAACAGAGTGGCTCTATAAATATACCGATTTAAAAGATATTTTGCAAAAAAGAGGCAAAAAAGCAGATACCCTCATCACATATCATGATCCCTGCCACGCCAAAAAGGTGCAGTCTGTTTATAAAGAGCCAAGAGAGCTTTTAAATCAAAACTATACTCTTGTTGAGATGAGTGATCCAAACCGCTGTTGCGGATTTGGCGGTGTAACAATGCAGACGGAGAAATATCATCTTGCAAAGGCTGCCGGAGAGCCAAAAGCAAAGATGATAGAAGAGACAAAAGCAAAAACTGTATCGGCCGAATGCAGCGCCTGTCGTATGCAGATAAGCAATTCTCTTCATAATGCCAAAGTAGAAGCGGTTTTTAAAAATCCTCTGGAACTGATAGCAGAAGCACTGAAAGAGTCAGAATAGATGGAATATTGGAATCACATATACGAACACTTTAACCCGATAGCTTTCGGGTTTTTGGGATTAAAAGTCCACTGGTACGGGATAATGTATGTTCTGGCCCTTTTAACCGCTTTGATGATCGCAAAACGGATAGTCAAAAAAGATCATTATCCAATCAGCGATAAAATGCTTGACAACTATTTCTTATGGGCGGAAATTGGTGTTATTTTGGGTGCGCGGATAGGATATTTTCTCTTTTACGATCCCCATCTTGATTACTATCTTCTACATCCCTGGCAGATGTTCAATCCCTTTATGGACGGTACATTTGTCGGAATACGGGGTATGAGTTATCACGGCGCAATTATCGGCTTTTTGATAGCTACATTTTTGTTTTCTTACAGACACAAGATAAACTCATGGCTTTTGCTCGATCTTGTTGCCCTGTCCGTTCCGCTTGGATATATATTCGGAAGAATCGGGAATTTTTTAAATCAGGAGCTGATAGGAAGAGTTACTGATGTGCCATGGGGCATTTATATAGATGGAGTTTTAAGACATCCCTCCCAACTCTATGAAGCTTTTTTAGAAGGGTTTGTTATCTTTGTTCTTCTTTATCTTTACAGAAAAAAGAAGAGATTTGACGGAGAATTGATAGCTTTGTATGCTGTTTTTTACGGTATTGCCAGATTTGCGGCGGAGTTTTTCAGAGAACCTGATTTTCAGCTTGGATTTATCTGCTGTAACTGGGTAACGATGGGGCAAATGCTCTCATTTTTTATGTTTTTGGCGGGAATACTTTTATATCTGTACCTAAAGCAGAAAAAGAGATAGAATAAAATGCTTTTATGTTACTTTATGTAACAAATTTGTTTTTATTCTATCTTTTGAGAGCCAATTTATTTTTAATACTTCCCACTCTTTTATAAAACCAAATGAAACATTCAAACTCATAAGTAAAATTTTAATCCCCTAAATATCAAATAGTTATCCTAATTCTGAAACAAATATCAGTTTAAATCTATTAATTTATAAAATTAATTTTATTTTTAACTGTTATAATTATGGCTGAAATGAAAGGTTATAAAAATGTCAGGAAAATTTATAGAGTTGGATAACGGTTTATATATGGAAGTTGAGGCTGAAGCCGGAGAAATTGAAGCGATTTCAGGCGGTGATATGGTGGAGAGAGTTGATAAATCGATTGATGGAATCAAAGATGTTTTGATAAAAAGTATAAAACCTGTCAGTGAAACTTATCAGGAACTAAACAGACAGATGAGTGTCGAGAGAGCCGAAGTTGAACTTGCTATCGGATTTTCCGCCGAAGGAAATATTTTTATTGCAAAAGGAAAAGGAAGTGCCAATCTGAAAGTGAAACTGGTACTCTCACCCAAAGAGAAATAGAAGATGAACAACTCTACTTTTTTAATTACAAGCCAAACAAACAGAAAGTTTGGAACCGGTTTTTGTATATATAAAAACAAAAAAGGCTCTTTTATCGTTACCTGCGCCCATGTTGTGGAGGATTGCGGTAGGGATGATCTTTTGATTCACGGTAAAAAGGCGAGGCTCCTTTCAATAGGTTCAAGTGATGAACTCGATTTGGCTCTTCTTTATGCAGAGGGTTTGAAAAAAAGTACTGTTTTAAAAATAGACGGAGTTTTAACCGCCAAAGACACACCCTTTGAAATAAGCGGCTTTAAATCTTACAAAAACAATTATATGTTGGAGACATTACAAGGAACTATTAAAAAAATTTCACAAATATATCATAACAACAATACTCTAAAAATATATGAGCTTAAAATCAATGAAGAGGATACGATAGAAAAAGGATTCAGCGGTTCTGCGGTTATCTGTAAAGAGAGTAAAAAAGTTATAGCGGTTGCAACAGATAGAAAAACTAACGGCAAATATGCCTATGCCATCCCTGTAAGGAATTTAAAAATGTTATGGGAAGAAATATCAGATGAATTGTTGACAGATGACGAAGAGGAGTTGAGAGAGGAAAAAGAGCTTCAAAAAGAGTTAAAAAAAGAGAGTTTTACACAGGATGTTTTTGACTCTCTTGATGAAAAACCTCTGTTACTCTTTTCCACCGACAGTTATAACCATACCACTCTCATTGATGCTATCGAAAATGAAGCGATAGAAATTTTTGGCAAAGAGTGTGTAATCCATATAAATTGCAGAAGACTGTTTGCAATAAAGAGCAGTAAAGAATTTTTTAAAAAGATATCTGATTTGATGGATTTTGAAAATGAGATCTCTGACTCTTATGAATTTCAGGAGGAGATTGTAAAGATTTTTGAAAATAACGATCCTTTGATCACATTTGTTCTCATTACGGGATTTGAAAAGCTTCATGAAAATATTAGATACCTTTTTGCCGAAACACTGAGAGGTTTGCATGAAGAGTACAGCGGACTTTTCAGGTTGATTATATTCGGAGAGGAGAAACTGGTAAAATTGAAATACGGTGATAAAGATCACTCCTATTTTAATACCTTCTATGAAAAAATCATTCCTCCTCCCTCCTATTATGACTGGAAAAAAAGGTATGAGTATCTAAATGAGAATATCTATAAAGATATAGAATATTTGACGGGAGGTCATTCAAAACTTGTAGAGTTTTGTCTCAAAAACGGTGCAAAAAATGCAAAAGAGTGTAAAAAGCTTATAGAAGAATCATATCTGAAAACAGATCTTTTCAAGGGTTATCAAAAAGAGAAATTTTGCAAACTTCTAAAATCGGAGATACTGGGTGATTTTCATCCCTTTTGCGATGATGAGAATCTTTACAGACTCTATTGGGATAATCTAATCGTGGAAGAGCGGGGCAAGTTTGTCTGGAGAAGCAACTTTATAAAAGAGTTGGCAAAAAAAGTTTTAAAATGCTGATTAGATTTTTGATATTTCCTCTTTTGGCACTCTCTTTGTTCGCAACAGGCGTATTGCCTCCTTTGGTTAAAGATGGAGAGTTTGTAAAAAGATTTGAAAATTATACCGTTTTGGAAAACAGCAATATTACTTCCGTGGCTGTAAGTTTTGATTCAAAATATATAGTTTCAGGTTCAAAAGACGGATATATCAGACTTTGGGATATAAAGACAAAAAAGCTTTTATATCTTTTTAAAGGGCATTTAAAAGCCGTTACTTCCGTAGCAATAAGTTATGATTCAAAATATATAGTTTCCGGTTCGAGAGATAAAACCGTAAAACTCTGGGATATACAGACCAGAAAACTGTTATATACCTTTAAAGGTCATTCAAACGATATCACTTCCGTAGCTGTAAGCAGAGATTTGAGATATATAGTTTCCGGATCAAGAGACAGCAGTGTCAGACTTTGGGATATCAAGAGCGGGAAAGTACTCTATATCTTTAAAGGTCATAAAGATATCGTTTCATCCGTTGCCGTCAGTTTTGATTCAAAATATATCGTTTCTGCTTCATGGGATAAAACTGTCAAAGTGTGGGAACTGAAAACAAAAAAACTTCTTTACACTTTTAAAGGTCATAAAGATATCGTTTCATCTGTTGCCCTCAGTTGTGATTCAAAATATATCATTTCGGGTTCATGGGACAAAACTGTCAAAGTATGGGAGAGAGAATCAAAAAAGCTATTAAATACTTTTTATGATCGTGATGACATTGTTACCTCTGTTGCTGTCAGTTTGGATGATAGATATATTATCTCAGGTTCAAAAAACGGTGCTGTTAAATTGTGGGATCTAAAAAGAAAAAAGCTTATATCTCTTTTTAGAGGTCATACAAATACTGTTACTTCCGTAGCTGTAAGTTCGGATTTGAAATATATAGTTTCCGGTTCAAGAGATAAAAGTGTCAGATTGTGGGATATGAAAGCGGCGAAACAGATCTTTATTTTTAAAGGAGATACAGATAATATCTCTTCTGTAAGTATAAGTTTTGATTCAAAATATATTGTTTCTGGTTCGTGGGACGGAACTGTTAAGCTGTGGGATCTGAAAACAAAAAAGCTTATCTATATATTCAAAGGTCATACAGATATCGTCTCGTCTGTCGTAATAAGTCCCGATTCAAGATATATTATTTCGGCTTCATGGGACGGCAGCGTCAAACTGTGGGATTTGAAATCAAAAGAACTTATCTATACATTCAAAGGTCATACTCTTACACTCAGCAGTATTAAAGTAAGTTTTGATTCAAAATATATCATTTCAGGTTCATGGGACGGAACTGTTAGGCTGTGGGATATAAAAAATAAAAAACTTCTTTATACTTTTAAAAATCATAAAGATATCATAACTTCGGTGGCTTTGAATTATAATTCAAGATATATGGTTTGTGGTGTGGGAGATGATATCAGGTTATGGGATATGAAAAGGAAAAGACTCCTTCATACTTTTAAAGGTCATACAAATACCGTTACATCAGTGGTAATAAGCGGCAGATATATTATTTCTGGTTCAAAAGGGGGGAGCGTCAAACTGTGGGATATGAGAAAACAGAGACTGTTATATACGCTCGGAGAGTTTCAAAGTCCCGTTACTTCAATTGATGCAAGTTTTGATGCCAAATATATTGCCTGTGCTTTTGAAGACGGAAGTATCAGACTTTGGAGTATGAAAACAAAAAAACTTCTTTATGCTTTTAAAGCTCATAAGGATATCGTTTCATCCGTTGCTATCAGCTCTGATTCAAAATATATCATTTCAGGTTCATGGGACGGAACTGTCAAAGTGTGGGATATCAAAGCAAAGCGGGAAATTCTCTCTTTTTTGGGAGGAGAGAGGGGAAACTGGTCGAGTTTTGACAAAAGGGAGAGTTCGATTTTGAGGGGAGATGACGGAAGCTTTTATCATCACAAAAAAAACTTTACTCCTCTTGCTCCGCCCGACATGGCATCAAAAGACAATCTGAAAATATCATACAGGCAAAACAGTATCACCATAGAGCAGGGTAAAACGGCAAATATCGATATTACGATAACAAACGAGGGAGATAAAGAGGCGTTTTGGATAAAACCTGTAATGGATGACAATAAAAGACTGATACTATATCCCTCTTTTGTCTATAAACTAAATCCCTCCCAAAGCCAAAATATAACTCTCAGTTTAACTTCAAATGCCGATATGGTAAATCCAAGACCGATAGATACCAATCTCTCTTTGAGATGGATAACGGCAAACAGGAGTGAATACAAAAAAACATTTCCGGTCAGGATCAAAACTCCTCTGCTGAAACTAAAAAGAGCAGAACTTCAAAGAGATAAAAAAAGTATCAAGATAGTTTTACAAAACAGAAGTGATCAAACGATAAAAAAATTAAAACTTTATCTTTTGAAACCTCAAAAGAGCAGTGAATTTGAACCGTTTGACATCAAACCCAATGAAACTGTCGAAAAAACTTTTTCGCTTTCAAAAAAGACAGATGCAAATAAAATCTCATTTGAAGCCTATGAGACACAATTGCCAAATTTTGAGTGGATTTTCAAAGATCAAAAACTGGTTTATGAAAAACTGCCTCTTTTTTTGTATATTGTTTTAATGATTCTGTTTATCGCCACAGCTGTTGCCCTTTTTTACTATAAAAGATACAAAGATCCGTTGGTTATAAAATTGTCCCAAAATCCCGAAAAGCTGTGTGAACTTTTTATAGAAGAGCTTAAAATTGTCAAAACAAAATTATCCAAAACAGGAAGATTAAAGTCTGTTCTTTTGCATAACGGCGTTGGTTCTGAGAGATTTAACAGTGCCATAGAGTTTGAAAAAGCCGATTTTAACCAAAAAGCGGCTCTTTTTGCAAAGAGGATAGATGCTAGATTCGTTCCTCTTCAGGATAATGCCTTTATGATCAAAATGAGTGAGTTTTTCTCTTTAAATGTTAAAAACTTTGTGCTGTTTATGAGTGAAAAAGAGGATTTTGCGGATATGTTAAATGATATAAAAAATATTCCCCAATATAAAAACAGCATTATTTTTATCATGGCAAAAGACAGTATTTTGCAAAAAAGTATCTATAAGAAAAATTTGACCGATTATGAAAAGTTTGTTGTTCCAAAACCTCAGGAGATAACAAAAATTCTGTTGTGTGAAGATGGTAAAGAGCAGTTGGCAAAAGTCTTTGCAGAGCAGCTGACACTAACCCAAATCTCTCCCTATCAGCTTGGCGGAGGCGTAAACAGACCTTCCATGTTTTTTGGAAGAGAGAAGATCATCAGTTATATTGTCGGGCGTGAAAGCAGTAACTATATGTTCATAGGATCAAGACAGATAGGCAAATCATCGCTTTTGAAGGCTCTTCACAGAGAGTATCAAAAAAGGGGTGATTTGAGCTATTATATCTCACTTAATGAAGGGGATTTGTTAAAAGGTGTCAAAAGTGCTTTGAAACTGAAAAACGCTGACATGGATGAAATAATCTCTTTTATCTCAAAAAGTGAAAAAAGTTATATTTTGCTGATTGATGAAGCGGATAAATTTATCGTAAATGAAAAGAAAAACAGCTATAAGATTTTAAATGTTTTCAGAAAACTCAGTGAAGAGGGCAGATGCAGCTTTGTTTTGGCAGGATTTTGGGAACTTTACAAATATGCCGTACTTGATTATCAATCACCTCTTAAAAATTTCGGTGAGATTATAGAGATCGGCGCTTTGGAGTATGAAGCCTGTCAAAAAATGATCAAAGAACCGATGAAACAGCTTGGATTTGAATTTGAGAATGAAGATGTTATAGAGAAGATCATAGAAAAAACAGGTCAAAGAGCAAACCTTATAGCCCTTGTCTGTCATAATATCATAGAAAATCTGGGCAAAGAGAAGAGAGTAATAGATAAAACCGCCTCGGAAAAAGCGATGAAACAAAAGAATGTAACTGAACTGTTTAATTCATGGAGAGAGTTAGACAGCAGTAAAAGAGCAAACAGACTTGACAGAATTATAGTCTATGCAACCGTAAAAAGAGATTTTTTTACTCTGAATGATCTGTTGGAAAAGTTGAAAAATGAGGGTTTGAGTATAGATATAGCCGATTTGGAAAAGAGTATTGAGAGGTTGATTGTAAGTTATACGATACAAAAAACCAAAAACCGAAAATACAGTTACAAAGTACCTCTTTTTAGAGAATATATACTAAAAAGCGAATTTGAATTGAAACTCAAAGAAGAGATAGCGGAATATAGAAAAAGTATATAGTATCCTTAAAAATACAATCTAATTTTATTTTTTTGCTGAATTTTTACAAATAAGTCTTAAAATGCTAAAAAAATTAGAAAGGATTTTTAAGTGAAAGAGATAGCTAAAAAAGTTTTGCCTTTGAGTTTGATAGTGGGACTTAGGTTTTTTGGTCTGTTTATCGTACTTTCCGTTTTATCCCAATATGCTTTGGGATTGGAAGGCGGCACTGCATTTTTGGCAGGTGTTGCAGTGGGCGGTTATGCGCTTACACAAGCCGTACTTCAGGTACCATTTGGGGTTTTGAGTGATAAAATAGGAAGAAAAAAGACGATCTTGATAGGTCTTTTGCTTTTTGCATTCGGTTCTGCCGTTTGTGCCGTTGCCGATAATATCTATATCCTGCTTTTGGGTAGATTTTTGCAGGGTTCCGGAGCTATCGGTTCGGTTGTAACGGCTATGATAGCAGACTATGTAAGAGAAGATCAAAGAGCCCATTCCATGGCGGTTATGGGAATGGTTATAGCTATGTCGTTTGCGGTGGCTATGATATTTGGTCCTTTGATAGGCGGTTTTTACAGCGTTGGCGCTCTTTTTTGGCTGACTGCCTTTTTGGCATTAATCGCTCTTGCCATTTTGTTTACAGCCGTTCCCGAACCTCCCTCTATCGTTCACTCTTACAGTGAAGAAGAGGCGAAAATAAAACATGTCTTTAAAGATAAAGATTTGGTAAGAATGTATATCACCTTTCTTTTTCACAGCTCTACAATGGCGATAGCCTTTTTTATCATTCCCATTCTTCTAAAACAAAAATTCGGCGTATCTGCCGAGGGTTATTGGAAAGTCTATCTTCCTGCTGTCTTTTTCGGTATCGTAGCGATGGGACCGGCGGCGGTTTTTGGAGAAAAATACTCAAGAGGCAAAGAGGTATTTGTTATATCTATCCTTTTTATCGCAGCCTCTTTTGTTTTGATGGGCTTTACCTCTTCTTTGCTTTGGTTTGGAGTAGGAGCCACTTTCTTTTTTATCGGATTTAATATGTTTGAACCTCTTTTGCAGAGTTTTGTCTCAAAATTTGCAAAAGTGCATCAAAAAGGCGCAGCTTTGGGTGTTGCCAATACTTTTGCCTATGTGGGTATCTTTATAGGCGGTGCCATCGGCGGTCTTTTGTATCAACATCTAAAAGAGGGCGGCGTTGCCGTTTTTGTTCTTGTTCTTTGTATCTTTTGGGTTTTTTGGATTATCGGTATGAGAAATCCGGGACTTAGAGACAATCTCTTTTTACCGTTTGAAGAGTTTGACAAAGAGAAAATAGAGGGATTGAAAGTGGTTGAGGGTATAACGGATTTTTACCTGAATGAGACCGAAGAGATTATCGTTGTCAAATTTGATCAGGAAAAACAGAATGAAGAATTTATAAAAGAGTTTTTGAAAAAATAAAGTCCTTTATAAAAGTTAGTGTTTCACACAAATTTAACAAACAGATTGTATTATTTTTATAAATTTTGTAAGGAGTTGTTATGAAAAAAATTTTGATTGTGATTATGATAAGCCTGTTTGCCGCCTTTAGCGTTCAAGCGGCAAAATTCTCAAAAATGGCAACGGTAGAGCCTCAACTTATCCAAAAAGGGGATGCCAAAAAGTGGTGTCCTGTATGCGGTATGAATCTGAAAATGTTTTGGAAAACAAGTCATGCCGTACTTTTAAAAGACGGCTCGACTAGACAGTACTGCTCTATGAGATGTCTGGCGGCTGACTATCCCCATATCAAAGACAACATCAAAGATATCATGGTAACGGATGCAAAAACCCAAAAACTTATAGAAGCAAAAAATGCCTACTATGTTGTGGGAAGCAAGGTTATGGGAACGATGAGCAAAGTAAGCAAACTTGCTTTTGCCGACAAAGCCGATGCAGAGGACTTTGTCAAACACTACGGCGGAGAGATTATGAGTTTTGATCTGGCATTCAAACATGCCCAAAGTTCTCTGAAAAACGATATAGCCATGATCAATAAGAAAAAGGCTGTGAAAATGTATCCGATGGGTAAAAAGATAGTCTCCAAAATGTGTCAGGAGATCCCGAATCTAAAAGATTATAAAAAGATTTCGGATCTAAAAGCCGATATCGTAAACAAAAAACTCTGTAAACCTCTGAAAGAAAAACAGCTTCAGGCTGCGGCACTATATCTTTATGAAGTTAAAAGAGTCGGCAAAGACAGAGCTACTTCCGATACGGTAAAAGTAACCAAAGATGAAAAATGTCCGGTTTGCGGAATGTTTGTTTACAAATACCCAAGATGGGCTGCCCAAATCTTTTACAAAGATGCAAAAGGGGAAAAACATCTAAGCTTTGACGGTGTCAAAGATATGATGAAATTTTACCTCAATCCTTCAAAATGGGGAGATTATAAAGGTGTAAAAGAGAACATCTCAAAAATGAAAGTAACTGACTATTACACTCAAAAAGCGATAGATGCAAAAAGCGCCTATTATGTAACAGGAAGCGATGTTTTGGGTCCTATGGGAAAAGAGCTTATTCCTTTTTCATCAAAAGAGGAGGCTTTGAAATTTATCAAAGATCACAAAGGCAAAGTTGTAAAATACAGTGAAATAACAGCCGAGGTTCTTAAAAAATTAGATGACTAGGAGATTTTTTCTCTTCTTTTTTATGCTCTGCTTTATCACAACGGCAGAGCTTTTTTATCTTTTTAAGACAAGAGTTATAAGTGGCAAAGAGAAAGAGAAAAAAGAGCTTATTATAAAAATATGCCAGATTCCCGATATCGCAGTTGCCACAGAGTCGAGGATCATAAGACAAAGAAGCAGTGTTGATCTCTTTTCTGTTTTTGGAGAAAGTCCCGAACTTTTGGAGTATTTCCCGACCACTTTTGTTTATGCGCCCTCACCGAATCTGAAAATCACTCCCTCAAGGATAGATATTGAAAATTTTTAATTATCTGCTTTTTGAATATTCGCTGAATTCATTAAAAAGAAGAGGCGGTAAAAATGTATTTATTTTGATCATCTTCTCTCTTTTGATATTTCTGCTCTCTTGCATATTTTTTATCTCCTCTTCCATCAAAGGAGAGCTTTTGATGGGTGTAAAATCCCTTCCCGATATCATCGTACAGAAGATGAAAGCCGGAAGACAATACGATATAGAGATTGACAGAATCTCTGAAATATTGCAGATAGAGAGTGTTGAGAATGTAACAGAGAGGGTGTGGGGTTATTACTATTTTCAAAAAGCCGGAGTCAATTTTTCGGTTGTTGGTTTAAAGGAGTTTGATAGCAATTATAAAAAAGAGTTTGACAAACTCTCTCAGAGTCTTGATTTTACAAAACTTACCGACAAACCATCGATGATAGTCGGAAATGGTGTAAAAAAGATTTTGACACAAAATTATTACAAAAACTACTTTAACTTTATAAAACCAGACGGCAATTTTAAAAGAGTCTATCTTCAGGGCGTTTTCAAAGGTGATAATGAGTTTGAAACAAACGATATTATCCTGTTGGATGAGGGTATCGCAAGAGAGATTTTCGGAATGGATGAAGACAAAGCCACCGATATAGTCGTAAAAGTGGCAAATCCTTTGGAGATTTCAACAGTTGCCAACAAGATAAAACTCCTCTATCCCGATACGAGAGTGATAACCAAAAATGATCTTTTAGTCTCCTATCAAAATATTTTTGACTATAAAAGCGGCATATTTTTGGCTCTTTTTGTTATAGCGATATTTACATTTTTCATCATCGTTTATGACAAAACAAGCGGTCTTAGCAGTGAAGAGAAAAGAGAGATAGGTATCTTGAAGGCTCTTGGCTGGAAAATAGATGATATTTTGATAGAGAAATTTTATGAAGCGGGGATTATCTCGATAACCGCTTTTTTGACGGGGCTTTTGTTCGCTCTTTTTTATGTCTATATCCTGAATGCTCCTTTGATAAGGGATATTTTTACCGGCTATTCGGTTTTGAAGCCCTCTTTTAAACTTCCTTTTTTCTTTGATTTTCAAACTCTTGCTTTGATATTTTTTACTACCGTTCCCATTTACATAGCCGCCTGTATCATTCCCTCATGGAGAGCGGCAACTTTGGAAGCCGATGAGGTGATAAGATGATAGAGCTTAAAAATGTAACCAAGATTTTCAACCAAAACAGACCAAACGAGATAACAGCCCTAAAAGATATCTCCTTTTTGGTAAAAGAGGGAGATACGGTTTTGTTAAAAGGTCCAAGCGGAAGCGGAAAAAGCACGATACTCTCTTTGATCGCCGCTCTTAGCAAACCGACATCGGGGGAAGTAACGGTAGATGATACGAGAGTCTCAAAACTGCCCGATAATTTTGCGGCTCTCTTTAGACGAAAACATATAGGATTTATTTTCCAAAAGTTCAATCTCATCCCAACACTGAGCGTTTTTGACAATGTCTCTTTGCCTCTTATACCAAGCGGTTTGAAAAATGCCCAAATCGCAAAAAAAGCAGAGAGTGTAATGAAAAAATTTTCCATTGATCACAAGGCAAATGAGCTTACAAAAAATCTCTCCGGCGGAGAACAGCAAAGATGCGCGATAGCAAGAGCTTTGATCAATGATCCCGATATCATTTTGGCTGACGAGCCTACGGCAAATCTTGACGAAAAACTCTCAAACAGTTTTTTGGAATTTGTAAAAGAGATAAAAGAGGAGGGCAAAAGCGTGATCATCTCCACCCATGATCCCATCTTTTTTGACAATCCCCTCTTTACAAAGACGGTGGAAATCTCAAAAGGCAGACTTTTATGACACTTTTGACACCGGAAGTTCTGGCTATTTTGACGATAGATGCCATCTTTTTGATCTTCTCTTTTATAGCGGCTTTTTTGAGTGTGAAGATAGTTCTAAAATGGGATATAAACTCAACATCTTCTCTTCAATACCGACTTGAAAACCAAAGCTATCTTGTCTCTACGATCATAAAATATATCCTGCTTTTGAAAATTCCTCTTTTTCTGTTTTTTGTCTTTACGATGGATAAACTCTCTTTGGTTATTCCGGGTGCTATGTGCGCTGCCGGTGTGGCAAACGCCACTCCTTACGGTTTTTATCTGATTATCCTAAAAATTGTAAATATCTATCTTTTTGGTTTTTGGCTTTTGCTGCACAAATTTGATATAAGTCGTGTTGATTATCCTTTTGTCAAAGCGAAATTTATATTTTTTTTGATAATCTTTCTTCTGCTTTTTACAGAGATAACTTTGGAAGTGCTGATGTTTTACGGTATAGATCCGGCAAAGATAGTCAGTTGCTGCGGAACGCTTTTTAGCGCTGCCAAAACATCTTCGATCTCCTCTTTGATGCAGTTGCCCCATCCTGTGGTGGTTTTGCTTTTTTATATCTCTTTTGGCGTGATGGTGCTTTTTTATCTCCTGAAAAAAGACCTTCTTTTTGCTTTGGCAAATCTTCTTTTTCTGTTTGTCTCTCTTTTGTCTTTGATCTTGTTTTTTGGAACATACATTTATGAACTTCCAACCCACCACTGCCCTTTTTGTATGCTGCAAAAAGATTACTTTTATATAGGATATATTTTGTATATAACTCTTTTCAGCGGTACTTTCTGGGGAATGGCAGAAGGTTTCATGCACTTTTTTATCCGTAGAAAGATAAAAAGATGGTACAACCTCTCACTTTTGTTTAACTCTCTCTATCTGATAATCATCAGTTCCTACCCGATAATTTTTTATATCAAGAACAAAGTTTGGTTGTAAGTTTTTCTATCGCAACGAAGCAGAGGGTCAGTCCGAATGTTCCGGTAACTGCTACGAAACTTCCGAGTTCTTTGCATTTTGACTCTTCTGTAGAGTAAACGGCTG
>CAYVDJ010000009.1:0-5168 GCA_964450755.1 uncultured Campylobacterales bacterium
ACAAGAGTTTCACAGGCTGATATAGGTCAGGCAAAATATCCTACACACGGTGATTATGCCTCTATAACTCTTTGTGCCGGTTCTTTGGAAGAGTGTTATACTCAAACAACAAGAGCTTTTAATCTTGCAGAAAAATATATGACTCCGGTTTTTGTTCTTTTGGATGAGACAGTCGGTCATATGCACGGTAAAGCGATATTGCCTGATCTTGAGGAAGTTCAAAGCAAAATTGTAAAAAGAGCGGAATTTACAGGTGATCCAAAAGATTATAAACCTTATGAAGCAGAGATGAACAAACCTGCGGTTTTAAATCCTATGTTTAAAGGTTACAGATATCATATTACCGGACTTCATCACGGACCTACAGGTTTTCCGACTGAAGATGCAAAAATGTGTGCATACAATATTAAAAGATTGGTTGGAAAGATTCAGGATGTCGGCAAACTTGATGATGAGGCTGATTTTGAAGAGTATATGTTGGATGATGCCGAAGTTTGTATCATAGCTTACGGTTCTATCAGCAGAGGAGCCAAAGAAGCGGTTATGAAACTAAGAGAAGATGGTATAAAAGCCGGACTTTTCAGACCTATCATGTTATGGCCGAGTCCTGCACAGAAAATAGAAGAGATTGGTAAAAGATTTGAGAAAATTTTTGTAACCGAACTAAATCAAACAGGTCAATATCTTGAAGAGATAGAAAGAATTACAGGAAGAAAAGATTTTGCAACTCTTCATACTGCAAACGGAAGACCTATCGCACCTCTTGATATGGTAGCAAAAGTTAAGGAGATGTTCTAATGGCGTTTAATTATGATGAATATTTAAGAACGGATAAAATGCCGACACTTTGGTGTTGGGGATGTGGTGATGGTGTTATTTTAAAATCGGTAATTAGAGCAATCGATAAACTTGGATGGAATATGGATGATGTTTGTATAGTTTCCGGTATCGGATGTTCCGGAAGATTTTCTTCCTATATAAACTGTAACACCGTTCATACGACTCACGGTAGAGTTGTGGCTTATGCTACCGGTATTAAATTGGCAAATCCTGATAAACATGTAATCATGGTAACAGGAGACGGAGACGGTCTTGCAATCGGAGGTAATCATACGATTCACGGATGTAGAAGAAATATAGATCTAAATCATATCGTTATAAATAACTTTATCTACGGTTTGACAAATTCACAAACTTCACCTACTACTCCTCAGGGTATGTGGACTGTTACTATGCAGTATGGAAATATAGATCCTACTTTTGATGCCTGTAAATTGGCTGAAGGTGCCGGAGCGTCATTTATAGCAAGAGAGAGTGTTTTGGATCCTAAAAAGCTGGAAAAAATGTTTGTAGAGGGATTTAAACACAAAGGTTACTCTTTCTTTGACTGTTTCTCAAATTGTCATATCAATCTCGGTAGAAAAAACAAAATGGGTGAAGCTGTACAAAATCTTGAGTGGATTGACAGTAGAACCGTTTCCAAAAGAAAATATGACAAAATGAGCGAAGAAGAGAGAGCGGGTAAATTCCCTACCGGTATCTTGAAACATGACGATCAGGCTGCCGAATATTGTGAGCTTTACGATAAAGTTATCGAAGCGGCTCAAAATAAAACAAAAGTAAAACTGTAAGGAGTTACACATGAGACATCAACTTAGATTTACCGGAGTCGGCGGACAAGGTGTACTTCTTGCAGGTGAAATTTTGGCAGCCGCAAAAATCAATGAAGGCGGTTACGGAGTAAAAGCCGCAACCTATACTTCTCAGGTAAGAGGCGGTCCTACGGTTGTTGATATCCTGCTTGACGACAAAGAGATTCTCTATCCTTATGCGATAAACGGAGAGATTGAATTTATGCTTTCTGTTGCGCAGGTCAGTTTTGATCAATTCAAAGGCGGTGTAAAAGAGGGCGGTATCATTGTTGTTGATCCAGACCTTGTGCATCCGAGTGAAGAGGATAGAAAAAAATGGAGAATTTATGAGATTCCGATTATTCGTATAGCAAAATATGAAGTTGGAAATGTTGTTACCCAATCAGTTGTTGCTCTTGCAATAGCAATGGAAATGACACATGTTATGGATTCTGATACCGTGCTTGAGACAATGAAGAAAAAAGTTCCGCCTAAAGTTTTGGAACAAAATATCAAAGCATGGGAGCTTGGAACAAAATATGCAAAAGAGGCTTTGGGTTCATAACAGAGAGATTAACAAAGAGAGTTTTGTCTCTCTTTGTTTTTTATCCGAATTTTAAAAGAAGAAGGGTTTTGTTTCCATTTTTGGAGGCTGTATAATCTGTGGTTCATTTATCGGAAGAGGGGAAAATACGGGTTGATTGTTGTTCTTTGAAAGAATGTTATCCAGAACCTCTTTAACATATTCGTTTTGCGCTTCTTTGCTCATACCTTCCAAATATCCCGTTTTCATCAAATCATCAAATACTTTTTGAAAGGTAAATTCACCTGGATCATCTATATCATTATGAGAATCATCAGGATTATCGGGAGCCTCTGACATATCTCCGTCGTCGTTGCCTGTATCGTTTTTGGCATACTCATCCCATCCTATATCAGGTTTTTTGCCTGTATAAAGATAGCTGATTTTTGTATCGTTTTGCCATGAGATTGTTTTGTCAATTGTTATTTCATTGTTGTTGTAATCAACTTTTACAACTTTTACCCTCTCTTTGCCTACGATGATCTCATCACCCTTTTTTACATAAAAACCGTCACTGAAAAAATCGGCATTCTTTACTTTTATAACATTGGAACGACCTTTGTTCAAAGTTACGGTGAGAAATGAACCAGAATCCACCAAGGGGGAATCCTTCTTTAGATGAAGCTGCTTGTCTTTGAATTTTGGATCGGGAGTTTGAAAACCTTTTTCATCAAATCCGCTTCCTCTTTGATAACTGCCAAAATCTCGATAAGAGTTGTTTCTGATTCTTGCATAAAATCCGCTTGTCGTATAGTAGGCATTGTTATCTGTCTGCCATGTATAGGAAAGAGAGTTTATATCAAAAAGAAAATTTTCATTGTTGTTTGTTGAACCGAAATAGTTGTTTAAAAGTGTATTGTTATCTCCTTTTCCAAACATCAAAAGGCGCTCTTTTGTTGCATTTTGAACAGAATTTTGTACAAAAACGCTGTGTAGAACTTTGCCGTTTGTTGCCCCAAAAAGTATTCCGTCTTCATAGCTGTTTAAAATCAGATTGTTTCTTACTATCACATGTTCTGTGGTTGAACCTTCACTCTCCTGGGATACGGCCAAACCGTAACCGTGATTGTCATAGATGATATTGTTCTCTACGATAAGATTTAAAGCACCGTCCACATATAAAGAGGAGGCATACTCTTTTTGTTTTCCGTTTCCGTGCAGAATATTTCTTGCCACAAGTCCGTTTTTATTCATTCCGAAAGTAGAGAAATTGCCTTTTTGGTGTCCTATGATATCTATACCTATAAAATCATTGTCATAGACTTTGTTATCAACTACCTGAAAAAACTGCACATTTCCCAATATTGTCAATGCTTCGTCATAATTTCCGCCTCTGTCGGTATTGCCCGTATGATTGTTATGAACATTGTTTCCTTTTATGACGATATGTGTCATAGGTTTGTCTCTGGTGGTTGTTACGGTGATGGCGTGTCCGATTCTCTGACCGTCGGGAACCTGGGCATTTTGCTCGTAAACTTCATTGTCGGATATCTCTATATGATCTCCGCCGTCTCTAAAAACAATACCCTGTGCTATCGGTTTATAGAGTGTAAATCCTTCAAATTTGATATAGGAGACTCCGTCGCCTCTTACCGTATCTGTTTTGTAGTTTGTATCTTTTCTTGTTATAACGGGTTTTTCATCTTTGTAATTTTTAAAAATGATATAACCTTTCTCTTTGCTTCCGGAGTGTTTAAATCTGATTGTTCCGGTATATGTTCCCTCTCTGACATATACTCTGTCTCCG
Organism: uncultured Campylobacterales bacterium; assembly: GCA_964450755.1. GTDB lineage: Bacteria > Campylobacterota > Campylobacteria > Campylobacterales > JAADDG01 > JAADDG01. The sequence goes on from CAYVDJ010000009.1 coordinate 3,962, forward strand.
GCAATTGCGATATCTGCCGCCTTTTGAATCGTTTTAAAAGGTTCATTCAAGGTTCCGGGATTTGAGTCACTGCCTTTGGTTGAGACATAATAATCTCTTGCAAAAAGGATTTGGGTTGCAACAAGAGAGTAAAAAAATAGATTTTTAGGTTTAAGTACCATATAGTTTCTCCTTAAAATGTATAAAATATTTAATTATATCATAAATTGTATAAAAGAAATTTTCGTTATTTGCAGAGTTTGGATTTATAAAAATATTTTTAAAATATATAAAAGTTTTACTTTGATGAATTGACGGTAAAATTATTGATTCTATTGACTTTTATCGCCAAAAACTATATAATCCTTGTAACAAATAATAAGATATTATCAATAATATCAAATTTAATTATGAATGGATCTGTTTGAATTATACATATTTAAGAGTTAAGAGCGGTAGATATTCGGTAGCATTGCAGGAAAAAAGTATTGAAGAATTTGCTCAAAAATGTGAAATTTGTATAGATAAAAAAGAAGTTGAAATTTCTCCTGATACCAAAGGGCTAGAAGAGAGAGAAAAGTTTACGGATTTTTTACACTCTTTGGAAAAAGGTGATTCTCTTTTTATATATGACCTCTCTATTTTAAGCTATAAAGTAGGAGAAATAGTCAAGATATTAAATTGTCTCTTTAACAGAGAGATAGAGTTGTATATAAGCAAATATGCTTTGAAAGTGGATATCAATTCTTCTTCAAAAATGGTTGTTTCTCTACTCAATGATATCAGAGAAGTTAATATCAAAATGAAAAAAAGCTCAAAGGGACGACCCAAAGGGAGTATCTCAAAATCAAAATATGATAAATTCAGAGATAAAATTATCAAGATGTTAAAGGAGGGGAAAAATGTCAGTGAAATTTCAAAAATTTTAAATGTAAGCCGTTCATCTCTTAGAGATTATATAGCTTCAAGAAACTTAAAAGACCTTGTTTCAAAAAATGAGAGTGTAAATAAAGAGATAAATATTTTTGAATTTCAAAAAGTAGAGTGTAAAATTTAAAATAAAGGATTGAAAATGGCGACATCAGCTAAAAACAGGGCAAAAGAGTACCTAAAAGGGTGGATACCGTATCGATATAAAAGATACTGGTTTTTCCTGGTGGTAACGATCATATCGTTGGTTTTGCCGTTTATAAAAGTAAACGGCAACCACTTTTTTTTGCTGAACTTT
>CAYVDJ010000010.1:0-34243 GCA_964450755.1 uncultured Campylobacterales bacterium
AGGAGAGAAGAGATGAGAAGAGAGATTTTTTGGGTTATTGCCGATTCGGATGGAAATTATTATCCCAATTTTTGTTGTAGAAGCAAAGAGGAATCGATAGAAGTATTTGAAAAATACAGTATGAAAGATTGGGAAACAATGAAAAAAAGAGGATTTAAATGTATAAAGGTCAAATTCAATCCTGCCGATCTCGAAGAAGAATTTGGGGATATGGCACAAACGGCTCATCTGTTTGAAGGCTGACTCTCTAAAATATTTTTTTAAATTCACAAACTTATGATGCCATAAATCGATATATGGTAAAATTATTTTTAATAAATATAATGTGAGGATTTTATGAAAAAATTTATATTTTATCTTATTTTTGTACTCTCTTTTGTAGAAGCAGCCGGTACTTTTGCTATCCAAAAACCGATTTTTGCTCCGGAGGGAGAGTACAATTTTATAAGTCAAAAGCAAGAAGCCGCTTTAAATGACATCAGTGGTTTTTATTACAGATTGTCCGTTCAGTATATACCTCCTTATTTGATCGATCTTGAAACAGATGAGTACTATATGCTAAAAGAGCAGAAAAAGAGTAAGTTCTCTTTGAGCAGACTCTGTAAAAAAAACATAATCGATTTTGGGAAAAATCCTCTCTCATTAACATTCAAAGTGGATGATGAAGACAAAGAGCGTACGGTTTTTCTTTATGCTCCATATATAGCCGAACAAAAAAAATGTGTCATCAATAAAAATATACTTTTTTTACCAAAAAGATCATACAGACATCCTCTAAATATAGAAGTATCTTTAAATCTCATAGAAGAACCGGTTTTTACAAGCGGGTGGGAGAGAGATTCTCTTTTGCTGGAAAATTTCTCCTTGAAAAATAGAAAATCGATTCAAAAACTCTCTTTCTCTTTTGATCCGAATGAGGCAAAAACAAATACTTTGTATATTCCTCTGAATTTTATAACCAATGAGGGTGAGACGATCAATACCGGATTTATAGCCGTCATCTTGCATCCTGTTGCTTCAAAAGTTATGGAAGCCAAATTTACCGACTATGGTTATCCTGATCTCTCAGATGCGCAAATTGACAAAATAGAACCTATCGCACACCCTTTTAACAAAAACAGAAATTTAAAAAAAGACATTGCTCTTCTCTCAAAGATAGCCAAATCCCAAGACCCCAACGATATAGAGGGGTGCAGTTATGTTATGGATTTTATAAATGAATATGCCTTGAGTGAATATGACAAAAATATGCTCTTTTGGCTTATCTTTAAAAATAACCCCGATTTTAAAGAGAGTTTGTGTTACAAAGAGCATGAAAAATATCTGGTTTATACAAACAGTGTTCCACAGCCCAAAGATTTTGTTATTCCTGTTTTGAAACCTTCTATCTATGCAAAAGAGGTAAATTCTTCGGTTCTTCTTGCTAGAGCGGAGGTAGAAAATGTGGTTTTTGAGGCAAACAGAAGTATAAAAGAGTTTGAACAAAATATGACGGTTGTGGATGTTCCGTCCCACCCTCTGATATATAACCAAGAAGATCAAAATCAAAGCAGTGGTTTGAAGATTGCGGAAGAGACAAACGAACATGAACAAAATATCACACAGGATACAAAGAGAGAAGACAATACTTCCTCTTTGAAACTGACTTATCAGGAAAAAAACAAACAGGAACAAAATGTATCAACGACCAACAGGATTGTTTTGGATTCACAAACTCCAAGTGTTCAAAAACCTGCTCAAAAAGAGATGCAAACACTTAAAAAAGAGCCTTTTGATTATAAGAAACTTCCCTTTAGCGGTATTTCAAATGAGGAGAGAAGCAGGGTTTTTAAAATATTTTCATCAATTTTAAGATCGAAAAACAAAAAGCATCTAATCAGCCGTGTTTTTCCAAAACAGGATATTGATTTTACTATTTTGAGTCCGATTCCTGCTTTGACGATGGAGGGTATAAAAGCAGGTGAAAAATATCTGCTTGATAGAAACAGTATTGCACAGATATTGTCTCCTCTTGAGAAAAACAGACTCGGCTGCTGGTTTTTGCTAAGAACCATGAAGATAAAATATAAAAAAGCGGTAAGTCTGGCAGAAGAGTTAAATCAGGATAACTATGAAATGGCAGCTCTTTATCAGGATAAAAATAAAGAGGTAGGAAATAACGGTTATTTGATTATTTATGTAACTTATAAAAGATATTCCGGTAAAAGATTTGTTATAAAATCATTGGCTTTTGATTTGCCGGATGAGAATTTTTATAAGACAATAAAAGACAGAACATCCAAAAAGAGTAAATGTTACAGACTTATTCAAAATTTCAAAAAGGATACAGAGTAATATTTTGAAGTATGACTTTAGCCCAAAAGCCCTTAACTTTGGGCTTTATTTTTTGTGATTAAATTCTGGAATGATCTCTTTTAGTTTTTCTATCTTATCATCTGCTTTCAAAAGCTCTTCTATATCTTTGTTTAGTTTTTCTATATCATAGTGTGTTGATTTTGCTACAAAGATAGAATCATAGATTGTTTTTTTATCGCTCTCATCTATCAAAAGTTCTTCATAGAGTTTCTCTCCGGGTCTTAAACCGACAAATTTTATCTCTAAATGCTCTTTGCCATAAATCTTTAGCATCTTTTTGGCAAGATTTACTATTTTTACCGGTTTTCCCATATCAAGGATAAATGTTTCATTTTTTCTGGCTATTGCTGCCGATTGCAAAACAAGCTGACAGGCTTCCGGTATCAGCATAAAATATCTTGTGATTTTTGGGTGTGTTACTGTGATTGGAAGATTGTTTTCTATCTGGTGTTTAAATTTCGGTATAACACTTCCGCTGCTTCCTAGTACATTTCCAAATCTGACCGATACTATTTCACAATCTTTGCTTTTTATATTTTGGGCGTAAAGTTCGCATACTCTTTTTGTCGCACCCATTACATTTGTAGGTCTGACCGCTTTGTCGGTAGAGATGAGAACGAATTTTTTTGCTTTATATTTTATTGCAAGATCGATACAGTTTTTTGTTCCTATGATATTGTTTCTTATAGCTGCTTCTATATTTTTTTCCACAAGATGAACATGCTTGTAGGCTGCCGCATGTATAACGATATCGGGATGATATTTTTTGAAACTCTCCTCAAGAGGCTTTTTGTTTGTAACATTAATCATCAAAGGTATAATATTTTCATTTTGCATCTCTTCTGTTATCTGGTAGAGATTGTATTCACTGTTTTCTATAAGGATGAGTTTTTTTGCCTGAAATTTTACGCACTGTCTGACGATTTCACTTCCTATGCTCCCTCCCGCTCCCGTTATCATAATGGTTTTATCTTTTATAAATTCCTCTATCTTTTTGGTATCGAGATCTTTTGGTTTTCTTGCAAGAAGATCTTCAATAGATATATCTTTTAATCTCTCCTCTTTTTCTCCCAAAAGTTTGGCTATCTTTATATCTTTGATATTCAGTCTTTTTAACTCTTCAAATATCTCATCAAGCTCTTCGGTAGGAAAATCTTTTGCTATGATGGCACTTTGGATTTTAAGTTCATTGATTAGCTGTGCAATATATTTTATATCATTTACTTTTATGGATGACATATAACTTCCGATCATATTCGGATTGTTATCTACTATGGCAACTGGTTTATATCTTATCTCTTTGCTCAAAAAGCCTTTTATAACATTAAATGCCCTGCTGTTTGCTCCTATCAGGATGGTTGGTTTTGCATGATGAGACTTTTTTTCCTCGATCAAAAGCCGTTTTGAGATCCTAAAACCCCCTATCAGTACAAACGCCAGTATAAAATCGATAATAATTATGCTTCTTGCAAAAAATCCTTCATAAAAGAGGTAGAGAAGAAGTACAAATACAATCTCCGAAGAGATTAAAGCTTTTATGATGTTTTTTGTTTCACCAAGTCCGAAAAAACGCCATGATATATGATAAAGCTTGAAGATATACATAAAAATCATTTTTATAAAGGCATCTACCAAAACAAGATGGTAAAATCCCTGCATAAACTGTTCCGGTACGCGAAAATTAAAACGAAGCTGATATGAGAGATAAAATGCAAAAGTAAACAGAATAAAATCTATTGTCATAAAAAAGATCATTCTTTTTTGCGGGGTTGGTTTTAACATATTTTATCCTATACTCTCTTTTATCAGATTTGATATCTTTTCTATCTCCTCTTTTTCCATAGCACTTCCGCTTGGCAGACAGATACCTTTTTTGAAAAGCTCTTCACTGACATTTGAATTTATCATCTGTGCATCTTTGAAAAGCGGTTGCAAATGCATAGGTTTCCAAAGGGGTCTTGATTCGATGTTGTGTTTTTCAAGATTCTCTATCACTTTCAGAGGATTTGAATCTTTAAATATCAAAGTTGTAAGCCATCTGTTTCCTCTGGTGTTAGAGAGTTCGGGCATAAACTCTATCTCTTTGATATTTTTTAAAAGCTCTTTGTAATATTGAAAAATCTCTCTTCTTTTTTTTACTCTCTTTTCCACAACCTCCATCTGACCCACACCGATTGCGGCTAAAACATTGCTTAGACGATAGTTGTAACCGTAAGTTTTGTGTTCATAATGCAGATATGGTTCTCTTGCCTGAGTTGATAAAAATCTTGCTTTCTCTATCAGTTTTTCATCATCTCCCACAAGCATTCCGCCTCCACTTGTGGTTAAAAGTTTGTTTCCGTTAAAAGAGTAAACTCCCATTTTTCCAAAAGTTCCGGTATGTTTGCCTTTGTATGTTCCCCCCAAAGACTCTGCCGCATCCTCTATCAAAACGATTCCGTGCTTTTCACACAAAAGAACTATCTCTTCGATTTTTGCGCTTTGTCCGTACAAGTGGGTCAGGATCAAGGCTTTTGGCAGTTTCTTGCCTGTTTTCACTCTTTTTTGTATAAAGTCTTCCAAAAGATTTGGATCAAGATTCCAGCTCTCTTTTTCACTGTCTATAAAAATCGGTATAGCTTTTTGATAAAGTATGGGAGATACCGAGCCTATAAAAGTAAATGATGATGCCAAAACTTCATCACCTTTTTCAACTCCCGTTACTCTCAAGGCAAGATGCAAAGCTGCCGTTGCCGAACTCAAAGCCAGAGCATTTTTTGTGCCTGTATATTCTTTTATGCTTTTTTCAAATCTGTTTACATACTCTCCAAGAGGAGCTATATAGTTGCTTTTAAAAACTTCTTCGATATATTTTAGTTCATTTCCTCCCATGTGAGGAGGAGACAAGAAAATTCTTTTGCTCAAAAATCTGTCCTTTTTAAATTTTTATGCTGCTTCTATAGAAGCTATATCGTTTAACTTCTCTTTTATATTTTCATTTACTCTAAAAGAGGATTCCATGATGATATCCTGGAGTTTTGATGAGATGATCAGATGTAACGGTCTGTTACCGGGATACTCTCTTATAAGGGCATACAGATTTTCCAAAACCCTCTCATCATCTCTCAAAGTCAGTTTGACAAAAAGAGGTTCGACTTTTTTAATCTCTCTTTTTATATCTGTCTTCTCTTTTTTTGCCTGTTCAAACTCTATAATTTTTAAAACTTTCATCCTTGTAAACTGCTCATCTTTGCTGATTTCCACTTTAAAACCCAGAGGCTTGTTCAGATCTCTTCTTTCCAAATCATTTAACATTCTCTCAAAAACCATTATTTCTATATTGCCATGGAAATCCAAAAGATTTACTATACCGAATTTATTCCCTTTTTTGCTGATTTTTGTCTTTATCTCTTCGATTTTGCCTATAAAAAGAGCTTTGCTTCCGTCTGCCAACTCATCAAGTTCACTTGAAAGTGTATAATTTATCTTCTCTATCTCTTCTCTGTATTCATCAAGAGGATGTCCCGATACATAAAATCCCAAAGTCTCTTTTTCAAGTTCCAAAATGGTTTTTAGTTCATATTCTTGTAACTCTTCTATTTTGAGATCTACTTTCAACATCTCCTCACTGTCGCCAAAAAGAGAATTTTTTGCCATTTTTTTGGCTCTTGCTGCTTCCTGTCCTGTTTGAACGATCTTTTCTATCTGTTCCAAAAGAGAGCGTCTTGAATATCCAAAACCATCCATTGCTCCCGATTTTATCAAAGATTCTATAACTTTTTTATTGACTTTTTGCATATCTATACGGGATATAAAATCACTGAGATCCAAAAACTCTCTCTCCTCTCTTGCTTCCAATATACTCTCTATTGCCTTGCTTCCGACTCCCTTTATAGCACCGAGTCCAAAAAGTATAGCCTCATCCTCACCATCTTTTATAGCGGTAAATTCAATATGGCTTTTGGTGATATTTGGAGGCAGAAGTTTGATTTTGAGTCTTTTTACCTCATCTATGTATTTTACGATCTTATCGGTGTTATCCTGTTCGCTTGTCAAAAGAGCTGCCATAAACTCTTGGGGATAATGGGTTTTTAGGTATGTTGTTTGAAAAGTTATCATTGCATAGGCTGCTGAGTGGGATTTGTTAAAACCGTATCCGGCAAACTTTACGATCAGATCAAAAAGCTCCTCCGCCTTTTTTCTGTCAAAACCCTTTTTCTGTGCGCCGTTTGCAAATTCTCCTTTTAGTCTGTCCATCTCCTCTTTTATCTTTTTACCCATTGCCCGTCTGACAACATCGGCTTCTCCGAGAGTAAAACCGCCGATAGTCTGAACTATCTGCATAACCTGTTCCTGATAGACGATAACACCGTATGTTGGCTTTAAGATAGGCTCCAACTCATCAAACATATAGGTTATCTTCGCTCTTCCGTGTTTTCTGTCTATAAAGTCATCAAGCATACCAGATTCCATAGGTCCTGGTCGATAAAGAGCCAAAACAGCGATGATATCTTCAAAATTGGTTGGTTTTAGTCTCTCGTTTAGAGACTGCATACCTGATGATTCTATTTGAAAAAGACCTATCGTATCTCCGCTTTGTATCAGTTTGTAAACCTGAGGATCATTTATATCCACCTGATTAAAATCTATCTTTTTGTTATATCTTTTTTCTATGAGTTTTAAAGCATTGTCGATAACCGTCAGAGTTTTCAGTCCCAAAAAGTCAAATTTTATCAGATCGACATCTTCAAGATATTTTAGTGAATACTGGGTAACAAAATGCTCTTCACCCGAAGGCTTGTATATGGGCGCTTTATGCCAGAGTTCTTCATTGCTGATAACAACTCCCGCAGCGTGCATACCGGCATTTCTGTTTAGTCCTTCAAGCGTTAGGGCAAAATCCCACACTCTTTTTGCCTGAGCATTTGTTTTTAAAAGCTCTTTTATCTTAGGTTCTTTTTCATAAGCTTTTTGAAGTGTTATACCAAGCTCATCGGGAATTAGTTTTGCCATCTTGTCCGCTTCACTGTATGGCACTCCAAGAACTCTTGCAACATCTCTGATAACACCTTTTGCAAGAAGTTTACCAAAAGTTATAACCTGTGCCACATTGTTTCTGCCGTACTTTTGAACAACATAGTCGATAATTTTACCCCTTTTGCTTTGGCAAAAGTCGATATCGATATCGGGCATACTTACCCTTTCGGGATTTAGAAATCTCTCAAAGATAAGGTTGTATTTCATAGGATCGATATCTGTGATTTTAAGAGAAAAAGCCACCAGTGATCCGGCTGCCGAACCACGACCGGGACCTACGGGAATACCTAGTTTTTTGGCTTCTCTGATAAAATCCCAAACGATAAGCATATAGCCTGGAAATTTCATCTTTTTGATGATATCTATCTCATATTCAAGTCTCTCTTTATACTCTTTGTGTCTTTTTTTATCAACGAGTTTGAGTCTCTCTTTCAATCCCTCTTTGCATTTGTATTCAAAATAATCAGCATCATTGTCAAATTCAAGCTTCTCTTTTTGCGCATACTCTTTAACAAATTTGAAATTCGGAGGAGTAGGATTGCCTAGTTTCAATTCAAGTGTACATTTATCCACAATCTCCTGCGTGTTTTCCAAAGCTTCCGGGATATCTGCGTAGAGTTCTGCTATCTGCTGTGGAGATTTTAGGAAAAATTCATGAACAGAGTGTCTTAGTCTGTTTGGATCATCAAACTCTTTGTTCATGGCAATACACATAAAAGCTTCATGAGCTTCTGCTAAATCCTGATTTAGATAGTGGGTATCATTTGTGGCTATGATCTTTATGCCTGTCTCTTTTGAAAGGCGGATAACCTCTTCGTCTATAAAGTGCTGATCTTCTATGCCGTGGCGCATCAGTTCAAGATAAAAATCATCTCCAAACATCTCTTTGTATTCAAGAGCTATCTCTTTTGCTTTTTCATATCCTTTTGCTCCGAAATTGACATTTTTTTTGTTGTTTAGATTCAGATGCCAGTTGATCTCTCCCTGAAGACAGGCAGAAGAGCAGATAAGCCCTTTTGAGTGTTCTTTTAAAAGTTTTTTGTTGATTCTAGGATAGTAGTAAAATCCTTCTATATAGCTTTTTGAAGAGAGATACATCAGATTTTGGTATCCCTCTTCATTTTTCGCAAACAGACAGAGGTGATATCTTTGTCTTGTGCTTTTATCTCCCAAATTTTCCTGATTGTGAAGATAGGCTTCCAGACCTATTATCGGTTTTATCCCCTCACTCTTCATGGTTTTGTAAAATTCTATTGCACCAAACATATTGCCGTGATCGGTGATGGCTACTGACTTCATACCAAGTTCTTTTACTCTTTTGGCAAGAAGTTTTATTTTATTTGCACCGTCTAACAGTGAATATTCGGTATGTAGATGCAGGTGAGTAAAAGGAATATTACTCATTGATACCCTTTTTAGTGATATTTGGAATTTGTTTATTTTACTCTAAATATCAGTAAGAATTGCTTATATAGAAGTAGAAAGGTTCATTGTCAAATTCAAAATTTACCTGAATACCTTTTTTACCTTTTTGACTCTGTATAAAAGATTTGATATCTTTATATGTTCTTGGAAGTGTTATATCTATTTTTATATTCTGTTTTGCAAGTTCGGCTTTTGTTTTTCCGCCGATGATATTGACAAATTCTCCCAATGTATCAACAAGAAGATTTTCATCGATATTTTTCTCTTCATCCAAAAGAAGATGACAGCTCTTTTCGATAAGTTTTTTTGAAAAAACAAGGATAATCAGACATTCAAAGAAACCGTAAATTCCTATCGTAGCCGCATAATAACCCTCTTTGTCGGCTATTTTTAACTCCTGCGCATCAACGCTTTTCTTTACTGCGCTGATTTGGGACATTACCTCTATCGTCGTAATGGCGGAATCTATAAAAACGGGAAGATTTTTGACTATCTCTTTTGTTATGCCCTGTCGGTTTTTCTGGTTAAAACTCATATTCTGCATTGCTTCATTTATCGTTTTTTCATCTTTAAAAAAGTTTTCAATAGAATCATAAAAAAGTATTCCGGTATCTTCCAAATTTTCTTTTAAAGATTTTGTTACCTTTGATTCGCTAAATCCTGCCAGTGCAAAAGTTGTATCATACTCCGCACCGCCTGTTGCGAGTCTTGCCAAAAAGTTTATGCCGTGAATATTTATGGAAGAGACATGAGAGATATCAAAAACAAAGAGTTTAAATCCCACTCTTAAAAGATTGTAATGATAGTTTATATCAAAGATATTTGAAAATTCCGAGTCTATATAATCCCTTAAAACATAGATAATAATATTGTCTTTGATTTTTGCCACTACCTTTTTATTGTAAAAACCAAGATAGCTGTTTTGGATACCGATGTCAAATGTACTCTCTCTTGCTACAAAATCTCCTTTGTTTTTTGCTATAACAGGAGAGTAGCCTCTCTCTATCAGTTCTACCGTTATGATGTTTTTCTGTTCCGTATCGTCATTCCATACCAAAATCTTTTTATCTTTATCTTTCTCTTTTACATCTCCTATCAGAAGGGATGCTATCTCCTGATTTTCAAAAAGATTGAAATTTATCTCCCTTTTGAAGATTTTGATCATAGTATCAAACTTCTTTTGATCATAATCTATAAAACCGATAATGATATTTTTTTTGTTGCTTTCTATGTCCTGTAGGATGTCAAGTATTACAGAGAGTCCGTTTTTATTGAAAAATATAACTTTTTTCAAAGAAACCAGAACAGCTTCTATATCATTTTTGTTTTTTAGAAACAATCTGTCGTTTGAGTCGATAATAAAAGGGGCGTTATTGCCGTCCAAAAATCCCTGCGGATGAAAAACGGCCGTTTTGTTTTTAATTACTGGTTTCATGGATTCCTGTTATTTTGTTAAAATTTTCATAAATCTCTTCTACAAAGGCAGGATTGAACTCTATAAAATCATTTAATCCCGCTTTGATAAATTCAGGTTTGCTGAATTCATAAAAAGTAAGCAGATGCATATATCGAACCAACTGTCCGTTTTTTGGATCACTTGCATCTTCTTTGCCAAGATCTTTTATCAGTTTTATAATCGGACGATCCATCTCCCATTTTTCACAAATAAGGGCTGAAATATCAAAGAGATTTAAATTTGTGAATTTTTGTAACAGGTCATTATAGTTAATCTCTTTTACCTGTCTTAATATCATAAAATCTTCATAATTTTCTTTAAACATCTCTTCGGCTACAAATATGGAAGCCGGAATAAAATTAACGGCTATCTCAAGCGAGTCATTTTTTCTGCCTTCAAATTCCAGTATTTCATTCCAGTAATAGATAAATTCCGATTGAAGTTTGGCAAAAGCGGTATTGTCAAGATCAAAAACCTTCCATTTTTGGGGAATCAGAAGAGTCATCAGATATGCGTAAATGATCTGTTTTGCCGTATCCAAACCCAAAATTCCAAATATCTGGGTTACATTTTCGATCCTGTTTTTAAATCCGAAAATCGGTCTGTTAACTGTTTTAATCAGATAATTTACAAGAGGTTTCTCTTTTGTTGCAATATTTGAAGCACCGGTTAAATCATCTTTATTTAAAAAATCTATACATCTAATCAGGTTTTGAGGTACGGGAGGAATTTTGTCTATATAATCGTATATCTTCTCTTTTGTAATCACAACAGCCCTTTGTTAAATTATTTAAATAATAAAACAAAGAAAGCAATTATTATTCCATATTTGAGCAGAGGTTTTTTACGGATTCATAAACCACTCTAAAACCCGCAATATCAAAAATTGCCGTGATTGGGTTGGAGTCTATTATATTTGTTTTAACACTTAGTTTACTGGCGTTTAACAATTTTCTTATCAAAACAGCGCTTTTACCGGAATAGTGGGTAATTTTACCGTTGTTTGATATTCTCCATCTTTTTTTATTGTATAGTTTATTATCGATTTTTAGGATTATTGAGGAGTTTTGCACAAAATTTTTCCAGTTTATCGACAGGAGTTTTTTATTGTTTTCACATCTGATTTCCAAAGTTACCGGTTTGTTCCACTTGCCGTGTCCGATATCGGCATTTAGATTTAAAATAACGACATTATTTCCGCTTTGTGAATTTGTTTGCAGTTTCACATCCCATTTACCGATACTTTGAAGTTTTTCATTTTTATTGATTAAAGAGGAAGTTAGCATATCGTAGCAGATAAGTCTTGAAGAGTCATTTTGTATATCGAAACATTTTTCCAATCCATTTTCTATTTTGGTTCCACCCGCAAAAATCATAGTTGAAAAAAACAGAAATATATAAAATAATTTAACCATAATTTTTTCCCTCTAAAAATAAAACTTTAAAGAAATTATAGTTAAATAAATTTAATCTATTATAAAAAAGAAAAATAAATTATAGAGGAGGAGAAAGAAAGTTTAAAAAAGCTTTCTTTGGGTGATTTTAGTCCATTTGATTTCTAAGAAAAGTCGGTATATCCAAAATATCCTCTTTTCCTTCATATCCTCCGCTTACCTTTCTGATTTGAGAGTATTTGTCATTTTTGGATGAAGTTTGGTTTAAAAGGTGCATTTTACCTTTTTCATCCTCTTCTTCAGAAGAATCAAAACCTGTTGCGATAATAGTGATCTTAATGGCATTTTCACCGATTGAATCATCATAGGTAGTACCGAACATGATATCGGCATCTTCATCAGCACTTGATTCAACCTCTTCCATAGCCTCGGTAATCTGCATAAGAGGAAAATTCGGATGTATCTGAAAATGTATAAGCGCTCCCATTGCTCCTTTGATAGACATATTATCAAGCAGTGGAGATTCTATCGCACTTCTTATCGCTTCTACGGCAGCATTGTCTCCTTCTGCCTCTCCTATACCCATAAGTGCCATACCTCTGTGGCTCATAACTGTCTGAACATCTGCAAAGTCAAGGTTAATGTTGTTCTCTCCGGCATTCAAAACCACCGCACTCATACCCGATACCGCACGGCTTAAAACTTCATCAACCAGTTTGAAACTCTCTTTCATTCCGAGGTTTTTATCGACAATAGAGAGAAGTTTGTCATTGGGAATGATAACGATGGAATCGCTCTCTTTTTTCAGTTCCGTTATACCCTCTTTTGCAAGTTTGGCTCTTTTTCTTCCCTCAAATTTGAAAGGTTTGGTAACGATTGAAACCGTCAAAGCTCCAAGCTCTTTGGCTGCCTGTGCCACTATCGGTGCCGCTCCCGTACCGGTGCCGCCTCCCAGACCTGCCGCTATAAAGATGATATCGCTGTCGCTGAGAACATTTTTTATCTCCTCATAGCTCTCTATGGCGGCCTCTCTGCCGACTTCGGGTACCATTCCCGCACCCAGACCTTTTGTTTTTTTCTCTCCAAGCTGAAGTTTGATATCAGCTTTTGAAAGATTGAGAGCCTGAGCATCCGTATTTGCGGCTATAAGTTCGATATTGTTAATACCGGATTCTTTCATGTGATTTAACATATTTCCACCGCCGCCGCCTATACCGACAACTTTTATCTTTGCACCTAATACCTGCTTGTCAGTATGCTCTTCTACACTAAAATTGTTCATTTCTTTCTCCTCAAAAAAGTTGCGTAAGCATGTTCCAAAACCGTTTTAATCTCTCTTTAAAACCATAACTCTCTTCATATTCCGCCAAATCTGCTATCTGATCATTGTCATATTCCGAATCTATCACCAAATCATTTTTCAAATCGTTTTTTTTCTCTTCCTCTTCCGTTTCTACAATTTTATGAATATTTTTACTCGGTTCAATCTTTTCATCTTTATATCTCAGTTTGTTATTTGAATCGATCTCATAAGGGGTAAATTTTCCCGCACCGTATAAAATGAGACCTATTGCCGTTGCAAAAGAGGGGGCTTTGAGTGCTTCAAAAAATCCTTCGGTTTCATTTGGTTTGGCAAGTCTTACAGGCTTGTCATCAAAGATAGAAATTGCAAGTTCTCTCAGACCGTCAAATTCTGTAAATCCTCCTGTAAGTACCACAGAGGCTATATCATCTTTAAAACCGCTGTCTTCTATCGATTTTGCCAAAATCATCAAAGTCTCTTCTATCCTTGCATCGATTACATTGGTGATGATTTCCAAAGAGACCTCATGAGTGTGGTTCTCATCTCCGATACCCGGAAGTTCGATAACCTCCTGATTGGAGTCTTTTAAAGATTTATAATTTATTTTTATATCTTCGGCAATATGCAAAGGAGTATGAAGAGCCATTGAGAGATCATTGGTTACATTGTTTGAACCCACTCCCAAAAAGTCATTGTATCTGATGGAGTGTCCCGAATGTATAACAAGATTGCAGGTAGCACCACCCATATCTATAACAGCGGCTCCTAGTTCTCTTTCATCCTCTTTGAGTACTGCTATACTTGAAGCATAACCGCACAAAACCAGATTGTCTATCTCCAGACCGGCTGCTTTTACAGCCTTTTTCAGATTACCGAGAGCCGATTTTTGGATGGCGATAAGATGAGCCTGAACTTCGAGCCTTGTTCCGCTCATTCCCAGAGGATCATCTATATATTCTTGTTCATCAACTTTGAAATTGAACGGTAAAAGGTGCAGTTTTTCATAATCATGTGATATGTTTGCATTATGATCCGCCATCTGTATGGCTCTGTTTATCTCTTTTATACCGATTTCACCTGTGGGAACATTGACAACTCCGTAACTGTCAACACTTTTGCTGATAGCCCCTGAAACGGAAACTATCACTTTTTCATAGTGGATACCGGCAACCCTTTTGGCATCGTTGAGCGCGTTTTTTATCGATTTGGAGGCGTATTCTATATTGGTTATAACACCCTTTTTCAGACCTTTTGATTTGGCTATACCCGAACCTAGGATCTTTATACCCTCTTCTTTGTGTTCTGCAATAATAGCACATATTTTTGTAGAACCTATATCGATACCTAAAATTGTAGTGCTCAACGAAATTCCTTTTATATAGTGTTACTCTGTTTTATTTATAATATTTTTCTATTTTATATCTATTTTGCAATTTTGCAATTAATGAATTTTCTACAGCCGACTCTTTTAGCTTGTTAATATTTTGTACAATAATATCTTTATTTTCTTTTAATTTTTTGTCATCTAATAATTTTTGTTCAAGTATTTTGTACAATACAGCCTTATCCTTGAATATATAATATCCTCTCTTTTGTGTCGAGGCAAAAATGTTATTTAGAAGCTCTACCGCCTCATTTTGATCGAAATTCTCTTCTTCGAGCTTCTTATAATCATCTCTGCTTATAAAACCTATCTCTTTGCCTTTAAAATCATTAAGCATTGTCATAGCCTTCTTTTCAAGCAGCTCTAATTTTTTGGTTTGGATCAGATCCGCTTTTGCCAAATCCTTTGCTTCCTCATAATTCATGGGCTTTGGTAAGTTAATTATATCTAATTTTATAACTAAATATCCACTTTTTTCCTTAATAGGTTTAAGAATGTCACCTTTTTTAGCATTTTTTAACTTTTGTAATATCTCTTTATCGGACATTTGAGTAAAGGTAACCTTCTCTTCGGCTTTAATTTTTCCTTTTTTTAATAAAAGATATTTTTTTAATGCTATTTTTTTAGCTTTTTTGAATCTTAAATCCTTTGCAACTTTATCTTTTGCTTTATCTAAGGATAAAATTTTGCCTTTTTCATCTTTGTAACGAAATTTCTCACTTTTGTAAAAATCTGATATCTCATTTTCCGTAATATTGATATCTTTTTGTCCTACTCTAATCACCTCTGTTTCATAGGTGGTTGCTTTGACATATCTGTTTTTGTTTTTTTGCCAGAACTCTTTGGTCTGATTTTCATCTATGCTGACATTTATATCGGCAGTTTTGATTGTTGATATCTCAAGTTTATCTTCCATAAAAAACGATGCTCCAAACACCTCTTCTTCCAAAACCGTAGTTTTTGGAGAGATGATAGATCTTAGTTTGTTTAAAACAATCTCTTTTTTCAAACCGTCTTCAAACTCTTTTGGTTTTTGTCCTATCCGTTTTAGTACAAGATAGTACTGATCTTTATCAAAGACTCCATTTTTTTGAAAGATTTTCATATTTACAAGTTTTTCTTTTAACTCTTTGTCTAAAGCGCCTATTCCCAAATCATGAGCATAATTTAAAAGCAAAGCCTCTCTTATGAGCTGATTGATAGTCAAATTATCAAGTTTCAGCTCTTTTGCTTTCTCTTTTGTCAAAGTGCCTTTGAAAACTTTTTCATTATAATAGTTATAAAGATTTGAATAAGCATTTTGAAACTGTTTTATTGTTATCTTCTCTTCACCGACTTTTGCAACGGATGATGCTCTATCCGTATTGTAGTCATATACGCCCCATCCTACAAAACCGGCACCTACAAAGGCGATGGTACTGATCCAGATAGTAACAACCAAGTATTTTCTGTGTTTTTGCATCCATGTAATCATCAAGATTCCTTTTTGATATTATCATTATTATTATATTTAATTTATTTAAAACTCTCATTAAATCGGCTAAAATGAGAGTTTTAAACGATATATAAAGCGGATTAATTATTATCGAAGATTATTTTTTTTCTTTGATCTCTATGGAGTTTATCTTATCGTTTTGTTCTATAGAGTCAAGAACTTCAAAACTTTGTTCATCACTCTCTTCAATTCCTCCAAAAACGGTATGATGTCCGTCTAAATGGGGGCAGGGTACAAAGCAGATAAAAAACTGGCTTCCTCCGGTATCTCTTCCGGCGTGTGCCATAGAGAGAGTTCCTCTTTTGTGTTTATGGGTATTTTTTTCACATTCGCAGGGGATACTCCATCCGGGTCCTCCCGTTCCTCTGCCGTGGGGGCATCCTCCCTGAGCCATAAAACCTTTTATGACTCTGTGGAAATTAAGATCGTTGTAAAATCCGTCATTTGCCAAAGTCGCAAAGTTTGCTACCGTATTTGGTACCTCATCGGGATAGAGTTTGAGTGTTATATCTCCTTTGTTTGTGTGAATAACGGCATATTGAAATTTTGCCAACTCTTCTGGTGTGTAATCATAAGTTTTTAGCATATATATTCTCCAATGTTTTTTAGTATTATATCATTTTTGATCAATACTTTTGTTTTCTTTTTATTCCAAAAGTTTTTTGTAGCGTACAAAATCAAAAATATGAGATAAAATGAGGTTTTTGATTGTGTTAAAATATAAAAATATTGCAGAGTCAGTAAAAAATAATGATAAAAAGGAAATATTTTGAACAGGCTTAAAAATCTTTCTTCTTTTATAGTAATGGATATTGTAAGAGAAGCTTTGAAATATGAGGATTCGATTCATTTTGAAGTAGGGCAGCCCGATTTGCCTCCCTCTTTGAAAGTAAAAGAAGCGCTTTTGGATGCGGTAAAAAAAGAGAGATTTTCATATACGGAAAGTTTGGGGCTTGTGGTTTTGAGAGAGAAAATTCAAAAACATTATAAAAAGATTTATGGTGTGGATATCAAAAAAGAGAATATTCTTATAACACCCGGAACAAGCGGAGCTTTTTTGGTAGCCTATTCTCTTGCGTGTGATTATAACGAGAGACTTGGCTTTTGTGATCCCGGTTATCCCTGTTATAAAAATTTTTCTTATATTTTGGGTATAAAGGCAAATTTTATAGATGTTTTTGAAGATAGCGGATATAGAATTACACCTTCTCATCTGAAAAACAGAAGCATCAAAGCTCTTCAGATCTCAAATCCCGCAAATCCGACAGGCAATATCTACACAAAAGAGCAGTTAAAGGAGTTAATAGAGTATTGTCAAAAAAATGGAATATCTTTTATCTCAGACGAACTTTATCACGGACTTGTATATGATGATGAAGTAACAACCGCTTTGAAATTCAGTGATGATGTTTTTGTCATAAACGGTTTTTCCAAATACTACTGTATGCCGGGTTTTAGGGTAGGGTGGCTCATTACTCCAAGCCGGTATATCAAAAAAGCCGAAGAGATAGCCCAAAATCTTTTTATTTCGGCTCCGACTTTGAGTCAGTATGCCGCTATGGAGGCTTTTGATTATGAATATTTAAATAGTGTGAGAGAAACTTTTAGAAAAAGAAGAGATTATCTGTTTAATGAGTTAAAAGAGATTTTTAAGGTTCCCTCTTTGCCCAAAGGAGCTTTTTATATATGGGCGGATATATCAAGATACGGTAATGACAGTTTTTCATTTGCTAGAGAGTTGTTGGAAAAGATACATGTGGCTGTAACTCCCGGAAAAGATTTCGGTATGAACCAAACTCATAAATTTATAAGATTTGCTTATACGACAGAGATAAAGAAAATGGAAGAGGGAATTGAACGAATAAAAAAACATCTTAAAATATAAAGTAGTTTTCGGGTTGGTTTCGTTCAAGATATTTTGTCTTTTTATAAATTATAAAAATTATTATACTTATTTTATACTTTCTTATGATATATAAATCTCTCTCTTAATAAGTAATAATATTTTTCTCTGTTATACTTCACATTAGAAAATTTTCAGGAAAGGATGGGATTATGCTAAATAAAATTATGGTAGCGTTGGGAATAGTGCTTAGTTTTTTACTTTTTTATTTTTGTTTGAATTTTTCATCAGATTTAGCATCAAAGAAAAGTTTAAAAGAACAATCAACAAAGAGTGTTCAAAAAGCGCCTGTTGTGGTTAAGACTGTTAAGGCAGTTGAAACAGTTAAAGCAGTTGAAGTCAAAAAAGAGCCTTCTTCTTTTGACTATATGGATAAAGATGGTGTTTTGCAGATAAAAGCCGTTTTAAATGAAAAAGATAAAAAAAGTGTTCTTCTTGTAAAAATAGACGAGATTTGTAAAAATATTGAATGTAATAAAGACATTGTTTTCAGAGAGAATCAAGAAGATGCCAGATGGAACTCTTTTGCACTCTCTATCATAAATTTTTTCAAAGATAATTCTGTCGAAAATGCAAAACTTTCTATTCACGGAAAAAATTTGACAATTGAAGGTATCTTGCCTGATGAAAGTATGAAGGAAAAATTTATTTCTCTTTTAAAACCTTTTGGAGACAACGGTTTTTTTATAGATGACAAGACTGTTGTTAAAGAGAATACAGAGGTAGAATCCCAGATCAAAGAGACTGTCAAAGAGGAATCCGATATAGAGTCAAAAAAAGAGACTCAAGAAGAAAAGGTTAAAGATACCCAAACCAAGATAGCCAAACTTCTGACAATGGAACCTGTAAGGTTTAAATTAAACAGTTTTGAGATTACTCCTGAAAGTGAAAATACACTTCAAAAAGCGATAGAGTTTTTGGACAGTTTGGGTAATGATGTAAAAGTGGAAATAGCAGGTTATACTGACGCAAGAGGCGATAAGGTTTACAATCTGCAACTTAGCCAAAAAAGAGCTGAAGCAGTTCAAAATTATCTTCAACAGAATATGAAAACCAAAAAGAGTATGACGGCTAAAGGTTACGGAGCGAATGATTTTGTTATAAGTGATGATCCAAATGACAAAAGAAATCGTCGTGTAGAGATTCATTTGAAAAAAGGAGAATAGAGATGATATCAAGTATTTTGTGGTGTCTTCTTGCCGCTTGGTTGCTGGGGTTTATTGTCGGATATTTTTTATCCAAAATTTTTGCCAAAAACAGATATGAACCTCATATAGAGGAGCTTTACGGAGAGGTTGAAGAGAAAAACACACTTATAAAAGAGAAAGAATCCTTATATGAAGATTTGGCATATAAATTTGCAGATCTTGAAGATAATGCAAAAAATATCAATGGAGAGTTAAATAATATAAAAAGAGATAAAAGTTCTCTTGAGAGTAGAGTTGTCGGTCTGGAAAATGAAAAGAATGAACTTGAAGATGAACTTTTAAGAAGACAAGAGGATTTTTCCACTCTTAAAAATGAAAAAGAGGAGCTTGAAAAAGAGATTGAGAGGATTGAAGCAGAGATTGACAGCTTGAAAGAAGAGATAAAAGCAAAAGATAAAAAACTCTCTGTTTTGGAAGATGAAAATATAAGATTGAAATCAAAAGAGGAAGAGCTAAACTCTACCTTAAAAACTTTGGAAGAGAAAGAGGGATTGTTTGAAAGTATTCAAAAAGAAAAGGAACAATTATCCAAAAAATTTGAAGATGTGAAAAATTCCTTTTCAAAAGAGCTACAGGAAAAGGTTTCTAAAATAGATGAGGTTGAGGCTAAATTAAAAGAGTCTTTGCAAAATTTGACTGAAAAAAGTGATCTGATATCCAAATTAAAAGCAGAAAGGGAGGAGTTGTCCAAAAAATTTGCGGAGGAAAAAGAGAAAATATCAAAAGAGATTGATAATCATAAAAATAAATTGAAAACAACCGTAAAAGAACTTTCCGATAAGGACTCTATCCTGAGAAAACTGAAGCTTGAGAAACAAAAACTTGTAAATATGATCGATAAAAGCAGATCCAAAATAGATGAGTTTGAGAGGAAAATGTCGTTTTTTGGTTCGGTGCCAAAAGAGGACAGAAACAAAGATATGGAAAATGAAGTTTCCAAAATCCATTCAGAAGTTAAAAAACTGAAAGAAAATATGGAAAAAGGTGTAAAAAGCGATAAAAAAGTCCAAGATCAGGATATAAAAAAGGAAAACCAAACAGAAGAGGAGAAAAACAGTCTAAAAGATATACTTCCGTCCTATGAAGTAAAAAAATCTCCTTGCAGTAAATTTTGGGACAAAATTTTTAAAAAATAGATTGGATTGGTGCGACTGAAAGTCGCACTTTCCATTAGGTTGCGGAGTTTAATTTTTCCTCTACAGATTTTATTTTTTGGACCAGCCTGTCAGATTTAAGAGTTCTTATATCAAATTTAATAACACTGTAAACTCTGCCACATCCCATATTTTCCAGGGTTTTGTACATTTTTGGAATCAGATCGCTTAACTCTTTTACGCTGTTTGCCTCTATTATAGTTGCCATTGGAGTCAGTTGATATTTAAAACCGCTTTTTTTTATAACCTTTAAAACTTCAGCCACATATTTGCTTTTACTCTCTCCGACATCGGTTGGAAACATGGCGATTTCCATCAAAACACTCATAAATTCTCCTTTTTGATTTATCAGGAAAAATTATAGCAAATTTAATATCCGTTTCAAAAATGGTATAATAAAAATCGTATCCAATATATTTTAAGGAATGGTAACTATGAAACAAAATGATATTGAAACTACAGATAAAAAAGAGAAACTTTTAGAGGAAGTGGAAAAGCTAAAAAAACTTTATAAAAAGAAAAAAGAGGAGCTTGAATTTGCCGATGATGAATTTGAAGAGGGACTTATTTTTGAAGAGATGGAAGAATGTCGTCAAAATATTAAAAAGATAAAGAAAGTGTTGGCACAAATGAGAAAATCTGATGGTCGGAGCGACAGGACTTGAACCTGCGACCTCTACCACCCCAAGGTAGCACGCTAGCCAGACTGCGCCACGCCCCGAATAATTTAGGGAGGAATTTTATCTAACTTTCACTTATTTTTTGATAAATTAACAAATGAGTTATCAAAAATGGTTTAAAAAACATAGTCTTAAACATAAAAATATAATTAAAAAACTGCAAACCGATGATGTGGATAAGATCATAGAATACTTTTCGTATGACAATCTAAAAGTAAAAGAACCTGATTTTTGCCCTCTGTTTGCTCAAAATAAAAAATGTCATGATATTGATGATCTAAATTGCTATTTTTGCGGATGTCCTTTTTTCAGGTTTAACGACAATGCAAAAATTCTAAAAAGCAGATGTGAGACAGATTCGAGATTTGGAAGAAAGATAAATTCAAATGGTGTTGTTCATCAAGACTGCTCTTTTTGTCTTTTACCCCACAAAAAAAGTTTTATAAAAAAATATTTTGATTATGACTGGTCAAAAGTGATGGAAAAGTGTGATGAAACAGACTAAACACGGTGGAGACATCTACTCGTTTGCCAAAGAGACAGGCTGTAAAAGTGATAAGATTATAGATTTTTCATCAAATATAAATCCTCTAAAACCAAAGATAAAATTAAATCTTTCAAACATAAAATTATCAAGATATGCAGATAACCGATATAGTGATCTAAAAGAAATTTTGGGCAGAAAGTATGAGACGATGTCTGAAAATATCGCTCTTTATAACGGTGGAAGCAGTGCTATATTTTGGTTGTTTGAGACTCTGGGGATCAAAAAATGCACACTTTATGCACCTCTTTACGGCGAATATAAAAGAGCCGCATCAAAATATTCATCCAAGATCAAGCTGATAAACCGTTTATCATCACCATACCAAAAACCTTTGAAAAACTCTCTGGCAGTTTTTGTAAATCCTTCCACTCCCGACGGAAAATATTATGATCTAAAAAGACTTCTAAAAATATGGAAAAAACAAAACTGCACGGTTGTTATCGATGAGTCTTTTCTTGAATTTGCCGATAAACCTTCTGCTTTGAAGTATCTGAAAAAGTATAAAAAACTCTATATTTTAAAATCTCTTACCAAATTTTACGCCTGTGCCGGAGTCAGAGTCGGTATCGTTATCTCTTTGGAAAAGAATATAAAAAGATTGGATGAAAATATGCCCTGTTGGAATATTTCGACATTTGATGTTGAGTTTATAAAAAAGGCTCTAAAAGATAAAAGACATAAAAAACTCTCTCTTGAAAAAAACAGAAAAAACAGAAAAATGTTAAAAAAGGTTCTGAAAAAGTCCAAATATATCAAAAAAGTCTATCCCTCAAATGCCAATTTTCTGCTTACAAGATTAAAAAACATAGATGCTTCAAAGCTTCAAGAGAGATTGAAAAAACAGAAGATACTTATTCGCTCCTGTGAAAATTTTGATTTTTTGAATGACTCTTTTGTTCGTTTTGCCGTCAAAGATAAAAAAGATCAAAAAAAACTGAAAAAGGCACTGTTTGCGTAGTATCTCTATTTTTGGGACAAGTTCCGATGCCGGAAAATCTCTCATCAGTGCATTTTTGGGCAAAGCTTTGCAAAATCTGGGTTTTAGTGTTGCGCCATTTAAAGCTCAGAATGTTTCAAATAATGCCAAAGTATGCAAAGACGGAAGCGAAATAGGTATAGCACAATATTTCCAAGCCGAAGTTTTGGGCATAACCCCATCTTATCATCTAAATCCAATTTTGTTAAAATCCGGCAGTAACCGCAAAAGTTCTTTGATCCTAAACGGCAAAGCCGTAAAAGAGCTTTCGTTTAAAGAGTATTTTAAATATCTTGATTTTTTGAAACCGGAGGTTAAAAAAGCTTACAACTTTCTCAACAACCGCTATGATATAGTCATCTGCGAAGGAGCGGGCAGTCCGGTGGAGCTTAATCTTTTGCACAAAGACCTCTCCAACACTTTTACGGCAAAGGAGTTTGATACCAGAATAATCCTTGTGGCGGATATCGAAAGAGGCGGGGTTTTTGCGTCTATATGGGGAGTTTATAACCTTTTGGAAGAGGATTTGAGAAAAAATGTTACAGGTGTGATCATCAATAAATTCAGAGGAGATATATCATTTTTTCAAAACGGAATTAAAATTATCGAAGAGGAGTTTAAAATCCCTGTTCTTGGCATCATTCCCCATATCCCTTTTAATCTCTCCTTTGAAGATTCCCAAAGTCTTCAAAACTACTCTCAACAAAAAGAGCCAAAAATCAAAGTCGGTATCGTTTTGTTTGATCACATCAGCAATTTTACGGATTTTGAGCCTTTGATAGCAGATAAAGAGATAGATGTTGAGTTTTGTCTTGGCAGTTTTGAACTTTATGATCTCATTATCCTGCCGGGAAGCAAACTCACTGTCGAGGATTTGGCAAATCTGAAAAAAAAGGCTCTGTTTGGGAAACTGAAAAAAAGAGAGGGAGAGATTTTTGGGATATGCGGAGGTTTTGAGATGATGTTTGAAACTCTGAGGGATGAAGAGTGTGTAGAAAACAGTTGTCCTGTTTTGGAAAAGGGGTTGGGATTTGTCGATGATGAGATCATTTTCCAAAAAAAGAAGATTACGGCAAATAAAACCTACGATCTTTTCAATCACCGCATAGAAGGTTATGAGATCCATAACGGTATCTCAAAAAAGTATCCTCTTTTTTATGATAAAGGTCAAATCAAAGGTACTTTTGTTCATGGTGTTTTTGATGATAACGACTTTAGAACTTCCTTTTTCAAAAATATATGCAAAGAGTATCAAGGGTATGATTTTAAAGCTTATAAAAAGAGAAAATTTGAAGAGTTTACAAAAGTCATCGAAGAAAATATCGATCTTGACAAAATCGTAAAATGTTTGTAAAAATCACTCTTTTTGCCTATCTCATCGATAAATATTTCGGAGAGTTTAGATCGATAAAACATCCTGTTGTTTTCATCGGAGATTTTATCTCTTTTTTTGAAAAAAGATTTTACAAAGATGACAAAACAAGAGGTTTTTTACTGCTTGTATCAACTTTGGGTGTTTTTCTTCCGATAGCTTTGATGATAGAGGGTTTTTTTAAATTTTTCGGAGATGTTTTTTATATATTTGCTCTGTCATTGATATCTTCCACCCTGATAGCCCATAAAATGCTCTATGATAGTGTAAAAGAGGTCATAATCTCAAATGATCCAAAATCAAAGATTGCGATGCTTGTCAGCAGAGATACAAAAAATCTGACAAAAAGTCAAATCAACAAAGCCGCCATAGAGACTTATGCGGAAAATTTGAGTGACGGTGTAATATCACCCCTTTTTTATCTGATGCTTTTTGGTCTAAAAGGGATAGTTGTTTTTAAAGTTGTCAATACTCTTGACAGTATGGTAGGGTACAAAAATACAAAATATAAAAATTTTGGTTTTTTCAGTGCAAAAGCTGATGATCTTTTAAATCTCATCCCTTCGCGTTTCAGTGCCTTTTTGATCCTTCTTTTGGCAGGAAAACTTCATCTTTTAAAAAAATGTATCCGTTTTGCAAAAGGGCATGAAAGTCCAAATGCCGGATATCCTATAAGTGCAATGGCTCTTTGTCTGGATATTTCTCTTGGAGGGGATACCTCCTATTTTGGCAAAATCAAAAAAAAGCCTTTTTTTGGAGAGGGAAAAAAAGAGATAACAAAAGATGATGTAAAAAAAGCTTTGGAGTTTAGATACAAATTTGATATATTGATCATAATGATATTTTTAACTTTTTAGAGTGCTTTTACAGCCTCATAAGCGGTATCTATCATCTTGTCTATCTCTTCATACTCTATGATATAAGGAGGCATAAAGTAGATTATGTTTCCGAGTGGTCTTAAAAGTACGCCGTTTTTTAGGGCATATTTGAAGATTTTTAGATTTACTCTCTCTTTGAAATCATATCCTTTCAATTCCACAGCCGCTATCATGCCTCTTTGTCTGACCTCTTTTACATTGGGCAGTTTTTTGAAAATCTCCAGCTTTTTGGCTATATATTCGCTTTTTTTGCGGTTTTTTTCCAAAATGTCATATTTTTCAAACAGATCCAAAGAGGCATTTGCCGCAGCACATGCAAGAGGATTTCCGGTATAACTGTGAGAGTGCAGAAAAGATCTGTTTTCAAGATAATCACAATAAAACGCCGAATATATTTCATCGCTCATCATAACAACAGACAAAGGAAGATAACCTCCGGTAAGTCCTTTGGACAGAGCCATAAAATCAGGCTCCACATCCGCCTGTTCACAGGCAAACATCGTTCCGCTACGACCAAATCCAACGGCTATCTCATCGGCTATGAGATGAATCCCTTTTTGTCTGCAGATATTTTGCGCCTCTTTTAAAAAGTATGGATGATACATTTTCATAGAACCGGCACACTGAATTAGCGGTTCAAAGATAAAAGCGGATATTTTGTCTTTGTACTTTTCTGTTATCTCTTCAAAAGAGACCAAAGCCTCTTTTGCGCTTTTTAAAGTTGTATCTTTTGGTGAGGGGGTTTGAAGAGTCTCTATCATGATCTCTTTGTAGGTCTCTTTGTAAAGTCCCACATCACCTACCGCAAGAGCGCCAAGAGTTTCACCGTGATAGGAGTTTGTCAAAGATAAAAAAAAGGGCTTTACCAAACCTTTGTTTTTATGATAATGAAAACTCATTTTGATAGCAACTTCAACGGCAGATGATCCGTTGTCTGCAAAGAAACACTTTTGCAAAGAGGATGGAGTTATCTTGATGAGTCTTTGGGCAAGTTTTACAACAGGTTCATGGGTAAAACCTGCAAATATCACATGTTCGAGTTCTTCAATCTGCTCTTTTATCTTTTGATTGATATAGTCGTTACTGTGTCCGAAAAGATTTACCCACCATGAACTTATCGCATCTATGTAGGAGTTTCCGTCAAAATCATACAAATAAACCCCTTTGCCCCTTTTTATAGGGACAAGAGGCAAAGTTTCGTGATCTTTCATCTGCGTACAGGGATGAAAGATATAACTTAAATCTCTCTTTATCAGATCACTGTTGTTTATCATATTTTACTGCTCAGTGAGGCGGAAGGCTGTTTGCTTTTATACCGTACTGTGAAGCCAACTCTTTAAATTCCGGTGCGTCAACAAACATATCTACAACATCGTTTCTTGTGATCTCTTCCCTGTTTAGTCTCTCAAGCCAGTAGTTATATCCTTCACTGTCTGGTTCTCTGTTCATGATCGTTTCATAGACTCTGTTTAAAAACTCTTCATTGGAGAGATTATAGGATCTAAATTCGGGAGAATCAAAGAAAAATCTTGCCATATCCCTGGCTGTTGTCTTTTGGGAATTTAACTCATTTTTCCAGTAGTTAAACCCTTCCTCTTCGGCTTCTCTTTTCAAAGCGGTTGTGTACATTCTTTTTACAAAATCATCAAGAGTATTGTTTGGAGAATTTTCCTCATCGGGGGTAAATGTGATATTTACCGTATAGTTTCTGCTCCATCTGCACATCGGACGAAGATCGACTCTTTGTCCTGCATTTACTTTGAAAATCTTTGTAACACTTCTTGAAAACTCTTTACTGATATTCCAGCCTTTATCACAACCTTTTGTACCTATCCAAAAGTACATATTTCCGCTTCCTACAAATGAGATAACAAGCTCACCCGAAACAGCGGGAGTAAAATGGTAGTAATCTTTGTCATAATCAGGTTTGTTATTGACATCGTCATGTTTTGTTGATACGATGGTTCCTGTGATCTGATCACTTGTTTCACTCACGGCTCCGTCTAACAGATTTATCACTTCTGAAGCAGAACAGCTGTCATTTGGTTCATTTTCCGCAAAAAGCGAAGATGAAATAAAAAATATCATTAACAAAAATATAAAACTTTTTTTCATTGTAACTTTCCTTTAATAGATTTAAAAATCAATTGTATCCTTAAAAAGTAAATGATTTTTAAATAAAAATCTTATATTTTTATGGCATTAGTTGCCTTTTTGATTGCTCTTTTATAGTTTTTGTCATTTATTTTATAGATGGTTATGCTGTTATGCCAACTGCTTTTTTTATCTCTGCTTCCCCATATCCAATCGCTTTTTTCTCCAAGAAGCAAAGCCGCAGGTTTGCCCATAGCTCCGCTTAGATGCAAAAGAGGAGTATCTATACCGATGATGGCATCCATATTGGAAAGGGCAAGAGCTTTGTCATAATAATCCTCCAGATCCTCACCCAAAGAAACCACACCGTTTTCTTCCAAAATTTCATTCTCTTCAACATTCGGATTCTCTGCCAAAGAATAGACATTGACTCCTTCTGCTTTTAGATTTTTGATGATTTCGCTCAAAAGAATCTCATTTCCGGCAAAATTATCATCCTCTTTCCAGATAATTCCTATATTTTTACCTTCATTTTTGATAGAATTTTTTTCTCTGAACTCTTTTGAATCATTCTCATCAACTTTGAGATAACCCTCTGTAAAAGGAATACTTCTTTTTTTCACTTTTGTCAAAAATGCTCCGTCCATCAAAGGAAAATGCCCTTCAAAAGTCATCTCGTCATCGGGATTAAGTGTGTGTGAAAAAGTTATATCGGGATAATTATAAGAGAGAAGTTTTTGCAAAGGTTCCTGTACTCTCAAAACGATTTTGGCTCCTTTTTCTACAAAAGAAGGTAAAAATCTGACAAAATCAATCGTTTTTTCCAAACCCTGCTCATCATAAACCAAAATGGTTTTATCCTCTATATCTTCCATCGTATTTAGAGGCAGATGATTGATAAAAAGCTGAGTCGGTTTGTCAGGCAACTCCTGATGATATCTCAATCTGTAAAGATCAAAACCTCTCTCATAATCTCCCTTCCTAAGTAAAATAAGAGATGAATTGTAGTAGCTTTTTACATCTTTTGGATTTATCTGCATCGCTTTTTGATAAAAATTCAGAGCATTTTCGTAATCTTCCATCGCCTGATGGGCAGTTCCGAG
Organism: uncultured Campylobacterales bacterium; assembly: GCA_964450755.1. Taxonomy (GTDB): domain Bacteria; phylum Campylobacterota; class Campylobacteria; order Campylobacterales; family JAADDG01; genus JAADDG01. The sequence continues at coordinate 27,744 of CAYVDJ010000010.1, forward strand.
GTTGTAAAAGATTTTGTCATTGTTAGGATCAAGTTTGGCAGCTCTTGCAAAATAACCGGCAGCCTTTTTAAAATCTCCCTCTCTGTAAAAAAGTCCTCCCAAAAGGATAAGTACTCCTGTGAAATTTTGGTTTAGGGATAATGACTTTGTCAGATTCTCTTTTGCCTTTTCTATCTCATTTTGCAGTAAAAAAGCATTTCCTATGACATAATATAATCTTGCATCGTTTTCATTCTCTTTTAACAGTTCAATAGCAAGTTCCTTTGCCTCTTCTATTTTTCCTTCATTGAAAATAGTTTCTAATCGTTTTATATTTTCATCATTTAACATTTATAAACTCCTGTATATTTTAGGCGCTAATTTTAGCATAATTTTTATATTTTAACTTAAAATAAAGCAAACTTTTGTAATTATTATTTTTATGGATTAAAATATTAAAGGTTTTGTAATGAATGACTCTTCAACCATTCCTTATCTACATCTTGGCGGAGCTTTTGTCATAGGTTTGTCATTAGGTTATCTTCTGAAAAAAACCTTTAAGATAGGTCTTTTTGTATTGGGAGTTGTGATACTTATACTTTTTGGAGCAGAACATTACGGTCTTATAACGATCAATGAAACAGGACTTACAAATATGGTGGACAGCGGTATGGAAGTAGCCAAAACAACAGGTTCTTTTATACAGGAAAGACTCTCTACATTTACCGCAAAAGGTGTTACGGCTGTGGCGGGATTTGTAACGGGACTGAAAATAGGATGAATTTGCCTGTAATACTTTTTATCATATATCTTATAGAGTTTATTGCTCTTGCTATCAACCCTTATGACAGAGAGGTTTGGTTTGCCGAAAATCTGCCTATCGTTATCATCGTAGCAATTTTGGTTTTGACCTATAAAAAGTTCAGATTCAGCAATCTTGCCTATGTTATGATGAGTTTTTTGATTTTTATGCACACTGTCGGAGGGCATTACACTTTTGAGAGAGTTCCTTTTGATTTGGTAAATGATTTTTTTGGATTTGAGAGAAACAATTATGACAGATTTGCCCATTTTTCGGTAGGTTTTTATGCCTATGCGATAGCTGAATTTTTAGACAGAAAAAAACTTACAAATGCTTCATGGCTGTTGTATCTTTTTCCTGTAACCGCTATTTTTACGGTAGCAAGTGTTTATGAGATTATCGAATGGATAACGGCAGCCACTATCGATCCGGAAGCCGGAATGGCATTTTTGGGAGTTCAGGGTGATGTATGGGACGCGCAAAAAGATATGCTGATGGATGCAACGGGAGCAGTTACGGCTGTTTTTTTGTACTGGATCGTTAGAAAAAGAGATAAAGAAAACTTTTTATAAATCTATAAATTTTTCAGAAAGTATAGTTTTTAATGACCCTTTTTTTGCATTTTCCTGTCTGAGGAGTTTTGCGTTTTCATACCATGTGCTTACTTTTTCGTTTTGACCCCATCTCCAGTCGTTGTTGAAAGGCAGAAGTATAAAAGTCTCTTTTCCCATTGCCGCTCCAAGATGCGCAACAGCGGTATCGATAGAGATGATCGTATCGAGGTTTTCTATCGCCAAAGCCGTATCGTAAAAATCTTTCAAAGTATCATCTAGTGAGATAATACCTCTTTCTTTTAGGAGTTTTCTCTCTTTTGTTGTTTCATCTTTTTGCAGGGAGTAGAAACGGATATTTTTATTTTTTAAATGTTTGATAAAATCTTCCAAAGAGAGTTCTCTTTTTGTTTTTGATCTTATCTTTGTTATGAGATCATTTGAATCCAAAAGATTTGTTCTCCAAACAATACCCACCTTTTTTTTATTTTCATCGATAATATTTTTTTCCCTGTAGATTTTGGCATCATTTTTATCAACTTTCAGGTAGCCTTTTTTATAAGGTATCTCATCTTTTTTCAGATCCAAAATATAAGCTGATTCCATCAAGGGAAAATGATAATCATACTCTATCTTTTGATCTTTTTCCAAGTCATCGCTGAAAGTGATATTTGGATAGTTGTATTTAAAAAGCCTTTTTAGGGATGAGGGCATCTGTAAAATTATCTTTTTGGCTCCTTTTTGTAAAAAAAGAGGTAAAAATCTTATAAACTGGATCATATCCCCCATGCCCTGTTCATTGTAAACAAACAGATTTTTGCCTTTTATCTCATCGCCTTTATTTAAAAGATTTGAAGGAAAAAGCAAAGATGTCTGTCTGTTTTGCAAAGTCGGATGATATCTTGAACGATAATAGTCAAATCCCTGTTTGTAATCTCCCTCCGTAAGAAAGATCAAAGAGAGGTTATAGAGAGAATTTATATCTGAAGGATTTAGTTTCAAAGCTTTGTGATAATATTTTTTCGCTTTTTTAAACTCGTTCATCTCCTGATAAACCACGCCGATATTATAATAGATCTCACTGTTTGAGGGCTGAAGTTTCAGAGCTTTTTCAAAATGTTTTAGAGATTCTTTGAAATTTCCTTCCATAAAATACAAACCTGCAAGATTAAAAAGTACCGTGGCGGATGGGAAATCTGTTTTTAGAGCCTTTTTGAGGTGTTCTTTTGCCTCTTCAAAACGGTTTAACTGCAAAAAGCTGTTTCCGATCAAAATATGCAAACTAGGATCATCTTCCCTTCTTTTTAACACTGTTTTTGCTTTTTGTATAACCTCTTCAAATCTTTTTTGGCTATATAGTTGTTGAATCTCTTTTTGCATTTTAAGCTCCGGTTTTTTTGAAATTATACCATTTTTGCCGATTTACAAAACAAACGCAAAAAGGATTTACATGTCATTTTTCGATCCTCTAAAAAGACAGCTTAGATCTGTTATTGAGTGGCAAGATACCGACAGTGGAGAGTTATTTCACAGATGGACACAAAACGGTGATGAGATCAAAAATGCTTCAAAACTTATCGTAGGACCTGCCGAGGGGTGTATCTTTGTTTATGAAGGAAAAGTTGCGGCGGTTTTTGACAAAGAGGGGATATTTGATATCAGAACTTCCAATATTCCTTTTATCACAACAATCAAAAAGTTTATGCAGTTTTTTGAGAGTGAGCATAAAACTGCATTTTATTTTTACAAAAAGAGCATTATAGCCGATCAAAAGTGGGGAACAACATCTCCGATAAAATATCTCGATCCTCTATACAATTTTCCGATAGAACTTATGGCATTTGGCAATTACAGTTTTAAAATAAAAAATGCAAAGGAGTTTTTTGTATCTTTTGTAGGAGAGAGAGAAAGTTATATGACAGAGGAGTTTAGAGAGATTGTCAATGCAAGACTGACACATCCTATGAGTGATTTTTTTGCCGAATCAAAATTTTCATATATCGATATCGACGCAAACAGAGAAGAGATCGTAGAGAGCTTAAATGAGAAACTAAACAGAGAATTTTTTAAATTCGGATTTGATCTGGTTGATTTCAGGATAGAGGGAACGGCATTTGACGAAGAGACGAGAAAACGGATAAACAAGATAGCCGATACCGAGGCTGCGGTTTATGCCGCCAAAAGAGCCGGTGTTAGCTTCAGGGATTTAAGAGAGTTGGATGCTTTGAATGATGCTGCAAAAAACGAAGCGGGAGCTGCGGGAGTATTTATGGGGGCAAATGTCGGAAATTCTCTTTCTGCTTCTATGAACAGACCTTTACAAAAAAGTTCAAAAAGTGATGATATTGTTGAAAGATTGAAGAAACTAAAAGAACTGTATGATCTAAAGCTTATCGAAAAAGAGGAGTTTTTGGAAAAAAAAGAGATGATTTTAAAAGAGATATAGAAAATGAGATGCAGATTTTGTTCGGCACCGTTGCCAAAAAGCGGTCTTGTCTGTAAATATTGCGGTAAAAGAAATCCTGTAAATCTTGATTCTTTTTCTTATAAAAAAGAGGGGGTTTCAAAAGGGATTAACTGTCCTGTTTGTTCAATGTCTCTTGAAAAGATCGATATCGGTCAAAAAGAGAGTTTTATAGCCCATCGCTGCATAAAATGTGACGGAATATTTTTTGAAAAACATGAGCTTGAGAGAATGCTTGAAAGTTATACAAACAAGGTCTATTCAATAGATCGAAATATACTTCGTTTTGTTACAAATCATCCCCGACATGAAAGAGAAAAAAACATACTTTATAAAAAATGTCCCGTCTGCAAAAAGACAATGCAAAGGAGAAATTACAAATCCGTAAGCGGAGTTATCATAGACAGATGTCATGAACACGGTGTCTGGTTGGACGCAGGAGAACTCAGACAGCTTCTTGAGTGGAAAAAAGCAGGAGGAGAACTTAAAGCAAAAGAGTATGAAAAAAGAAAAACAGAATATAAAACATTCTCCGTAGCTTCTTCAAATACAAATCCTTTTGAGAAAGAGCATTCGGGTCTGTTTGATTTTGATCCTCTGGATAGATTCTTCAGGTGGGTTTATGGATTTTGATTAATGGCATTAGAGGTGCCCTAAATAGTATTAAATAATTTTTATAAAAAACCGATATCCTCAAAAATAACATCATAAAGGATAGTTGAAATGTCAAAACCTATTCCTAACAATCACGAAAGAGTTATCAACAAAGAGGATTTTATCGTTTCAAAAACAGATAAAAACGGCAAAATAATATACTGTAACAAGATATTTATAAAACTTTCAGGATATGAAGAGAAAGAGCTTTTGGGAGCTCCACACTCTATCATAAGGCATCCCGATATGCCAAAAATCATATTTAAACTTCTGTGGGAGAGGATTCAAAAAAAGGAGGAGATTTTCGCCTATGTTAAAAATCTCAGCCAGGATGGCGGTTTTTATTGGGTGTTTGCCAATGTTACCGCCACTTTGGATGAAAATAACAATATCAGGGATTTTCACTCTGTCAGAAGAAAACCGAGTCAAAAGGCGATGCAAATTATCCCTTCACTCTATAAAGAACTTTTAGAGGCGGAAAAAAAAGGCACAACAGAGGCATCTTACAGAGAATTAAATAAAATTTTAGATAAAAAGGGAGCAACTTATGACGAATTTATTCTCAGCCTTCAGCAATAAACAGACGCTTATATTTTTACTCTCAACATTTTCGGCTGCCGTTTTTATGTTGGTAACAGGGCAGTATATAGCAGGTGGTATAATTTTGACTTTGGGATTTACAGGGCTTTTTATCCCTTCAAACACTACTCAAAACTGTGATAAGATTTTCAATGATCCGCTGATAAAACAGATCAGAGATGTTTTGGTAAAAGCAGGAAGCGGAAATCTCTCCCATCGCGTTACAAATATAGCCGATGATCATGTATTGGTCGGTGTTGCGTGGGGAATAAACGATATGCTCGATCAGGTTGAACAGATGATGAGAGATATAAAAGCCTCCATTGTAGAAGCCGGTAAAGGTAATGATAAAAGGATCATATTTCAAGACGGTTATAAAGGTGATTTTCAAGCCGCCTGTCCAAATCTGAATATGGCTTTGAGCGCTATAGCCGAATCATACAAAACAAAAATGAGAGGGGAACTTGGAGATATTTTCCAAAAAAACAGCGGAGGTATAAAAACGGGACTCAATATTATTCAGGACGATATAACAAAAAATGTTGAAATCATAAAAAATATTACCGATTCAACCGTAAAAACTGCAAATGATGCCAAAAACAGCGAAATAACGGTCAATCAAATTGTTTCCAAACTTGATCATCTAATAGAGCTTATATCCAACAGCAATAGTGCCATATCTTTGTTAAATGAAAGAACTCTGGAAATCTCAGCTGTCATCAATCTGATAAAAGATATAGCCGATCAAACCAATCTTTTGGCTTTAAATGCCGCTATCGAAGCTGCAAGAGCAGGTGAACACGGAAGAGGATTTGCCGTTGTTGCCGATGAAGTGAGGCATCTTGCCGAGAGAACCCAAAAGGCAACTCAGGAAATTGCCGTTACGATACAGACTCTCCAGCAGGAATCAAACAATATTCAGGCAAATTCGCAGGAGATAACACAAATAGCGGAAGATTCACAAAACAGTGTGCAAGATTTCAAAGAGACTTTAAGTTCATTTGCTCTTTCAGCAAAATTTTCTGAAAAATATGCAAAATATATCAGAGATTCTCTGTTTGCTACTCTTGTAAAAGTGGATCATATCATTTTTAAATCCGAATCCTATACTACCGTTTTAAATGAAAGAGAAAATATGATTGATTATTTTGGTGATCATAACTCCTGTAGGATGGGTAAATGGTACAATACTATCGGAAAAGAATTTTTCAGACATACAAAAGCCTATCAGGAGATCGAGCCGTATCATAAAATAGTCCATGATATGACTCTAAAAACCATACCCTGCGCAAAAACAAAAAGTTGCCTTTTCCCTGAAAACAAAAAGAAAATTATAGATAATTTTGCAAATATGGAAGAGGCAAGCAGTAAAATGTTTGTTTTGTTAAATCAAATGGTGGAAGAGGCAAATCAGGAGATTAAAGAGAGAGAACTTGAATATGCTTAATGCGGTTTTTTTACCGCATTAAGA
>CAYVDJ010000011.1:0-21479 GCA_964450755.1 uncultured Campylobacterales bacterium
CCATCGGCGGTTTTGAGTAGTAACCAAACTCAAATCTCTTAGACCACTCCCAGTAATACGCCTCATCAAAATAGAAATGATAAGGAAGAGTATAAAGAACATATATCCTGTAAAAGGCTATAACAGATAAAATAATCAGAGCTATTTGAAGATTTGATATTTTTTTCAACTGCATTTCATTTTAATTACAATATCTCCTTTGAATAGTTGTAAAAAACATATTCAAAAAATTTACTACTTATCCAAAGATTTTTATTAGTTTTTATCAAGATTGTAACCAAAAACAGATAAATTTGAGATGAAGAAACATTTGGGCATCTCCAAAAGCAGCAATAACTCCATATTGCTTAGTCAAAGATAGAAAAATGCAAGATTATTACAATAAAACTGTTTGCTAAATCACTTTTTTTCTTGCAAATTATAGCTAAAAATGGATAAAATCACTCAAAAGAAAAAGAGGCGGTTTTATTGAAAAGTATAAAAGATTTGATAAAGAAGAGAGTTTTGATCATAGACGGTGCGATGGGTACGCAGATACAGGCTATGAAAATTCCAACAGAGTTCTGGCAAGGAAATGCCGGATGTAACGAACTTTTGAATGTTACCTACAAAGAAGGGATAAAAAAGATTCACAAAGCCTACGCAAAAGCGGGAGCAGATATCATCAAAACAAACACTTTCGGATCTCTTCCGTGGGTTTTGGATGATTATGATATGGGAGAAAAAGCTTATGAACTCTCTTACGAGGGAGCAAAGATCGTAAAAGAGGTTTGTGATGAGTTTTCCACACCCGACAAACCCCGTTTTGTTGCGGCATCTTTGGGACCGGGAACAAAACTTCCATCTCTTGGACATATCGGATATGATGAGATGTACGAAGGGTACAAAATCTCCGCAAAAGGTTTGATAGAGGGAGGATGTGATCTTTTCCTGCTTGAAACCTGTCAGGACCCTCTTCAGATAAAAGCTGCTCTTCACGCATGCGGCGACACGGCAAAAGAGCTTGAAAAAGAGATACCGATCATGGTTTCGGTAACGATAGAGCTTTCGGGAACCATGCTTATAGGAACGGATGCAACAACGATAGCCGTTATCATGGAGCCTTTTGATATTCTCTCTTTGGGTTTTAACTGCGGTACGGGACCCCAACAGGTAAAAAAGCATGTAAAAACCCTGAGTGAAATCTGGCACAAACCAATCTCCGTTCATGCAAATGCAGGACTTCCGCAAAACAGAGGGGGACATACATTTTATCCGATGGGACCCGATGAATTTTCCAAACTGCAAAAAAGCTTTTTGGAATTTGACGGAGTAAGTCTGCTTGGAGGATGCTGCGGAACCACTCCTCAGCATATCAAAGCTTTAAGTGATGCGGTAGAGGGGATAAAACCCAAAAAACCTTCAGGCTCTTATCCGAAATCTTTGGCATCTTTGTTTGAAACAAAAACCATCAAACAAGACCCCCCTCCGTTTTTGGTAGGAGAGAGATCAAATGCAACAGGTTCAAAAGCCTTTAGAGAACTTTTGCTCAAAGAAGATTACGAAGGTACTTTGTCGGTTGCCCAACAGCAGGTCAGAAACGGCGCTCACGCTATCGATCTGAGTGTCGGTTTTGCAGGAAGAGACGAAACAAAAGATATGAATATCCTCTCTCTTTTATATTCCCAAAAAGTGATTCTGCCTTTGATGGTGGATTCCACACAGGTTTTGGGGATCGAAACGGCTCTTAAAAATATCGGCGGAAAGCCTATCATCAACTCGGTCAATCTTGAAGACGGAATAGAGAAATTTGACAAAATATGTTCACTCGCAAAGAGATACGGAGCCGCTCTTGTCTGTCTGACAATAGATGAAAAAGGCATGGCAAAAACAAAAGAGCAAAAGGTATCCGTTGCAAAAAGAATCTATCAACTTGCCACGCAAAAACACAAACTTGATCCAAAAGATCTGGTTTTTGATCTGCTTACTTTTACGGTTGGAAGCGGAGATGAAGAGTATTTTACGGCAGCGATAGAGACGATAGAGGCTATAAAAGAGTTCAGCTCCCTTTATCCAAAAGTCGGTTTTGTTCTGGGTGTTTCAAATATCTCTTTTGGTTTGGCAAAACATGCAAGGGAATATCTAAACTCCGTCTTTTTACATCACTGCGTCAAAGCCGGTCTTACGATGGCTATCGTCAATGTAAAAAACATCATTCCTTTTCATAAAATAAGCGATGAAGATAAAAAGGTATGTGAGGATCTGCTCTTTAACAGACGGGAAGAAGGCGATCCTCTGTTTAAATTTATCGAATATTTTTCGGACAAAAAAGAGGTGGATCAGGATAAAGAGGATGAGGAGTTTTTAAAACTTTCAACCGATCAAAAACTTCACAAACTTCTATTGGACGGTGATAAAGAGAGAATGATGGAGCTTATAAAAAGCGCCAAAGATGAGATTCCTCCGCAAAAGATAGTAAACGAGATACTTATAGATGCGATGAAAGAGGTGGGAGAGCTTTTTGGAAGCGGAAAAATGCAGTTGCCTTTTGTTTTGCAATCGGCAGAAGTGATGAAAGCCGCCGTTGATTATCTCCAACCGTATCTGCCGAAAAAAGAGAAAGAGAGCGATACCACTTTGGTTTTGGGAACGGTAAAGGGAGATGTTCATGATGTGGGTAAAAATCTTGTAGATATTATTCTCTCAAACAACGGTTTTAAAGTGATCAATATCGGTATAAAAGCCGATTTGGAGGATTTTATAAAAGCTTACAAAGAACATGACGCAGATGCTATCGGTATGAGCGGTCTTTTGGTAAAATCAACCGGAGTTATGAAAGAAAATCTTGAGGAGATGAAAAAAAGAGGTATTGATATACCCGTACTGCTTGGCGGAGCCGCTTTGACAAGAAAATTTATCGATGAATTTTGTCGTCCGATCTACAACGGAGCGATATTTTACTGCAAAGATGCATTTGACGGAATAACTGCCATGAGCAGAATAGAAGAGAAAAATTTTGATACCGATCTAAGAGGCAAAGAGGGTGATGAAGATAAAGAGGAAAAAACAATAACGGTTAAAAAAGAGAAAAAATCCATTCCGTACTCAAAAATAAAAATGCCAAACCGATCCGTTTTTACTCCAACTCCTCCCTTTTGGGGAAGAAGGGTTTTGGATGCAGATGTAAAAGAGATAGCCTATAACTGGATAAATCACAAACTTCTGTTTTCTCAAAGATGGGGATACAGTGGCAAAGGCATGAGCAAAGAGGAGAGAGAAAAGCAAAGAGAAGAGGTTTTGTGGCCACTCTTTGAAAAGATAAAAAGAGAATTTCAAGAGAGAGAACTTTTCAATCCTGTTATGCTTTACGGATATTACCCCTGTAGAAGTGATGAAAATTCACTTTTGATATTTGACGAAAACGAAGGCTGGAACAAAAGTGAAGATATCAACAAAGAGCCTCTTGATGAGGTGATTGGAAGAGCAAAATATCATCTTGAATTTCCAAGACAGCAAAAAAAGCCTTACCGATCTTTGAGTGATTATTTTAAAAGCAAAACTCATGATTTGGTGGCGTTTAGTTGTGTAAGCGCGGGAGAGAAGATAAGCGAATATGAACAAGAGCTGTACAAAAAGGGGAAATTTCAAGAGTACTATCTGGTTCACGGACTCGGTGTCGAGTTGGCTGAAGCACTGGCGGAGATCGTACACAAACAGATAAGACTGGAACTTGGAATAGCCCAAAACGAAAAACATACGATAAGAGATGTAAAGATGAGAGGATATCAGGGAGCAAGATATTCATTCGGATATGCCGCCTGTCCCGAACTTTCCCAAAACAGAGTTATTTTTGATCTGCTAAAACCCGAAGAGTTCGGTATAAAACTGAGTGAAACCTATCAGATGCACCCCGAACAGACAACATCCGCACTGATAGTTTATCATCCCGAAGCACACTATTTTAGCGTGTGAAAAATCATGAAATCTTTTAAACAGACAAAAGAGGAGCAGTTTGACAAAATCTTGCAGACGATAGAGGATGAAGAGTACAAAGAGTGGCTTATAAGAAACAAAGGCACTTTTATATGCCGTCCCAAAACCCAGAAAAAAGCTTATCTTGATGCTCTTGAAGAGTTTGAAGAGACAAACAAAACTTTGAATATGAAAGCTTTTTACAAAGGTGAGATCTATTTTGCCGATCTCTCTCCCAAAACAAGCGGAAAAATACGCCCTGTTTTGATCTTTCAAAATGACAGATTAAACAAAGCCGTAAAACTGAATCTCTACCATACGATAGTCGTTATGCCACTGACTTCAAGACTTTTGGGAGGAGATTACAGAGTCAGAATAAAAGCTCGTGAAAATCTGATAAAGACAAGTGAAATAGTCTGCAATGCTATTGGTATAGTTTCAGCTGACAGAATTTTATTTAAAAGAGGAAAAATAACGGTTTTATCCGAGTATGAAAAAAATGAAGTTCAAAAAAAATTAGCCTTACTAATAAAATCTTAGGCTAAATGATATTGATTTTTAAATTAAATTATAGTAATCTTTCTATATTAAATAAGGACTGATTAATTTAAATATAACTATTATTTATAGGGAGAAGGTAACTATGTTAAATAAAAAAGTTTTGGTTTTGGGAGGCGGTTTTGCCGGTGTGGAAGCCGCTATATATCTTAGAAAAGAGAATCTTGATGTAACTCTTATCAGTGACAGAGATTATATGTATATCTATCCCACATCGATTTGGGTACCGGTAGGAAAAGCCGAATTTGATGATGTCTGTCTGCCTCTTAGCGAACTTAAAAAGGTACACGGATTTAATCTGACAATAGATGAAATCACAAATATAAATGCCAAAGAGAAAAAAGTAGTCGGCAAAAACAGAGAATACAGTGATTTTGACTATCTTGTCATCGCCATAGGAGCCGGGAAAGTAAAACATGAAGGGATAGAAAATACTCTCTCAATCTGCGGCAAACCGGAAGAATCCATAAAGATAAAAGAAAAAATAGATGAACTTATCAAAAAAGGAAACGGCAAAATCGCTATGGGATTTGGAGGCAATCCCAAAGATCCTTCAGCCGTACGGGGAGGACCTGCTTTTGAAGTACTTTTCAATGTCCATAATCTTCTAAAAGAAAAAGGTATAAGAGACAAATTTGAACTGACATTTTTTGCACCGATGGAAAAACCCGGAGCCAGAATGGGACCACAGGCTCTAAAAATGATGGATGTTTTTTTCTCCAAACTTGATATCAAAAAACACTTTGGCAAAAAAATAAAACAATTTGAAAAAGATGGAGTCGTTTTTGAAGATGACAGCAAACTTGAAAGCGATTTTACTATGTTTATAGCTGCCGGAGACGGACACTCTGTCATAAAAAATTCTGATCTTCCCCAAAATGATGCCGGTTTCATAATGATAAACGAATATTGTGAGGTAATGCACAATTTTGACGAATATGAAGACAGCAGATACCCCATATTTGCAATCGGAGACTGCGCTGCCATAGACGGACCCGACTGGAGAGCAAAACAGGGACATATAGCAGAAGTTATGGCAAGAAACAGCGCTTACAATATAGGCAGTGATGTTCATTACCGAACGGATAAAAAAAGCTATATAGAACATCTGAATATTTTATGTGTAATGGACAGCGGAGACGGAGCGGCATTCGTTTACAGAAACAACAAAAGAGGAGTAATGGTTCCCATGCCTGTTATCGGTCACTGGTTAAAAAGAGGATGGGGCTGGTACTGTAAAAATTCTAAATTAAACAAAATTCCGAGAATTCCGGGAATGTAATGAGAATATTTGCATTTGTGGCAATTTTATTTCTACTTTTTGGATGCGGCAAAATATATACAAAAATATATGATGAGAAAGAGGTTAAAATACCTCTTTCCTGTCTCAAAATAAAATCGGACAATCTTATAATAGAATATGTTGTAAAGAACAATCCCTTTATAAAAAATATAGAGAAAAAAGAGTGTCAAAACACCCTGAAAATCAGCTCCAACTATGTAACAAGCTGCACATCTCCCACAGCCAAATCGATAGGTACGGATTTTGACGGTTTTGTCAGATTTGAGATCTTGAAAGACAATCATCTGATATACAGAAACCAAAGAGATTTCAAAGGTCATTTTACAGACTCGGTAGCCAAAAGTTTGATAGACAGATTAAAAAAAGATTTAAAATTCAGCCTTCTACACAACTAAATCAATCATTTTTAATTTTTTTTAGCTATAATTCGGGATTAATTAAATTAAAATAAAGCAGGAAATATCATGGAACTTACAGGTTCTCAAATGGTGATAGAAGCTCTCAAAAGGGAGGGAGTCAAAACCGCTTTTGGCTATCCCGGCGGAGCTATTATGAATGTTTACGATGAGATCTACAAACAGGACTTTTTTGAACACATCCTCACAAGACACGAACAGGCGGCAGTTCATGCGGCTGACGGCTATGCAAGAGCTACCGGTGAGGTTGGAGTTGCTTTTGTAACAAGCGGACCCGGATTTACCAATGCCGTTACCGGTCTTGCAACAGCTTATATGGATTCTATACCTATCGTGGTTATAAGCGGTCAGGTACCTATCACGATGATAGGAACAGACGCATTTCAGGAAGTTGATGCGGTGGGTATAAGCAGACCATGCACAAAACATAACTTTTTGGTAAAAAATGTCAATGAACTGGCAACTATTTTAAAAGAGGCGTTTTATATAGCAAAAAGCGGGAGACCGGGACCTGTGCATGTGGATATACCAAAAGATGTAACAGCCCAAATCGGAAAATTTGAATATCCCGAAACGATTTCCATCCCCACATACAAACCTACCTACAAAGGTAATACCAAACAGATAAAAAAAGCTGTTGATGCAATGAGACATGCCGACAGACCCATTTTTTATCTTGGCGGAGGTATCATCCTTTCTGAATCCTCCGATCTGGTAAGAGAGTTGGTTTCGTTTACCCAAATACCTGCCGTTGAAACTTTGATGGCAAGAGGTTCACTAAGACATGATGATCCTCTGTTGCTTGGAATGCTTGGAATGCACGGAAGTTATGCGGCAAATATGGCAATGAGTGAAGCGGATCTGATCATAGCTTTGGGACCGAGGTTTGATGACAGGGTTACGGGAAAACTGAGTGAATTTGCAAAACATGCCAAAATCATTCATGTAGATATTGACCCTAGCAGTATAGGCAAAATAGTAAAAGTTGATTATCCGATAGTCGGAGATCTGAAAAATGTTCTGACCCAAATGCTTCCGATGGCAAAAGAGAAGATTGACTCTTCAAAATATGAAAACTGGAGAGAGCTTTTAAACAGATACAACCAGATTCATCCTTTGGGATACGAAGATAACGGCAAAAATATAAAACCTCAATGGGTTATCGAAAAAACCGGTGAAATAGTCGGAGAAAAAGCCGTTATATCTACAGATGTCGGGCAACATCAGATGTGGACGGCACAGTTTTATCCTTTCTCCTACCCAAGACAGTTTATCACAAGCGGAGGTCTTGGAACGATGGGATTTGGTTTTCCCGCAGCAATAGGAGCAAAAAAAGGCAAAGAGGATAAAATCGTCATAAACTTTTCGGGTGACGGCTCTATAATGATGAACATTCAGGAGTTAATGACGGCTGTTGAAAGTAAAATACCGGTTATCAATATCATCCTAAACAACAACTTTTTGGGAATGGTACGACAATGGCAGACATTTTTTTATGACAAAAGATACTCTTCAACAGATCTCAGTATGCAGCCTGATTTTGTGATGCTTTCTCAAAGTTTCGGAGCAAAGGGATACAGAGTCGAGACAAAAGAGGATTTTGAGAAGGCTCTGAAAGAGGCAATGGAATCAAACAAAGTTACCATCATAGATGTAGTTGTAGATCGGCTTGAAAATGTTCTTCCTATGGTTCCGGCAGGTGGTACGCTTTATAATATGATGCTTGAGTATAAGGACTAATTATGAAAGAGAGAAAAATTATTTCAGTTACCGTTCTGAACGAACACGGTGTGCTATCTCGGATCGCAGGACTTTTTGCCGGAAGAGGATACAATATCGAATCTCTTACAGTAGCACCTATACCCGATACCAATTTCTCAAGATTTACCATTGTAACAAAGGGAAGTACAAGAGTATTGGAACAGATAGTAAAACAGCTTTATAAACTGATACCCACCTATAAAGTTATAGACAACAAAGAGGTGGTGGAAAAAGAGATGGCTCTTGTCAAAATCCCTCTTGATATGAACCTAAGCGGACTGGATGCGCTTTTGCAAGGATATAACGGAACAGTGGCAAACAGCGGAGAAAACTATATAGTACTTTTGGTTGCGGATGATTCCAAAAGAATCAACAACTTTTTAAAAGCCATAAAAAAATACAATCCGATAGAGATCGTAAGAAGCGGCTCGGTTGCTTTGGAGATAGAATGAGAATAAAAGAGCTTGTAAAAAAGCTTGATCTCATTTATGAGGGAGAGGATTTTGAAGCAAAAGGGATCTCCACTCTCAAAGATGCCTCAAAAGAAGAGATTAGTTTTTTGGAAAATCAAAAATACCTAAAATATCTGCAAAACACAAAAGCCGGAGCGGTTTTTGTAAAAAAAGAGTTTAAAGAGAAACTTCCAAAAAACTGCTTTGCGCTTATCAGCGAAAACCCTTATCTCTCTATGGCTTATGCAAGTAAATTTTTTGCAAAAAAATTGATAAGAGATAAAGAGTTTGAAACAAAAATCGGCAAAAACTGTATCATAGACAAAAAAGCCCATATCGGCGTAAACAGTGTTATAAAAGATGATACGACCATCTTCGCCGGAGCTTTTATAGGAGATAATGTAACTATCGGCAAAAACTGTATCATCTATCCAAATGTTACAATCTATAACGATACCGTTATAGGAGACAACTGTAAAATTCATGCCGGAACGGTTATAGGAAGTGACGGTTTTGGATATGCCCACACAAATGACGGAAAACATGTCAAAATATACCATAACGGTAATGTTATCCTGGAAAATGATATAGAGATAGGAGCAAACAGCACAATTGACAGAGCGGTTTTTGGATCTACAATCATAAAAAGCGGAACAATCATAGACAACCTTGTGCAAATAGCTCATAACGCCCAATTAAAAGAAAACTGTATCATAGTAGCCCAAACCGGGATATCCGGTTCGTCAAAACTCGGAAGAAATGTGATCATGGGCGGTCAAAGTGCAACCGCCGGTCATCTTGAAATAGGAGATTTTGCAACAATAGCCGCAAGAGGCGGCGTTACAAAATCGATAAAAGGCGGTGAAGTTTACAGCGGCTTTCCGCTGATGAAACACAGAGACTGGTTAAGATTACAGGCTTTGCTGTCAAGAATATTAAAAAAGGAGAGTAAGTAAAATGGGAAGTTCAAAAAATATAGTACTAAAAACTTTTCCTCTTGCAGGAACAAAAGAGGGAATCATATCAATATCACATCTTGAAGAGCCTTACGGTAAAAAATCAAATCCGGTAGTAAGTATAGGCATATCTCTAAAAGGAGACACCAACACACCTGACTGGAAAGCCCATATACCTTATGAAAACCTGGATGATTTAATCGAAGCATTAAATGAAGCCAGAGAGAAATATTCAAAATAGAAACTTTATATTACTTTTCTTATTAATTTAATAATTATATAACTTTCCTATACTATAATTAACCATATAAACAATTATGGTATAGGGATTATCAAATGAAAAAACTGAAATTATTATTACTTCTTTTTATACTGACTTCTGCCTGTGCATTTGGTCAAAGTAAAATTTCTTTACAAAAAATCAACCATATAGAGGGAAATTTTAATGATATAACTGTGCGAGGAGACAGGTTATACACACTCGTTGATACCTCTTTGAAGATTTACGATATAAATGATTCATCTTCTTTGAAATTTTTGGCAGGTTACGATACAAAACGAAAAGCAGAAAAAATCGCCGTTTATAAAGATTATGTCTATATTGCCGACACAGAAGGCGGAGCGCTGTTTTTAAGTGTCGCCGATATAAACGATATCTATGTAAAATTAAGCTATAACAGCAAAGAGCATCAAAATTACGGAGTTATTGTAAAAGAGGATATCTCCTATGAGGCTGACGGCACAAAAGGATTGAATATCGTAGATATTTCTGATCCGTACAATGCTTTTATCATCTCAACTTTTTCAAATCTCTCAGACGCAAGAGATATAGATATAAAGGACGACTATCTTTATATAGCCGACGGCAAAGAGGGACTGAAAATAGTAAATATCTCCGATATCAAAAATCCCTATCTGATAAAAGATTATGATACTTCCGGTTTTGCTTTTGATATAAAGATCAAAGATGATATTGCCTACATCGCCGATAAAAACTCTTTGGAAACGATAGATATCTCAAATCCTTTTGAGCCTTTCACTCTCCCAAACGACTATCAGGATGCAGCAGGTGCCAAAGGAGTGGATATCAAAGGTGATTATCTCTATTTGGCAAAAGGGGATAAGGGACTAGACATATTAAAGATAAAAATTCTTCTCAATGAAGCTACAAAAGAGGATATAGAACCTTTTGTCAAACTGCTATACAGAAAAATACTAAACAGAGAAGCGGATAAAGAAGGAGCTGATTTTTGGACAAAGGCTTTGATAAAAGGAAATAAAAGCGTGGGTGATATAGCCATCTACTTTTTCAATTCAAAAGAGTTTAGAGAAAGAAATCTAAATGATGAAGATTTTATAAAAACTGTTTATAAAACCCTGCTTGAAAGAGATGCCGATAAAAACGGGTTGAATTTTTGGATCTCAAAACTCCAAAACAATACATCCCGTTTGGATATAGTAAAAGGATTTTTATATCAGGATGAATTTAAAAAAATCACCGCAAAGTATGGAATTGTTATATAAAGGGTACCTCTAGAAAAAATCCAACACCACCACACATGGCACACCTGCGGCAGTAAATGTCTTTTGACTTTTGTTTTGTATATCATTTTCACAATTTCATGAGAGTTCTCTGTATCCCTTCACTAAAAGTCGGATGGGCAAAAACCGTTTTTAAAAAACTTTCTTTATCCAATTCAGCATTTATTGCAGTATTGACGATACCTATCAACTCTTCTGCAAACGGAGAAAATATTTCCGCTCCTGTTATAAAATCCTCATCATCAGCATAAATTATTATTACACCCTCTTTGGCATCATAACTTTGTGAAAGAGTAAGTGAAGATAATCTAAAAACAGAATTTTTTGAGCTGTTTTCTATATCTCCCACATTGGCATAAGAAAGAGGTAATGTATAGATAAATTTGGGAATATTGTAAAGATTTAATTTTGATACTTTTCCATAACATATTTTTTGCACAACATTCAAAACTTCGGCTCTCGCCGCATGAGCCAACTGTAATTTTCCATTACAATCTCCTATTGCATAATGGTTTTTCAAAGATGTTTCAAAATAATCATCCGTAACGATACCCTTATCTTCGACTTTTATCAAATCTGTTTTTATGACATCTTTACAGGCTCTTCTCCCTGTCGCCACAAAAAGCATATCATACTCCATCACTCCTTTATCCGTTACGATACGAACTCCTTTTTCATGCTCTTTTGCTTCCAAAACAGATGTTTTGTTTTTAAGAACAATTTTCATCTGCAACAGCTTTTTTTCCAGAGCGGAATTTATCCTCTCATCAGCTTTTTTCAAGAGTTTTTCACCTCTATATATCAAAGTGGTTTCTACTCCGCTAATGGCAAAAAAAGTTGCAAATTCAAGTCCGATAGCACCATTTCCGTATATAGCTATATTTTTTGGAAAATTTTTAAGTCTCAATGCGTCATCACTTGTTATAATATTTTCTCCGTTATACTCTATCCCTTCAGGTATAAACGCATACGATCCGGTTCCTATCACTACCGTATCAGCTTCTATCAGAAAATCTTTTGTTTCCACTTTTCCCCTGTCTGTTAAAAAACCTTTCCCTTCCACAATATTGACATTGGCATTTTCAAGTTGCTTTCTTACAGCTGTTGAAGCATTTGACAAGATAAGATCCAACTCTTCTTGAGCTGCTTTTAGATCTAAATTCTCTTTTTTTGTTTTAAAAGCAGGATTTTTTATCTCAAAAACGGTTTTTGAAAGATGTAGAAGATGTTTGGAGGGAATACAACCATTATGCAAACATGTTCCTCCAAGATGATTAAGATTTTGTTCAACCAAAACCACATTTTTACCATTACGGGAAGCTGTAACGGCACCTGCATAATTTAATCCCCCGCCGATAAAAACAATATCACATTTTATTCTTTCACCCATTTTTACATCTCCGTTTCATCTCTTTTACAAACAAAGCTGCCTCTTTACCGTTTAAAATCCTGTGATCAAAACTGAAAACAACAGAAATCTTTCCTTCATTTAAAGATCCGAAAGCTGCAATACCACTGTCATTTTTGTTAATTATGGCATCAAAAGCTTTTATATTATACATCCCAAGATTACTTATACCAAAAGTAGAACCGTTTAAATCCTCTGGCATATAGTCTTTTTGTTTAATTTCCCTCACCCAGTTGTCTATCTCTTCCAGACTGAGAAGATTTGCATTTTTTATCACAACCATATACAGTTCTTCACCTCTTGAAACAGCTACACTGACAGAAGAGTTGGGATAGATATAAAAACCATCTTCTTTCAAAAGTGCTCTCGTTTGGGGATGATTTTGCATAGAATCGGCTGTTATCTTTATCAAAATGGAGGTAAGTTTAAAATTACTGTCTAAAAATCTGGAAAGATCAAGCGTTTCATATATATGATAAACAGGCTTTTTTATACTCTCCTGCAGTGTTTTTAAAATACCTTTTCTATTTGAAGAGAGTTTTTTTACTGCAGGAACAGAAAATTTTGATATATATTCTTTTACTTCCGTACTGTTTATTTTATGGTCAAGAGTGAAATTTTCCGTTTTTAACAGATATCCTTTAAAAAGTTTCAAAGCTTTTGGAGTAAAATACCTTTTTAACACTACTTGTTTGATATCTTCAAGATGGGCAGGTTTTGGAAGTTTATTCTCTTTTTGTAAATTTTCTATATCCAAATCCAAATCTCTGGCAGTCTTTTTGGCAGCTGCAGAGGCAATCCCCCGTAATTTTATCTTTTTATCGGATGAATTTTTTTCAACCGTTTTAACTCTTTTTTTTTCAATCGGTTTTTCATAATTTTTAATATTTTCAGTTTCAGTCTCTATAACAGCTATTGTTTTACCGATATCGATATTTTCACCCTCTTTTGAAAATAATTTTTTTACCACTCCGCTCTTAAAAGTCTGAACTTCCATTATCGCTTTATCAGATTCCACATCCGCAATCACATCTCCCTTTTTTACACTCTGCCCCTCTTTTACATGCCATTTTATCAGTTTTCCACTCTCCATTGTATCAGAAAGTACAGGCATCTTTATCTCATAATCCATTTTCTTTTCCCCATGAAATTATCTTTTTGGCTATTTTTTCAGATGTGGGAATGGATGCAAGTTCAAGTTTTCTATTGTAAGGAACAGGAACATCTTCGCCCCCTATTCTAAGAATCGGTGCATCAAGTTCATAAAAAAGCTCTTCTGCGATTCTTGCCGAAAGTTCTGCCGCATATCCTCCCGTCTTATGATCCTCTTCAATAAGAACAACCCTTTTTGTTTTTTTTACAGATTTTGATACGGTTGGCATATCAACAGGTCTGAGAGAATTTAGGTCTATCAGCTCACAATCAACATCCAAAGACTCTTCTATAACCCTTATAGCCTCTGCACTCTCTTTGACCATTTTCAAATAGCTGATAATTGTTATATCCTTACCCTCTTTGATAATTGATGCTTTGAAAGGATCTATTTCATTTTCAAAATCAACATCCCCTTTTTCATTATATAAAAGTTCATGTTCCAAAAATATTACAGGATCATTCAAAAAAATAGCTTTTTTCAAAGCATGATAGGCATAATTGGGATTTGAAGCAGCAAATACGATAAGCCCCGGAATGGAGGCATATAGAGTTTCATAACTTTCACTGTGCTGTGCTGCCAACTGTCTGCTCACTCCTCCCGGCATTCTGACGGTCAAAGGAACAGCAAGTTTTCCTCCACTCATATATCTTAGTTTTGCGGCATGGTTTATGATCTGATCCATAGCCAAAAGAGAAAAATTGACCGTCATAATTTCAGCTACGGGTCTTAAACCTCCTATCGCCATTCCGATAGCATTTCCGACTATTGAAAGCTCCGCTATCGGTGTATCTATCACCCTTTTGGAACCGTATTTTGCATACAAAGATTCACTTACTCTGTAACTGCCCCCATATCTTCCTACATCTTCTCCCAGTATTACAACACTTTGATCATCCCTCATAGCTTCATCGATAGCTCTGTTTAATGCTTCACGATATAACATTTGCACATTCCTTACAAAACAGTCCTTCATACAGTTCTGCGATATCCGGCTCTTGTGCTTTTGAAGCAAAATCAACCGCTTCTTCTATCTCTTTTTGTACCTTTTTATCAGTTTCCTCAAAAAACTCCGATTCCACAAGATTCTCTCTCAAAGCCTTTTTTTTAAGATTTTCTATTGGATCTCTTGATTTGAATATTTCAACCTCTTCAACCGATCTGTATTTTGCATTATCACTCATAGAATGTCCTTCATATCTGAAACACTCCGCCTCTATAAAATATGGTCCCAAAGAGTTTTCTATATAATTTTTTGCCTTTGTTGTCTCTTCATAAACCTCACATACATCCATTCCATCTATTCTCACAGAAGGCATATAGTTTTTTACTTTGTTATAAAGTTCGGTAAAAGGACTGACCCATGAGATATGGGTTCCTATTGCATAATAATTATTTTCAAGAAAAAAAACAACAGGAAGTTTCCATGCAGAAGCTATATTAACAGATTCAAAAAATGCTCCACTGTTTGAGGCACCATCACCAAATATGGTAAAAACACCTGCATTTTCTCCCTGAATCTTTCTTGCATATGCACATCCAACGGCTATGGGTAAATGTCCTCCTACGATAGCATCCCCTCCGTAAAAATTCAGTTTTGGTTCAAAAAGATGCATGGAACCGCCTCTTCCTTTGCTGATTCCTTCTCTTTTTCCAAAAAGTTCTGCCATTATAAGTTTAGGATCCATACCTCTTGCAATAGCCAATACATGTTCACGATAATGTGTAAAAACATCTCCTTTTGCAAAAGCTTTCATACTTCCGACACTTACTGCTTCCTGACCTATATCAAGATGTAAAAAGCCGGAAATATTCCCTTTCATATATTCTTCCTTTGCAGCTAACTCAAATTCACGCCCAAGTTTCATCAAATAATAAAACTCTTTTACTCTTGCACTATTCATCACCAAACTCTTCAATTGCTTTCTCAAGAGGTGTCAGATACATCAAAGCCGGACCTCCGTGCATCAACACCGCCTGCATACCGGCATCCATAATCTCTTCACGGGAGCATCCGGCTCTCAAAGCTTCATTTGTATGTAAAGCTATACACCATTCACATTGTGCAGCCACAGAAAGAGCTATGTTGATGAGTTCTTTTTGTTTAACACTCAAAGGTCCCTCTTTTGTTACAGCTGTCATAAAATTCAAAAATGATTTGATCTCTTGAGGCTGTTCCTTTTGGAGTTTACCTATAAGCTTTTTAACATCTGTCAATTTTTCCTGCATTTTACCCATTTTGTACTCCTTCTTGTTTGTAAGACATAATTAAATGAAAAAACATAATTTGAGCAAAAAACATAGATAATATATTTATTACCGGTACAAAATTTAACAGTGAAGCAAAAACTGCTATTATCCATAGATAGAATTTATGTTTTTTAAGTTCTTTAACTCCTGCCTCCTCACAATAAAGAGAGGCAACACTCAAAAATGAAGAATCTTTAATAAGCCATGACCATAAAAAAAGCTGTATAAGTATATTTACAACCGGTACAAATAAAAGAGGAAAAAATAACAAAGACATTAAAACAAAATATAAAACATCCCAAAATGCTTTGGAACTGAATCCTGTTTTTAAAGCTCTCTCTCTTATCTTCACATATTCATAATCTCTCTTTTTTAAAGCTCTCAAAAACGGCTCTCTATAAAAAAGATTTATCAGAAACATGGAAATAATAAAACCGTTATAAAAAACATAAACAGCCAAAAACCACGCAATTCCCTGATCAACAGTTTCAAAAGGCAACCATGTAAGAAGCTTTGTTATACCGTGATAAATATTTCCCCAATAATAAAAAGCCACAAGTGTCCAAAAGAGGGAAATAATCAAAACCAGAGAAACAATAAGATATTCATACTGCTCCTTTTTGAAATATTTTGTTATAGGTATATTAAAAAATGCTATAAATAATGCAAAAGTAATCAAAACCGCTTGAAACCATAAAAAAAAGGATAATACAAAGGCTCCGTTGGCTTTAACTATTGAAAAAGGTATCCATGAGATGGATTTTGCCGCTATTGCTGTAACAGGTGTCCAAAATACAAACCCTATACCAACCCACAGTAAGAACAGAGGTATTCCGATACCCAAAGCAATTTTGGTAACAGGCCAACTTAATACATCTTTTATACTTTTTACAAATATATGATAAAAACTCATTTTTTCTCCTTTTTTGCAATTTCTGTTGAGATTGGAATATAAAATTTTCTCAGATAATCTTTCATCATTCGTCTGGCACTGAATTTAGGAGAAATCTCTTTTATGGACTCTCTCATAACTTTTATCCACCCGTGAGGCAGACCGTTTTCACCTGTCTCATAAAACAGAGGAACAATTTTATCTTCTATAATATCATATAATGCTATGGCATCTTCTTCATTATCTGAAATTCTTTTTCCAAACAGCCAACCATTTTTTTCGTTATATCCTTCAGCCCACCATCCCTCAAAATTGGATAAATGTAAAGTTCCATTAAGAGCCGCTTTCATACCGCTTGTACCACTTGCTTCCATAAGAGGAAGAGGATTATTCAACCAAATATCAACACCATGAACAAGATATCTAGCAACCTCCTCTCCATAATCTTCTATAAAAGCTATTCTTCCGCTAAATCTTGGATTTTGGGCTGTTTTAAAGATATGTTGTAATATTTTTTTACCGGGATTGTCGGCAGGATGAGCCTTACCGGCAAATATGATCTGAAGAGGTCTTTCAAAATTATTGACTATTTTTTCAAGACGGTCTAAATCATAAAGTATTAAATCCGGTCTTTTATATTCAGTCATCCGTCTGGCAAAACCTATTGTCAGAATATCAGGATCAAGCATCACTCCTTCAGCCATAGCTACAAGAGGATCTATCCCTTCATCAGACCATTTACGGCGTACTCTTTCACGGATAAAATTTACCATTTTAATCTTATTATTATAATGAAATCTCCATACAGTTTCATCACTTAAATCTTCTATCTTATCCCAAAGTTCTTTTTGATCCTGGATATTCAACCAACCCTCACCAAAAAGTTCATCTAGCTTCTCAAAAAGTTCATCTCCTATCCATGTAGGCAGATGTACTCCGTTGGTTATATAATCAATAGGCACATCATCTATATCTTTTTTATCAAAAACATTTTTCCATATCTCTTTTGTAACCTCACAATGTTCTTTACTGACTGCATTTTTTTTATCACACATTTTAAGAGCAAAAACTGTCATATTAAAACCGGAAGAAGGATTATCAGGATTTATTCCGAAACTGAAAAATCTCTCTTTGTCTATTTTAAGTCTTTTTAGATAATCTTCAAAATAGTATCCTATCAAATCAAAACTATAAACATCAGTGGCAGCCTGTAAAGGAGTATGCGTTGTAAAAACAGAAGTTTTTCTGACCATTTCTATCGAATCATCAAAATTCATATTATCATTTTCCATAAAACTTCTTACCCTTTCAAAAAGAGCAAAAGCCGGATGACCTTCATTGAGATGTAAAATAGAATATTTAATTCCAAGTTCTTCCAAAACCCTATAACCCCCTATCCCAAGTACTATCTGCTGTCTAAGACGCTGATTTAAATCCGGAGTATAAAGTCGCGAAGAGATCCCTCTGTCCCACGGATCATTTTGCTCTATATCCGTATCGAGCAGATAAAGTGTAACACGACCGACATTTATTTTCCATATTGCCGTATATACGGGCGGATCTATAAAAGGTACTTTTATAATAAAATGTTTTTTATTTTTATCAAGCACTCTCTCTATCGGAGCAGTATCTTTGTCAATCGGCTCATTGGTACCGTTTTGCCACCCATCACTTCCTATAATCTGTCTTACATAGCCCTGAGGATACATAAAACCTATTCCTACCATCAAAAGCCCCATATCACTGCTCTCTTTTAAAATATCTCCCGCCAAAAAGCCAAGACCCCCAGAATATATGGGTAAAGAGTGATGCAGACCGTATTCTGCACAAAAGTAGGCTATGGGTAAAGATTTCTCTTTGACACAGCTATTTATATCATTTATATAACTTCTAAAAAGAGTATGTACATAATGATATTCCCTGATAAAATCTTTGTTGGCACATATTTTTTGAAAATCTTTCTCATTCATCCTTTTTAACATTTTTATAGGATTATGATTACTCTCTTTCCAAAGATAAGGATTTAAAAGTCTGAAGAGCTTTTTTCCTCTGGGATTATATGTCCACCAAAGATTTAAAGCAATATCACGAAGTCCTTCAATCTCTTTTGGAAGAGTAGGAATTGAAATATTGACAGAGGGATCTTTTTTTAGCATAATTTATTCTTTCTGTTTTAATTTTTTCAAAGAAATATTGACAGGCAAATATTTTATCATTTACCTATTCTCCTCTCAAGTTCTATAATATCTTTTATAGTTTTCAGCACACTGTCTGGATTTAAACTGATAGAGTCTATTCCGAGCCGTACCAAAAATTCGGCAACTTCAGGATAATCAGACGGTGCCTGACCACAAATACCGCTATGACGACCGTTTCTTTTCGATCCTTTTACCGCCATCTCTATCATTTTCATCACACCCTCGTCTCTCTCCTCATAATCAAATGCCACGATTTGAGAATCTCTGTCCACTCCCAAAGTAAGTTGTGTCAAATCATTTGATCCGATACTGAAACCATCAAATATTTTGGAAAATTCATCTATCAAAATAACATTATTGGGAATTTCACACATCATATATATTTTCAAGCCATCTTTCCCCCTCTCAAGAGAGTACTTTGCCATCGTGTCGATCACTTTTTTACCCTCCTGCACTCTTCTGCAAAAGGGAATCATCAAGATCACATTTTTAAAACCCATATCCTCTCTTACTCTTTTCATAGCCTGACACTCAAGAGCAAAACCCTCTTCGTATCTCGGATGAGAATACCTTGCCGCTCCTCTGAAACCTATCATGGGATTATCTTCTTTTGGTTCAAAAAATTCTCCCCCAAGCAAAGTTGCATATTCATTGGTTTTAAAATCACTCATTCTGACAACACACGGTTTTGGATAAACTGCTGCTGCTATTGTGGCAACTCCTTCAGAAAGAGTTTTTATAAAAAAATCTTCCATATCTTTATAGGCAAAACTAAGCTTTTCAAGTTCTCTTCTTGTTTTTTCATCAACTTTTTCAGGATGCTTCAAAGCCATGGGATGAGCCTTTATATAGCTGTTGATGATAAATTCCATCCTTGCAAGTCCTACTCCTTCAACCGGCAAAGAGGAGAGAGAAAAAGCAAGTTCGGGATTTCCAAGATTCATCATTATAGAGGTTTTTGGTTTGGGGAGAGAACCAAGATCGGTTTTTACAATCTCATATTCAAGCTCTCCTTCATAAACATATCCGCTCTCCCCTTCGGCACAGCTTACAGTTACCATTTGGGCATCATGTAAAATTTCAGTAGCGTTTTTTGTTCCGACAACAGCCGGAATCCCAAGTTCACGGCTGACTATCGCTGCATGACAGGTTCTGCCTCCTTTATTTGTAACCACCGCCGAAGCCATTTTCATAACAGGTTCCCAATCAGGAGTAGTCGTATCAGCCACCAAAACTTCACCCTTTTTGAAATCACTTAAAGAGTCTGTATCTTTTATATAATGAACTTTTCCTATTCCTATTTTTGTTCCGACAGCTCGTCCTGTCACTAGAACTTCACCTTTTTTCTTGAGGTGATACATCTCTAAAACAGTTCCCTTTTTTTGTGATTCAACAGTTTCGGGACGGGCTTGAACCATATATATTTTCCCGTCAATCCCGTCTTTTGCCCACTCCATATCCATCGGTTTTTGATATCCGGCTTTTTGGGAGTAATGATCTTCCACTTTTAGGGCATACTCACCCAAAATCATTACATCTTCATCACTTATACAAAATCTCTCTCTTTTATCACTGGGAGTTTCTATGTTTTTTGTATATTCAACGGCGATATTATCGGTATTTAGTCTGTCTGTAAAAACCATTTCAAATTCTTTCGCACCCAAACGGCGTTTTAAAACCTCTCTGTATCCTTTTTTAAAAGTCGGTTTATGAACATAAAAACTGTCAGGCTCAATACTTCCTTGAACAACATTTTCTCCAAGACCGTAAGCGGCATTGATAAAAACAACATCTCTAAAACCGGTTTCTGTATCTATACTGAACATCACACCACTTGCTCCAATATCGGAGCGTACCATTTTCATTACGACAACAGAGAGATAAACTTTAAAATAATTAAAATTATTATCATATTTATAATGGATGGATCGATCTGTAAAATTTGAAGCAAGACACCTTTTATAAGCATCAAGCAAATCTTCTTTTGTTTTAATATTGAGATATGTATCATTTTGACCGGCGAAAGAGGCTTCCGGCGAATCCTCGGCCGTTGCAGAACTTCTGACTGCAAGTGAGAGTGAACTTCCATACTCTTTTTTCAACTCATCATAACTTTTTAGTATCTCATCTTTGAGATCATTTGGAATTTTACAGTTATAGATAATTTCTCTGCATTTTTTTCCTCTTTTTTGCAAATCTTTCACATCATTGATATCCAACCCGTCCAACTCTTTATGAAGCTTTTCCCATGCATCGTTAAAATCAAGAATATATCTGTAAGCATCGGAACTTACGGCAAAACCGTTTGGAACAAGTACTCCTTCGTTTGTCAGATTTTTATACATCTCTCCCAAACTTGCATTTTTACCGCCTACTTCGGCTACATCATCTATCCCGATTTCCTTAAACCACTTTATATATTTCATAATATTCTCCCTAAAAATGCGGAAAGCCTATAAAAAGATTGGCAAATCCTCCAAAAAGCATTGTAAACAGAGCCAAAACAAAATAGACAATAAAAAGTGCCGGAATAGAAGCAAATGCAAATTTCACAAGCACAACCACAAGATCCAAAAAAGGAATATCCAATCCCGAAATAACCACTCTTCTTTTATCTTCCTGCATTTTAATATCCTTTA
>CAYVDJ010000012.1:0-50495 GCA_964450755.1 uncultured Campylobacterales bacterium
AGTGTTATTTTAAACGAAGATTTCAAAGAGATAAAAAAAGAGATAAAAAAGGGTGATTTTATCTATCTTGATCCCCCTTATGTGCCTCTAAACCAAACTTCCAATTTTACGGCATATACCGATAGAGGTTTTGATAAAAAGATGCAGTTTGAGCTAAAAGAGTTTTGTGATTATATCGACAGGGCAGGGGGATATTTTATGCTCTCAAACTCCTATACCGATTTTGTGCTGGAGCTTTACAGAGATTATCGGATAAAAACAGTAACCGCAAGAAGAGCGGTAAACTGTAAAGCTTCAAGAAGAGGGTCGGTTAAAGAGGTATTGATCAGAAATTATGGGCAGTAGAAATAAAAATATCTCTTAAACAAGCATTCCTCCCCCCACAATCAAAGAGATTACTCCTGCTGTTGCAAAAATTCTTCTTACATTCTTTTGTGTTGTCAGAAGATTTTTGTTTACAAAAAGTATTACCAGACCAAAGCTTAAAAATACAAGCATTACTCCTGCGGTAAATGCTGCTACCATGCTTAGATCCACACTTTGAGACTCTATGGCTCCCAAAGTTATCAACATGCCTCTTACGCCTCCTATTCCCATCAATGCGCCTATTGTGAAAGCAGAAGCTTTGTCTGCCGTATCGCTTTTGTGATCATGAGTTTTACCAAACCATATATGGATGTGTTCCACTCCTTCGTGATAATGTTTTTTCAGATGAACTTTGTTGCTGTAAACCATATAAAGCAGATACAAACCTATAAAAATGATCACACTTGAGCTGATAACATCTCCGTAGGAGAGTATTTTGTCACTTATGTTGAAAGATTCCAGCAGCTTTGCAAAAACAAAGAGGCTTATACCGTGTCCTACGGCAAACAAAAAAGTGATGAGCATCGTTTTTTTCTTGCTTTTGCCTATTGAAAAATCTGCTATTGCTGTTAAGTGATCCGGTCCAAAGGCATGTAGGATTCCATACCAAAAAACAATAATAAGTCCCAAATGGTGCATAATATCTCCCTTTTAATCATCCAGTGCAAAAGATTTGCCAAAGTATGGATTTGCTAACTGGTATTTGCTTAAAATTCTGCTGTAAAGCACACTGTTTTCAAACATATTTCCCATCATTATTACATTATTTATCTCAAATTTTCTTTTTAACTGGTTTAGTATATCCATACTCATATCCCCGAAAGCTTCAAATATGGAGTATGCCAGAAATTTTTCTTCACAGTCTGCAAGTTTGAAGCTCATAACAGAACCCAAAAAAGAGGTATAATCAAATCCTCCCTCTTTGAAGAGGGTATCTATCTTAAGTCCGCCGTTTCCGCGAAATTCCAAAGCTTTATCACTGAGTTCTTCAAAACCTCTCTCTTTGAGTTCCAAAAGTGCCGATAGAGTTTCAAAAAGATCATAATGGGAATTTTCCTGAAGCTCCTCAATGATATGGGAGAATTTTTCTTTAAAATTTTTGATGAGTTTTTTTCTGTTTTCATCATTTTGCATATTTTCCAAAATTTCTTTTAAATTGAACTTCTGAAAATTTATCACCTTTTTTGCATCTGTTTCATCTGCCACCATAAAACAGATACCGTTTGTTCTGCTTAGATTTGCTCCTGTTGTCTTTTTGAAACCTGCCTCTTTCTTGATGTTTAAAAACCTGTTAAGAACCATGTCTTTATGAAGATTTTGTAATTTTGAAGCAACTCTTTTTGCTTTTATAATAGAGATGTTTTTCTTTACGATAGTGATTTTCAGATCATCGTTATTGTTAAAAAAGAGATAGTCTATCCCGCTCTCTTTGGCATTTAAAGCCGCAAGTATGCTTCTTAGATTGTAACTTGCTTTGATATTTATAAATTTTTTTCCGGTTATCTCTTTTAGAGTTTCATCTTTTATAGTAGCTTTTAGAGTCGGTTTTTCTATCGAGAAAAGAGCTTTTGTTTCATCTTCGGTCAATATGAAAAGTTCGTTGATTTTTGAAGCATCTGTGATTAAAACAGCACTTTTTTCACTGTAATGAGGAGAAAAAATTGTATTGTCTTGATATGTTTTTGGCTCATTGCAGTAGTGGGTGCAAAGATACTCGTCATCAAGATAATGTTCGTTTGAAGGATCTAGTATCTCATCCAAACATCTTTTACAGGGGGAAATATTATAGGTTTTTGATTTGAATGCTGTTTTGTTTACAGATACATTTTCCACTTTTGTCTGGATATTTCCCAAAAAGATTGAATGAGGAAGGTATTTTTGTGAAAGAGAGAGAAATTTGTTTAGTCTATCAACATTTTTATTCTCAAGAACCATCTCTATCTTTTTGTCTTTTTGTATAACAGAACCCTCTATTTTGCTTTTATTTATGATCTCTTGTAAAAATCCCGCAAAATAGGTGTTGTTACTGTTAAACTCTATTGTCTGTTTTATTGCCATTTTTATACTCGCTTGTTGGATTTGCGTAACTGTGGATAATCTCCTTAAGGGAGATATCTTTGTCATTTTTGGTGTATTTTATATGGAGTGTATCCAAATGATTGAGAGCTGCATCTATAAAGTTGTCAAAACTTTTTATCATATCACTGCTAAGGCCGATCTTTACCGTCTCTATATCTTTGGGAACTATTCCTATGATATGAACATTTGCCATTTTGCCAAGAAGAGAGCAGATCTCAAGCATTTCAACTATCTCAACTTCATGAGCGGTTTGTTTGTAGCTTCCAAGTCCCAAAAGTTCGCTTGAAGGCAGATTATAGATTGCACCGGCTTTTTCATCTTTCATGGTAATTGTATCAAGGATGACAACATTGTCATACTCCTGATAATAAGTCATCAGTTTAAAACCGAGAACTCCTCCGTCTATGATCGTAACATCATCAGAGAAGTTATAATTTTCTTCCAGATACTTTCCCGCATAAACGCCTATTCCTTCATCCTGAAAGATAATGGTACCGGCTCCGACTATTACTGTACTCATGATTCTCCTTTAAAAGCAAGGGAAAATACTCCCTTACTCTTTTTTAAATTTGCTTCCTCCCACAACGATACCGATATCGCCTTCCTGCCAGAAGATTGTTCTCCATACTTCATAATAGATATGAAACATAGCCCATACTATTATAAGATACATTGTTATATGATGCACTATTCTCACATCCATATATGTTCCCCCGCTTATTTTGACTGTCCAGTCTGTAGCGATATGAAGCAGCGCAGGCCACCAGCTTCCTATGGAACTGATACCGCTTTCAAGACCGTGAACATAGAGTTGAAGACCGGTAAAAAGCATCCAGAGAAGGAGCAGATGAAAGATGAAAAAATATACTGCATTAAAACTGTCATTATGACCCGAGTCAAACTTTTTTACACGATTAAAAGTTATCAGGTTGATAAATACCGCTATAAATTCGGATATGTTTTTTCCGTTTGGAATAAGTTTTTTGTACGGTTTTTCAAATCTTGAAAAGAAGTACAGATATGCTACAACTATGGAACTGACATCAAATATGATAGCCACTATGAAATGAAACCATCTGTTCCATGCCATTACATACTTATCCACCGCCGGATCGCTTATGAAACTCTGATAATAGGGATGACCGATATAAAGACCGGTAATAACCGCTATGATCATGGAGACAGCCACTACCCAGTGGTTTAGTCTCATAAAGGTTGTCATCCTCTCTATTTTTTTATAACTCATTTTCAGCTCCTTAGATAGAACAGCTTGTATTTACTTTAAACTTCCCTAACTCTTTGCCTTTTGTATCTACGATATGAACTGCACAGGCAATACAAGGATCAAAACTGTGGATAGTTCTTAACATTTCCAGAGGCTGGTTTGGATCGGCTACTTTTGTTCCTATCAGTGCAGATTCATAAGCACCCATTCGTCCCTTTTTATCTCGTGGAGAGGCATTCCATGTAGAGGGAACTACCGCCTGATAGTTTTCTATCTTACCGTCTTTGACAACCACCCAGTGTCCCAAAGCGCCTCTTGGAGCTTCAGCCAGTCCGAAACCTCTGGCATCTTTTGAAACTGATCCAAAATCAAATTCACTCCATGTGGAGAGATCTCCACTTGCCACATTTGCCGCCAGTTCATCAACCCATTCCATCATAACATCAGCCATCATTTCGGTTTCAACCGCTCTTCCTGCCGTTCTTCCTACTGTGGAGAAGAGAACACTTGCCGGAGCAGGTTTTCCAAGAGAGAGTTTTTCTCCGAGTTTTGCCAAAAATCCCGTTACATATTTGGTTATCCTTTTGTCTTTTGCCGCAACTCCGACTATCATCCTTGCAAGAGGTCCGACTTCAACTCTTGTATCTCCATAAACAGGAGCTTTTATCCAGCTGTATTTTTCATTTGTTTTAAAATATGAAAAACCGTCCTCTTTTTTCTCCAAACCTGTATAGTTTGGTTCGGTTTTCCCTTCAAAAGGATGTAAAGGTTTATCATCCTTATACCATGAATGTGTAACATCTTCGGTAATTTTGTTTTGATCCAAAGGTAAAACTTTACTTAGATCACCATTTACCACGATTCCGCTTGGAAAGAGTTTTGATGATTTGTAAAATTCATTGTCATCAAGTCTGAAATCTCCGTAAGACATATAGTTTTTAAGCCCTGCTCCCGTACCGTCAAGAGCTTCATCGGCATACATGGTTCCTGCCATCAGCACATCAGCGAGATAAGCATTTTTAACAAATTTTCTTGATTTTTCAAGAAGAGTTTTAAACAGTGCTATTCTTGCAGGATTTTTTATATCCTGAACACAGGTAACACCGCCCACGACAATCGATTGTGGGTGAGGCATCTTTCCGCCGAATATTGCCATCATTTTAGCCATATCCCGCTGAATGTCAAGAGCCTGAAGATAGTGTGCCGTTGCTATGAGATTTTGTTCCGGAGTAAGTTTGTAATGTTTGTTTCCCCAGTAGGCATTTGCGAAAAGTCCGAGTCTTCCCTGTTTTACAAATTTGGCAAGTCTCTCCTGAATCTGTTTCAACTCTGATTTACTTGTACCGTAGGGAGTATCACACCATTTGTAGGATTCCTCTTCCGCTTTTGAGGGGTCAGCTTTTAACGCACTTGTGATATCTACCCAGTCAAGACCGTGAAGATGATAAAAATGAACGGTATGATCATGCACATACAATGCGCCCTGTATCAGATTTCTTACAAGTCTTGCATTTTTTGGTATGGTTACTTTAAAAGCATCTTCTACTGCCTCTATACTTCTTTGATAGTGGGTTCCGGTACAGACTCCGCATATTCTCATAGCCAAAAGTCCTGCGTCTCTTGGATCTCTTCCTTTTAGTATGGTTTCTATCCCTCTAAACATCGTTGAACCGATATATGCCTCTTTTATTACATTGTCATCATCTATTACCGCTTCAACTCTAAGATGTCCTTCTATTCTCGTTATCGGATCTACTATTACATGTTTGCTCATTATTCATCTCCTCCTTTCTTTCCCGCTGCCGCACTGATTGCTGCATGGATTCCTATACCTATTGCCGCAGCGCTTAATAATCCCAAACCGAATTGATCTACTGTTTTTTCAACTCCTCCCGTAGGTGCTTTTATATGGGCATCTGCCATTGGCCTTTCCTGTGCATATTTATCCCAAAATTGAGGTTCACTGCATCCTATACATCCATGTCCCGCACCGATAGGCCAGTTTACGGCTTCGTTATATCTTATAATGGAACAGTTGTTGAAAGTCATAGGACCTTTACAACCCATTTTGTATAGACAAAAGTTATTTTGTGCACCTTCGTCTCCCCACTCTTCTACAAATTCTCCGGCGTCAAAATGCGCTCTTCTTTCGCAGTTATCATGGATTCTGTATCCAAATGCAAATTTCGGTCTGTTTAAATGATCCAGTTCCGGAACCTGACCTGTTAAAACAAAATGTAGAATTGTTCCTGTTATATTTGCCGGATTTGCCGGACAGGCAGGGATATTTATGATAGGTTTTCCTCTTACAATATCCTGCACACCCACAGCACCGGTTGGATTTGGAGCGGCTGCCGGTACTCCTCCAAATGTTGCACATGTTCCCACAGCTACAACAGCGGCACTGTTTCTTGCCACTTTTTGCAGATGTTCTTCAAAAGTTTCCGCTTTTGCCCCTATCGTACACCACTCTTTTCCTTTTCCTATAGGAACCGAACCTTCAACAACACAGAGATATTTGCCTTTGAAAGTCTCCATAGCCTCTTCTAGGTGTGCTTCGGCCTGATGACCTGCCGCAGCCATAAGGGTTTCATTAAATTCCAATGATAAAATATCCAAAATAAGCTCATCTATTGTGGGTGCGTCACTTCTCAAAATTGCTTCGGAGTTACCGGCACAATCTTGCAGTTCTATCCATATAACAGGTACTCTGTTCATAAGTTCCGCAGCTTTTGCCACCATAGGAGTAAACATGGGCGGTAACATCAACATGGCACATGCCGCACTTGCCCACTTCATAAAATCTCTTCTTGTAAAACCCTCTGTTTCAAGAACCTCTTCTATGGAAGTTTTTGATGCTGCCGGAATTTTTTCCAGTTCACTCAATCTTTTTTTCATCTTTTCCATCAATGAATTATAGTAAGCATCACCTCGGTTTGTATTGACTCTTGCACCTTTTGAGCTGAAAAGCTGCATCAGGGCATCCCGTCTGTCTATCATAAATCACCTCCTTTATTAAAATGAATATTCATTCACTGATAAAAATGGTACAATATTTAAGCTATCAAATCGCTTAAATATAAGGGGAGGGAAGTTATATTTCCAAGGTAAAGGGAGATTGCAAGATGGTTTTTTGATTTTCCACTTTGATAAGATTTTTTTCCTGAAGCTGTGTAAGGGCTTTTTTGAAACTTTTTTTACTCAAAGAAAAGATCTCTTTTATGACCTGAGCGTCTGTTTTGTAGTGATAGGGCATCTCTCCTTTTGACTCTTTTAAAACCTTCAAAACTTTTTCCATTGCCGTTTTTTCTTTCTGTTCTCCTGTCGGTTGTAAAGAGATATCGAGTTTTCCGTCCTCTCTTATCTTTTTTATATATCCTTTTTTCTTTTCACCGATAGAGATTTTTTCAAAAATTTCATTGTGATAAAGCAGCCCTTCATATAGATTGTCAGCTATCACTTTGAAACCAAGAGGAGTTTTTGCAGTGATGATTATTTCTGTTTCCTGGTTTTTTTGCAGATTTTTTGTATCGCTTTTTAGATATTTTTCGAGTTTTGTAGAACCTGTGAGGCGGTTGGTGTTTTTGTCAAGAGTTATATAAAAGATATGGCTCTCCCCCTTTTTAAGAGGGTATTTTTGAGCCGATTTTGGTATGAATAGATCTTTTGGAAGTCCCCATTCTGCAAAAGCGCCAAATTTTGTTATATCTACTACTTTAAGGTAGCCAAACTCTCCTACCATTGCAAGAGGTCTTTCCGTCGTGGAGATCAATCTGTCTTCGGAGTCATTATAGATAAAAACATCCATCTCATCACCGATTTTCATAAGATTTGTTACATATCTGTTTGGCAAAAGGACATCTTCACCGTTTTTACTCACGAGATAAAAACCGTGATCGCTTTTTCTGTCGATTTTCAGTCTGTTTACCCTGCCAAGTTCTATTTTACTGTTCATTTTTGTTGTATTCCTGTTTCAGTGTAAAAATTTTCCGCTTTTAATTCTCTGTCTTTTCATCAGTTCAAGCTCTTGAGCGCCTGAAATGACGATATTTTCATCGGTGAGATAGTCAAGTTCCGGGTCTCTTCCCTCATAATCGACGCTGTTTAATATGATTTTCATCGCTTCGAGTCTTGCTTTGTGTTTGTTGTCGGAGCGAAGAACCGTCCATGGTGCCTGATGTGAGTGTGTCTGCTTCATCATCTGATATTTTGTGTTGGTAAATTCATCCCATCTGTCCTGTGCCTGAACATCTATCTCACTCAGTTTCCATTGTCTTAAAGGGTCGGTTTTTCTGCGTTCAAATCTTCTTGCCTGTTCCTCTTTTGTTACGCTGAAATAGAGTTTTATCAGGATAATTCCCTGTCGTACCAGATCTTTTTCAAAACCTTTTACACCCCGCATAAAATCATCATACTCTTTTTTTGTGCAAAATCCAAAAACAGATTCGACCATGGCGCGATTGTACCAGCTGCGGTCAAAAAGGACGATCTCTCCGCCTCTTGGAAAATGGGATATATACTTTTGATAGTACCATTGTGTTCTTTGCTCTTCAGTCGGTTTGCCAAGCGCTACTACACGGTAATGTTTTTCATTCATATAACGGGTTACTCTTCTGATCGTTCCTCCCTTACCTGCCGCATCGCGACCTTCAAAAAGGATAATCATCTTTTTGCCGGTATTTTCAAGATGTTTTTGCAGTTTTATAAGTTCTGCCTGATAGGGTTTAAGCTCTTCCGCTTCACGAAATTTTTTTAAGGCTTTTTTTTCTATTTTCTTCTTTTGAACAGCTTTTTGTTTTAGTTTTTTGTACTCTTTGATTAACTCTTCGATACTTTTTTTCTCTCCGTCAATTTCTACTGATTGTATCTGTTTGGTCTCTTCCATGATTTCCCTCCCTCTTTGCTTGATATTGTTATTTTACTCTTTTTATGATTTTTTTTTACTAAATTTTGTTGTCTAATTAAAAAGAATTTATTAAGCCTTGTAGTTCTATAATTTAAAAAGAATATTTTAATAACTGACCTTACGCATTAAAACCGCTATGGATACGATATAGTGCGTAAGGTCAGTTAACAAAAGGTATGTTGATGAATTTGAGTAAAGTTCTTTCGGGTTTTTTTATCATTTTGGCTATGACTATCAATTTTGGTTTTTTCTACGGGGATCCGACGGTACTTATCGAACACAGTCGGTATGAACTTTTTGCCGCTATCGTTATAAATCTTATTGCTACCATCTTGAAACTTGGAGACAGAACACAGATAGGTTCCGTTCTTTTGGCTACAAGTCTGGTTGCCGATATTCAACTGATAGCTTCGGCTTCTCTTTGGGCTTTTGGTTTGTATGGTTTTGGAAAAATAGATATCGAGATGGCAACGGCAATAGTCTCTTTATCGGGAGGGGCGTTACTTGCCAATGTAACTTCTGTTGTGCTTTTTATCGGTGAAACCTTAAAATCCAAAAGATAAATTTATGGAAAATTACTCTCTTTGGATCATTATTCGCAGGATGCGGATACCTCTGCTTGTTTTGATCATCGCATTTGCAGTTTCTATCACAGGCTTGACTCTGATAGAAGGGATGGATGAAAACGGCAATCCTTATCGGATGAATTTTTTTGACGCTTTCTATTTTGTCAGTTATATGGCATCCACTATCGGTTTTGGAGAAGCTCCATATACTTTTACATATCCCCAAAGGCTGTGGGTCTCATTTTGTGTATATTTGACGGTTATTGGTTGGTTTTACGGTATCGGTACGATAGTTGCCCTGATACAGGACAAGACATTGACAGAAGAACTTGTGCGTACGAGGTTTAAAAGTATGCTTCGCAGGATGAACGGAAATTTTATCCTGATATTCGGATATAACAATATAACCAAAGAGATTATAGAGAAACTAAACAGTTCAAAAAGACGGATAGTTGTAATAGACAAAGATGAAAACAAGATCAACGCATTGGAACTTGAAGGACACAATCCCTCTATTGCCGCACTGGTAGGAGATGTAACGGATGTAAATACTTTGAAATTTGCCGCTATAGAATCTCCAAAATGCAGATGGATCGTCTCTTTGTTTGATGATGAAACAAAAAATGTAAAAGTTGCTCTGATGTCCAAGATACTGAATGAAAAAGCCTCTATGATAGTCAGAACCACAAGTAGAGAATATACTGAATATCTTGAAAATATCGGAGTCAAAGAGATAGAAAATCCGTTTAAAATAATATCAAAAAGGATATATTTGGCTCATACTGCTCCTCATATCTGGATGCTTGAGAGATGGGTGGGAACCGGAGAACTTTATAAAGATAACGGTATTTTGGATATCTTTCCAAAAGGCAGATATATTGTATGCGGTTCTGGGCTTATGAGTGAAGCCATCTGTGAAGGATTGACAAATGCGGGAGTGGAACATATAGCTTTAAAAATCTCTTTGAAAGAGTCAGATGAAGAGAAAAACGGAAGTAATGTTTTCGGAGATGAGAAAGATATAGAACTTCTTGAAAAAAACTCTCTAAAAGAGGCATCTGCTATCATAGCCGCAACAAGAGATGATTTTGTAAATTTGATGATTTTAAGAGCGGCAAAAAAGCTCAATCCTTCCATATTTACCATAGCAAGAGAAAATACTCTCGATGATATCAGTATCTTTGAAGCTTCCAATATCGATAGAAATTATATACTCGAAGAGGTTTTGATAGAGAAAACATACAATTTTATAGCCAAACCTCTTGCAAATATTTTTATCAGAAGGATTGTAAAAGAGAAAGAGGAGTGGGGAGAGGCTATGATAGAAAAACTTCTGCGTCTAATCGGAAACAATCCGAAACTTTTTGAATTGAAGATTGATGAAAATCATGCTTTTGCTTTGACAAATCTTCTAAAAGAGGGAAAAACACTCAGATATGAGGTTCTTTTAAGAGACAGAGCAAATTGGCAAAAAAGAGCTCCTTTGGTGATACTGCTTTTAAAACGGGGTGATGAAGTATTCCTCCAACCAAATCCAAAAAGAGAGATTCGCACAGGTGATGAGATATTGGTAGCTGCCACTTTTGAGAGTTTTAATGATCTGGAGTATATAGTCGAAAATTTTTACGAGATGCACTATGTACTCACAGGGAGAGAGAAGAGGCTTAATCTTGTAAAACTTTTTACAAAATGATCTTTAGGTTAATATCTCTTTCAAAAACCTTTTTGCCCTGTCGGTTTTGGGATTGTTAAAAAAGTCGTGGGGGTTGTTTTCTTCGATTATCATTCCGTCACTCATGAAAACTATCCTGTTGGCAACCTCTTTGGCAAATCCCATTTCATGAGTTACGCATACGATAGTAAAATTTTCTGTTGCGAGTGATTTCATAACATCCAAAACCTCTCCGATCATTTCCGGATCAAGTGCCGATGTTGGTTCGTCAAAAAGGATTATTTTAGGTTCCATTGCCAAAGCTCTGGCTATGGCAACTCTTTGTTGTTGTCCTCCGCTTAATTGGGAGGGATATTTGTCTGCCTGATGTGGAATTTTTACTTTTTCCAACAGTTCTCTTGCTTTTTTTTCAGCTTTCTCTTTTGGTATCTTTTTTACTTTTACAGGACCTATCGTTATATTTTCAAGAATTGTTTTGTGGGGGAAAAGGTTGAAGTGTTGAAAAACCATACCGGCTTCCTGTCTTACTTTTTTTATATCGGTTTTTTTGTCTTTGAGATCTTTTCCATCTACCGTTATACTTCCGCTTGAGAAATCTTCCAAAGCGTTTATACAGCGAATCAGTGTGGATTTACCGCTTCCGCTGGGACCGCATATAACTACTATCTCTCCCTCTTTTACCGTAAAATCGATATCTCTCAAAGCATGGAAATCTCCGTAGTATTTTTGAACATTTTGCATTTTTATCATAATTTTATTGTTATTCATCTTTTTCCTTAGGTATGCAACTGTTTTTGAACTTTTCTCTCCATCATAGCCGCTATTTTGCTGAGACTGAAAGAGCATATAAAATAGACTATAGCCACAAAACTGAAAATTTCAAAACTTTGATAAATCCTGTTGTTGATGATCGTTGCTGCTCTGAAAAATTCTATGACACCGATAACATAAGCCAAAGATGTATCTTTAAACAAAGAGACAAACTGGGAAACGATAGCGGGAATCATCCTGCGGTAAGCTTGAGGCAGTATGATGAGAAAAAAGGTTTGATAACCACTCATTCCCAAAGTTTTGGCAGCTTCAAACTGACCCTGTGGTATTGATTTTAAACCTGCTCTTACGATTTCTGCTATATATGCCGATTCAAAAAGTGTAAAAGATATCAATGCCGAAGTTAAAGCCGATGCCGATATCTTGGTATGAAACAAAGCACCGCCTACGATAGGAACGGCAAAATAGACCCAAAAGATAACCATTATAAGAGGCAATGCTCTAAAAAGCTCTATATATAAAATCGCAGGAGTGTTTATAAATCTGTTTTTGCTGAATCTGGCGATTGCAAGTATCGATCCGAATATGAAACTTCCTATGATGGAGATTATGGCTATAACAAAAGTCAAAGCCAATCCTCCAAGTTCTCCGTCCATACCGACAAGCATAAATTTGATATTATTTAAAGTCAAAGCCTCTTTGAAATCGGCTTTGGGATAGGCTAACATCTGAAACAGTTTCAATAATGCAATGATCATAACAAGGTTCAGGATAAAAAACAAAATTTTGTTTTTTTCAAAGTAGAGTTTTATCGCCTCATTCATTTCATACCCCCTGTTTTTATCAGAGCAAATCTCTCTATCACACCCATAAATGAAGATGTTGCCAATGTCAAGAAAAGGTATATCAATGTAACCGCCGTAGCTGCTTCAAAACCTCTGAAGGTAAGAGAATCTATCTCCTGAGTCTGAAAAGTAAGCTCTGCCACTCCTATCGTCATAGCAAGAGAGGAGTTTTTGATGAGATTTATAAACTGTGATGTTATAGGTCCCCATGCTATTTTAACAGCCTGGGGAAATATGATGAGAAAATGGGTTTGGATATAACTCATGCCGAGACTTTTGGCGGCTTCCTCCTGACCTTTTGGTATGGAGTGGATACCTCCTCTTATCGCTTCTGCTATGTAGGTACTTGTGTAGGTAACCAGAGCCAAAAGAGCGGAAAAAAATTCATTGGAACTTTCTACTCCTGTAAAAGATGCAAATTTTTCCAAAAAAGGAAATATATCGGTTAGATTGAAAGTAAAATAGATAAAGAACATCTGTACTATCAAAGGGATGTTTCTGAAAAATTCCGTATAGTAAACACCAATCAAAGAGATAAAGAAATTTTTGCTCACTCTCATCAAAGAGATCAAAGTTCCCATGATAAAAGCCAAAAAGATACCGATTACAGAGAGTTTTAAAGTCATTATAAAACCATCTGTAAGCAGTTCTTTGTATTCTATCAAAACCGCCCAGTTAAAGTCGTATGTCATCTGCTGTTTCCTTAAAAAAGGAGAGGCAAGGCCTCTTTTTATTTAGGCCATACTTCAGGCAACTTTTCAGGCTCTTTTCCAAACCATTTTTTATACAGTTTTGAATAACTTCCGTCTCTTACTGCATCCTGGATAGCAAAGTTTATCTCATCTTTGAAATTGGATTCGTTTTCGGCAACACCCATACCGTACGGTTCATTTGTAAAAGCAGATCCTATGACCTTAAATGCCCCGTTACTCTCTTTTGCCTGAGTAGAGCACCAGACAAGATCAGTTGTGATAGCATCAACTTTTCCTTTTTTAAGTGCCATGATGGCTTGTGGATACTCCTGAAAATAGACGATTTTGGCTTTTGGCTGAACTCTTTTGAAGTTTTCTCCGCTTGTAGCTCCCTGAATCGCCGCTACTCTTTTGTTTTCATAATCTTTGTAACTTTTCTCTTTTGCATCGGCTCTTGCCAAAATAGCCTGTCCGTCAAAAAAGTATGAGATCGTAAAATCAATCGTCTCATCTCTTTTTACTTTATGCGTCATGGAGGCTGCGGCTATGTCTATCTTGCCGGAAGCTACGAGAGGGATTCTTGTTTTTGAAGTAACCTGCTGAAAAGTGATTTTGACACCGAGCTTTTTAGCGATATAGTTTAGAAGGTCTATATCAAAACCGACAACTTTGTTTGTTTTATCAACATATCCGAAAGGTTTAAAATCATATTTTACCCCTGCTTTTAAAACACCCGCCTTTTTAACATCAGCCAGTTTATCGGCAAATGCCAAAGAACTTATGAGTGTTAGAGCGATTAA
Organism: uncultured Campylobacterales bacterium; assembly: GCA_964450755.1. Taxonomy (GTDB): domain Bacteria; phylum Campylobacterota; class Campylobacteria; order Campylobacterales; family JAADDG01; genus JAADDG01. The sequence goes on from CAYVDJ010000012.1 coordinate 13,923, forward strand.
TGCAGTTATGCTTTTTTTGATCATGGCAGTTTTCCTGAAATATTAATTTTTCAGTATTATAGATTGAAAAAGGGTTGATGTCAAGATGAAAAGATTTCAAGCGATAAAATAGAAAAAATAGATAGTATTGCAGGTATGTTATCAGATAAAACGGAATGAAAACAAAAATGATAAAAAGTTTTCAAACTATTTTTGGTAAAATTACGACCAAAATCTAAAAGGATCTCATATTACGATAGAAAATCATACTGATTATAAAATTAATTCATCTTTTTTGGAAAAGATTTTGAAAGACTTGACTAAAAAGGATGTCGAGCTTATCATAACAGATAATGAGGAGATTCAAAAACTAAACAAAGAGTACAGAAATACGGATAAACCTACCGATGTTTTGAGTTTTCCTCTTGAAAATATCCCCTTTTCCCCTTTGGGTTCTATCATTATCAGCATTGACAAGGCAAAAGAGAAGGCAAAAGAGCTTGGACATACAGTCGATGAAGAGCTGACTCTTTTGTTCGTTCACGGACTTTTGCACCTTTTGGGATATGATCATGAAAAAGATAACGGACAAATGAGACAAAAAGAGGCGGATATTATAGTAAAATACCATCTTCCAAAAAGTTTAATCATCAGGAGTCAATAAATAATGGACTATATCATTTTTATAATATCTATGGGAGCTCTTATATACGGAGCACATTTTATCATAGTAGAATCAGAAAGAATAGCTCTTCACTATAACATCTCCCATTTTGTTATAGGAGCAACACTTATAGCACTTGGAACGAGTCTGCCCGAAATGGCGGCATCAATCGCCGCAAGTTATCATCACAAAAGCGATATGGCGGTTGCAAATGTTATGGGAAGCGTTATATTAAATATCTCTTTGGTTTTGGGAGTTGTGTTTTTACTCTCAAAAAACATCAAACCCAAAAGAGATCTTTTTGCAAAAGACAGCGCATGGTCGCTTTTTCCGATTCTTATCTTTATATTGATGGGGTATGACGGTAAAATATCGGCTTATGAAGGAATCTTGCTCTTTTTTATAATGGCTTCTTATCTGCTTTTTCTCTCGGAAGATGCAAAAGAGATTACGGCAGAAATTGATGAAGAGCTTGTCAAAGAAAAATTTAAATGGACAAAAACCCTGCTGCTTCTTTTGGCGGGATTTGTTCTTGTTGTAACAGGAGCCGATTTTGCGGTAAGCAGTGCTTCAAATATAGCAAGAAATCTGGGAGTCAGCGAATGGATCATAGGACTTTTGCTTATAGCGTTTGGAACAAGTCTGCCTGAACTTGTCGTAAGTGTCATAGCGGCTCTTAAAAACAATGCCGATATGGCGATAGGAAATATCATAGGAAGCAATGTTGCAAATTTTACCGTAGTTTTGGGAAGTGCTGCATTTGTTCATCCTTTGAAAGTTGATATGACGGGAAACTTTTTTGATATTATGGCTGCATTTATAGTCTCTTTGATGCTGGTTTTCATCACGGCAAACAAACTCTATAACAAAGCTGCCGGAATCGTTTTGCTGACAACAACGACTCTTGTTTTTTCCCATGCTCTTTTTTAGGGATAAAAGATGAAAATCCTTTTTCTTTGCAATAAAAGAGAGCCGTTTATAAAAGAGCTTATGAAAAATCTCCAAAAAGAGAATATGGAAGTTTTGACACTTCAGATAAACGGATTTAAACTTTATGAAGATGAAGAGAGTTTTACAGAACTAAATCCAAAAACGCCTTTTGATTTTTTGCAAAATGTACCAAAACTGAAAGTTATCTCCAAAATAGTAAAAATAAAAAAAGCTCTTAAACTTTTGGATGATTTTGAATATATCATACTCTTTTACAACAACTGGACTCTTGGGTTTATCACTCCCTCTCTCAAACAAAGAGGCAAAAAGATTCTGTCTTATTCCATCTGTCCAAAAGGAATCGATTTTATAGAGACGGATATAAAGGAAAAAGATCAAATCTATTGCGATATAAGAGCGGTAGAAGATACAAAAGAGTTTATAAAAGAGATCTCAAAATTCAAAAAAGAGTCTCTTTTTATCTTTCCGATGATAGGAGAAACTCTGCAAAGACGAACTGAGATAACAAAAATGTTAAAAAATTCGGATATAAATTATAAAATCCCAAAAGGTTTTATCTCCCAAAAAGAGAATGTTTCAATGATAGCCTCTTCCAAAGCAGTTATAGCTTTGTGCGATCCAAACAATAGCAAAACAATTCAATATGCTTTATATTCAAAAAAAATTCCTCTTATTTATAGAAAATTTTTCAACTTTTTTGATCAAAAAGAGTTTCATTTTGTTACAATTAGCAATACAAAGGAGTTATCGGCGGTGATAGAAAAAACAGATGATAACAAAGAGTACAAAGATCAAAACAGATTCAATGTTTATAAATATTTTGCATGGGAAAACAGTATAAAAAAATGCAAAGAGATATTGGAGAAGATATGATCATAGATACACATTGTCATTTGGATGACAAAAGCTATTATGAAGATCTCGATGAGGTTATCAAAAGAGCCTGTGAACATGATGTAAAAGGTTTTTTGATTCCAGGAGCCGACCCAAAAGATCTAAAAAGGGCAAAAGAGATCTCATACAGTTATGACAACACCTATTTTGCAACAGGCGTTCACCCTTATCACAGCGGGGATTATGATGAGAAATATCTTTTAAAGTTTGCAAATGATCCAAAATGTATAGCAGTCGGAGAATGCGGACTTGACTACTATCGTCTTCCAAAAGAACATGAAGAAAAAGAGAAAGAAAAAAGAAGACAAAAAGAGGTTTTTATCAAACAGATTGAACTGGCAAAGAAGATAAAAAAACCTCTCATTATCCATATAAGAGAGGCAACGCATGAGAGCAAGGAGATTCTTGTCAAAAACGGTGCAAAAGAGGTTGGCGGAGTACTTCACTGCTTCAATGCAAGTGAAGATCTGCTTGAACTCTCAGATTATGGTTTTTATTTCGGTATAGGAGGAGTGATAACTTTCAAAAACGCAAAAAAGCTGGTTGCCGTTTTGCCAAAGATACCGATAGAAAAACTCATAGTCGAAACCGATGCTCCCTACCTTACTCCCCACCCCCACAGAGGAGGCAGAAATGAGCCTTATTACACTACTTTCGTAGTGGAAAAGATAGCGGAAATCTTAGGTAAAAGTTATGATGAGATATCCGATATTACTTCGTTCAACTCAAAAAAACTTTTCAAAGAATTTCAAAATATAAGAGGATAACAAGAAAATGAAAAAGATATTAATTATACTCGGTTTGATTTATCAGTGTTTATTCGGTTTTGTAAACTCCAATGCAAACTTTGAAAAAGAGATAGAGATATTGAGAAATCTCGATATTGACCCCTCTTTTGCAAGTAATGATGTTTTTTTATCAATGAAAGAGAATATAAAAGAGAATCAGATAAGAGACTATATAAATGTTTTAAAAAAGGGATATGCATTTATCCCGACTTTGCAAAAGATTATAGAAGAGGAGAAAATACCGGAAAGTTTTCTCTATCTTGCAATGGCAGAATCCAACTTTTCCCCAAAGGCAAGTTCCAGAGTAAGAGCCGGAGGTCTTTGGCAGTTTATGCCCAGAACTGCCAGAAAAATGGGACTTAGGATAAACAGACATATAGATGAGAGATTTGATCCGATAAAATCGACCAAAGCGGCAACAGCTTATCTTAAATTTTTGTATAACAGATTTAAAAAATGGTATCTTGTTGCCATTGCCTATAACTGCGGAGAGGGAAAACTCTCAAGAGCTTTGAAAAGAGCCGGGACAGATGATCTAAAAACCCTTTTGGATCCAGATAAAAAATATATCCCCAAAGAGAGCAGAAGATATATCAAAAAGATTCTTCTTATGGCTCATATCGCAAACGATACCGACTTGATTGTCAAAAATGATGCTACCTTTCTTCTAAACAGAAGCAAAACCGATTATTTGCAAACCATTTCGATCAAAGGCGGCACGACACTGAAATCTGTGGCAAAAAAATGTAAAATCTCCTACAAAGAACTTAGATTTTACAATGCTCATATAAAAAGAGGTTATATCCCTAGATCTTTAAAAAAATGTAATATCTATATTCCTTATCAACAGTATATAGCTTTTAGACAAAATCCCTCTCCTCTTGTTCAGTATAAAAGAAACAGACATATAAAATACAGGATTAAAAAAGGAGATACATTAGGCTTACTGGCAAGAAAATTTAACACAAAGATTACAAAAATCAAACTTGCAAACAATATGAAAACAGCTTTTTTAAGAACAGGAAAATCTATTGTCATACCGAGATAAAATTGCAATCTTCTTTTTGATTCTCTTTTTTATAAGCGGATGCGGATATAACTCCCGATATACCATCAATAACTCCAAGTCGATGCATAAAGCTACAATGCGTCCTTATAATGTAGGAGGAAGGGTATATTATCCGACTGTTGTAAGAGTAGGAAGCAGTTACAGGGGAATTGCCAGTTGGTACGGAGACAATTTTCACGGAAACAGTACCTCAAACGGTGAATATTACAATATGTACTCCTACACGGCAGCCCACAAAACCCTGCCTATGAATACAATGGTAAAAGTTACCAATCTCAAAAACAACAGAAGTGTTATCGTAAGAATAAATGACAGAGGACCTTTTGTAGCAAACAGGATTATAGATCTCTCATACGCAGCGGCAAAAAAACTCAATATGATCGGAAGCGGAACCGCACCGGTAAAAGTAACCGTATTGGGATTTAATGCAAAACTGACTCCGCAGGGAGGGTTCAAAAAGAGTACTGTAAAAAAAGTAACTCTAAACAGATTTGCAGTTCAGATAGGAGCTTTTAGAAATATAAAAGGAGCATATATCTATAAAGAGAAATACGATCACTATGCCAACAGATACAAATCCATCATAAAAAAGTTTTTATATGATACAAAACCTCTATACAGAGTTTGGCTTAAAGGTTTCAAAAGTGAAAAAGAGGCGAGAGATTTTATAGCAAGAAACAATTTTCAAGGCTCGTTTATAATAAGGGAATGATATGACAAATATAAAAAGAGAGACAAAAGAGACCAAAATAGAGCTGTCTTTGGAGATATACGGTAAAGGAAAGAGCAGGATAAAAACCGGTATCGGATTTTTTGATCACATGTTGGAATCATTTGCAAAACATGCACTTTTTGATCTTGATATAAAATGCGACGGAGATATTCATGTGGATTTTCACCACAGTGTGGAAGATACGGGGATAGTTTTGGGAGAGGCTTTGAGAAAAGAGATCTATCCTGTAAAAAATATCGAAAGATTCGGTGAGGCTTCGGTCGTAATGGATGAGGCTTTGGTAAAATGCGCTCTTGATATAAGCAACAGGGCATTTTTGGTTTATGAAGTGCCTCTTGAAAACAAGATAGGCGATTTTGATGCGGAGTTGGCAGAAGAGTTTTTCAGAGCGGTTGTTTTTAATGCGGGAATTACCGCCCATATCATCTATGAGAGAGGGAAAAACAGACATCACATATCCGAAGCGGCTTTTAAATCTTTTGCGGTTGCACTAAGAAGAGCTTTAAACAAAAATGAAAAAATCTCCATTCCAAGCACAAAAGGCATTTTATGATAAAACTGATAGTTTTGGATGTGGACGGTTGTTTAACCGACGGCTCCGTTATCTATACCGCAAACGGTGATGAGATAAAAGCTTTTAATGTCAAAGACGGCTTAGCAATCGCTTCATGGATAAAAATGGGCAAAAAAGCAGCCATAATCACAGGTAGAGTCTCTTCTATCGTTACAAGAAGAGCCAAAGAGTTACAAATCAACCATCTTTATCAACATGTAAAAGACAAAAAAGCAAAACTTGAAGAGATCATAAAAAAAGAGGCGATCAGTTATGAAGAGGTTGCTGTTATAGGAGATGATCTCAATGATTATGCAATGTTAAAAGAGGCGGGGATATCCTTTACTCCTTCAGACGGATCGGCATATATAAAAAATATCGTTAATGTGGTTCTTTCAAAAAAGGGTGGAGAGGGAGCAGTCAGAGAGATGATTGAATATATCATCAAAAAAGATGAACTTGAAGAGGAGTTTTTAAAGCTTTGGGTTTAAAAATATTTCTCTCTTTCATCCTCTTTTACATGGGAGCTATCTCTTATCTTACAATATATGAGAGAAAATTCAAACAAGAAGAGTTCTCAAAAAACAAAACAGTACCTCTTTTGGAATTTATAGATATAAAAAACTATACCATCAATACAAAAGGGATAGATACTGTCATAAAAGCAAAAAAGGCTCTCAGATTTCAAGATCATGATGAGATAAGAGAGGTGGATATCCTGACTTTTACAAGAGGGGAGAAAGAGAGTCTCAAGGCAAAACAGGCAAATTATAAAAATGATACGGTCTATCTCTACGGAAATATCATATACACAAAAGAGGACGGAACAAAACTGACAAGCAATCGTGTCGTTTACAGGATAAAAGAAAAAACAATCACATCTCAGACACCTTTTGTTTTGACAACGGATAAATTAAAAGTTACCGGTAATTCCTTTGTATATAACAAACAAAAAGGTATAATAGAGGCTCTAAAAATAAACGCTTTGATAAAAGAGGCAGACAAGTTATGAAATATACAGTACTTTTAATCTTTTTTGCAATCACTTCTCTTTTTGGAGAAGATATAAAAATCTCAGCTGATAAATTTCAGGCGGATGAGATAAATAAAATATCTCTTTTTGAAGGGAATGTCAAAATAACAAAAGGCAAAGACAAGATAGAGGCGCAAAAACTTACGATAATCTTTGATGCAAAAAACAAACCTATCAAATACAGTGCTGAGGGAAAACCGAATTTTGTCTTTTTTATAAAAGACAAACATTATAAAGGAAAAGCTGATAAAATTATTTATACTCCGGTAGAGAGAAAATATCTGCTTTTGGGAAATGTATTTGTTCATGAGATAAAAGAGGACAGAAAAATTTACGGAGACAAGCTGACAATCGATAAAGCAAACGGAAGAATTGTAATCATAGGCAAAAAAAATCAGCCGGTAAAATTTATATTTAAAGTAGAGGAAAAAAAATAGATGACAAGAATCATAAAGGCGGAGTTTGTAACATCCTCTACATCTATAAAAGATACTCTGCCAGAAGGCGTCAGTGAAGTTGCTTTTATGGGAAGAAGCAATGTCGGAAAAAGCAGTTTTATAAACTCTTTGACAAATCGTAAAAATCTTGCAAAAAGTTCTCAGACTCCGGGAAAAACAAAACTGATAAATTTTTTTGATATCCTTTTTTTAGATGATGAAAACGAAGAAAGATATATAGCAAGATTTGTTGATTTGCCGGGATTTGGATATGCAAAAACTTCAAAAGCCCAAAAAAAGGACTGGGAAAAGAATCTGACCGAATTTATCCAAAACAGAAGATCCATTCGTCTTTTTGTTTTTTTGAGAGATGCAAGGCATTTTGATATGAAAATTGATCTGGCTGTGGAAGAGTTTTTGGAAAAGATCAAAAGAGCGGATCAGAAAATCTTACAGATATTTACCAAATCAGACAAGTTAAACCAAAAAGAGAAAAGTGCTCTGAAAAAAATATATCCAAAGGCCATATTGGTTTCCAATCTGAAAAAGAGCAATATTGACAAGACCAGACAATATATCTTTGACTCTCTTTTTAAGTAGAATGACTATGATAAAATATATTAAACCAACCCTTTTGGATATAGAAAATATGCAAAAACTTGTGGAGCCTGAGGTAAAAGAGGGTATTATACTCCCAAGAAGCGATGATGAGATAGCAACAAATATCAGATCATATTTTTTGGCAAAAGAGAGAGATATTTTGGTGGGATTTGTCGCTTTGCACATACACTCCTCCACACTTGCCGAAATCAGAAGTTTGGTAGTAAAAAAGGAGTATCAAAGAAGAGGTATAGGTAAAGAGTTGGTAAAAAAAGCCATTGATGAAGCAAGAACACTTTTTGTCAAAAAAGTTTTTACTCTTACCTATAAAAAGTCTTTTTTTGAAAAATCGGGTTTTACCGAGATAGCAAAAGAGCAATTACCCGAACATAAAATCTGGGCGGACTGCATAAAATGCAAACTTTTTCCTATTTGCAACGAGATAGCTCTCATAACAGAGCTGTAGTAAAGGTTGCTACGGCAATAGGGCTTGTCTGTTATGAAGCTCTCACTTCCGTTTATACCTTTTTACCTCCGTTTTTTGGTCTCTTTTTCTCCTATTTGCTCTTTTTTGCAAACAGTAAATTAAGATTTTACGAAGTTATCTATATTTTTCTCTACATAACCGTTTACGAAATTGATAAAGGCTTTCATCTATTCTCTTTTATCATATTTTTTACCATATATTATAATTTTCTGGCAAATGAGATCAAAAAATATCTCTATTGCAAATGGTGTCTTGCATCATTTTATGTTGTTGGCGGATATTTGGGGTACTATTTGATAAACTGTATTTTCTCTTTTATTTTAAACGAATCCATGCCTCCTTTAGGATATAATTATATTATCTATATTTTGATTGATACCATTTTAGTCGGAAATGTCTTTAAAAAGCGCCTATGAAAATAAGAATAAGAATATTTCTTTTTATATTTTTCTCCATCTGGACTGTTTTACTTGTCAAGATATACTATCTAAGTATTAAGTCAAATACATACTATGAATATATTGCTCAACAAAATGCACAAAAGATAGAGTATCTTTTACCGTTAAGAGGGGTTATCAGAGATAAAAACGGTACTTTGTTAGCAGCCAACAAACTGGGATTTAGTATCTGTATAAAACCTCATCTAAACAAAAAATCAAAAAGAGAAATTCTGGAAAAAACAGTTGATTTTATCATCTCCTACTATCCTGATTTGGATAAAGAAAAACTGCTTAAAGCCTACAAAAGAGAGGACTCGTTTTATAATCACGAGCCTATTACGGTTGTGGATTTTATCCCCTACAAGGATATGCTTCCAAATTTCACAGAATTTTCCTTAAACGAAAATATAAAAGTTTCGCCGGTAACAAAGAGATTTTATCCTTACAATGATCTAGCATCCCATATCATAGGATATGTTGCCAAAGCAAATAAAAAAGAGATGAAAAAGGATGAAGTTGTAAAAAGAACCAGATATACAGGCAAAACCGGACTTGAGAAATATTACAATACGGAGCTTGAAGGGACACTCGGATATCACAATATTCAGATAAATGCCTATAACGAGGAGGTTCAGGAGATAGACAAAGTTATGCCTTCCTCCAAAGATATAAAACTCTCACTGGATATCAGACTCCAAAACTATATAAGTAAAACATTTAAGGATATAAGCGGAGTCATTATCGTTATGAATGCAAAAAACGGGGAGATTCTCTCAGCGGTAAGTTTTCCGGAATATGATCTTAATATTTTTGTAAACGGTATCAGCAAAGATGAATGGGACAAACTGATAAACGACCCAAATCACGGTTTTATAAATAAAATATCAAAAGGACTCTATCCTCCCGGTTCTACGATAAAGATGGCTTCGGCTCTTGCATTTTTAAACTCAGGAATAGTAGATGAAAAAGAGAGTGTATTTTGTACCGGAGAGGTTGAAGTCGGAAAGAGAAAATTCAGATGTTGGAATATTTACGGACACGGAAGGGTGGATTTAAACAGAGCCATCAGAGAGAGTTGTGATGACTATTTTTACAAGCAGAGTTTAAAAGTAGGCATAAACAATATAGCTCCGGTTTACAAAAGTTTTGGTTTTGGCAAAAGATCAGGTATCGATCTGCCAAATGAGTTTATAGGCACTGTTCCAAGCAGAAAATGGAAAAAGAAAAAATATAACAAACCCTGGTTTCAGGGAGAGACATTGATAACTGTTATAGGACAGGGAAATTTTCTGGTAACTCCCATACAGATAGCAAGATATACCGCCCTTTTGGCGACAGGCAAACTTCCGACTCCCCATTTTGTTACAAAAGTGGGAGATGATAAAACAGGTTTTCCCGTTTATGATGTATTGACACCGATAGAAAGGGAGAAACTTCCTCTTATTCAAAAAGCTATGTATGAAGTATGCAACAATGAGAGAGGAACGGCATATAAGCATATATTTACAAAGATTAAAATAGCGGGTAAAACAGGAACTGCACAGGTTAGCGGAATATCCCAAAAAGAGAAAGAGAGGATAAAAGAGGAGGATTTGGAATACTACAAAAGATCCCACGCATGGCTGACAACTTACGGACCCTACGATAATCCCAAGTTTGTAGTAACCGCACTGATAGAACACGGCGGACACGGTGGAAGCCGCGCAGGTCCGATAGTAAGCAAAATATACAACAAACTGATAAAACTGGGTTATATCAAAATAAAAAAAGAGAAAAAGATCCAAAAGAGGAGAAGAAGAAAATGATAAAAAAGATAGTGATTATGACAGTGATCTCCTTTAATATACTTTATGCAAAATATTCAACAGAAATTTATGATGCAAACAGAAGTATGATTATCGAAAAAAAGACAAAAACTCTGATAAAAAAATGTGAAAATCTCAGAGACATAGAGATTTGTACCTATCTGTCAAAAAAACATTTTTCACTCTCAAAAAGCTATCTCAAAAAGAGCATACATTATATCTCAATGTATGAAAAGATGATAGGCAAATACCCGTACAAACATCTTTCCATTATAGAGGACAAAGCTCCAATCGGTTATACGATTCCAACCTTTATATTTTTCGGTTCGATGATTATAGATAAAGATTTTATACAAAACCGATCACTCGGACACGAGATTTTACATCAGTGGTTTGGAAACTGTGTTTTTAACGATACAAAAAGCGGCAACTGGACTGAAGGACTCGTATCATATCTGAGTGATTATCTTTTTGAGGAGAAGAAAAACAGAGGTTTGGAATATAGAAAAGATATATTGAATGAATATCCGATTTTTGTCAATGATTCCAATGAAATTTTACTTTCTCAGTTTAAAGAAAGATACAACCGCCAAACTATGCTTACAGGTTACGGCAAAGGCGCATTTGTGTTTCATATGTTGAGAAAGGAGATGGGTGATAAAAAATTTTTCGAGGCATTGAAAGAGTTTTACAAAAAATACAAATTTAGATATGCATCTTACAAAGATATAGCGGATATTTTTTCAAAATCAGCGCTTCAGTGGTTTGAAAAAAAGGGTATGATTGATATAAAAGCCAAAAATTTGGAAACTTTTTATGATAACGGTTCTTTTTTGATCAGATTTGATCTTGTTCAAAACAAAACTTTGTTTGAATTTGATCTTCTTGTTACTCTCATAACCCAAAACAAAAAAACGGAGAAAATTTTTCATATCAAAGATATTAAAACCCCAATCACAATAAAAAGCGATCAAAGACCGATTTCTCTGATATTGGATCAAAATATTGATCTTTTTAGAAAACTAAGTTCCAAAGAAGAGATAAAAATCATAGCAAATCTTTACGAATCAAAAAATCTTCTTGTCATTACAGATAACAAAAAGGCTTTTACACAGATAAAAAAGGTTTTTAAAAAGGCAAAGCAAAAATCAAAACCCGACCAAAAAGATATTCAAAATCATGATCTTTTATTTCTGAAAGACAAGGAGGATTTGGCAAAAAGAGTTATCACAATTGCGTTTTTCAAAAATGACGAATCTGTTTTTATCGTAAAGAGCAACCCTTTCAACCCTTCCCGCAGTGTGGGATTTTTTGATTTTGATCCAGAATTTTTAAAAAAACTGCCTCACTATCTAAAATATTCCGACATACTTTTGAAAAAAGGAAGAGTTTTAGAGAAAAAAACGGATAAAAAACAAAACGGCATTATATACAAAATATCAATGCCACCGGTTTTGGTCAAAGTTCCTTCACAGCTCTCTATCGAAAAGATTATCAATCAAATTGAAAACAAAAAAGTCGTATTTACAGGAGAAAATCATCCCAATTTCACACATCATCTAAATCAACTGAAAATCATAAAAGGTCTTTATCAAAAAAACAAAAAAATGGCAATCGGTATGGAGATGTTCCAAAGAAAATTTCAAAATGTAATAGATGACTATCTAAATGACAAGATAGATTTGAAAACTTTTCTGAAAAAAAGTGAGTATTTTAAAAGATGGAAATTTAATTTCAATCTCTACCGCCCGATTATCGACTTTGCAAAACAAAACCGCATCCCAATCATCGCTTTGAATCTTGAAGAGGAGATAACAAAAAAGGTAGCAAGAGGGGGGATTTTTTCTTTGAGCAAAAAAGAGCTGAAGATGTTGCCTGAGAATCTGAATTTTGAAGACAAAAGATATGAAAGCGATATGAAAACTCTTCTTGGTTTTCAGCACCACAGCAAAAAGAAGGGCAAAAAACTGAAAAATGAATATATGTTTGAAGCTCAGATTTTATGGGATGAAACGATGGCACAAAGTGCAGCCGGTTTTTTGGAAAAACACCCCGATTTCAAGATGGTTGTTATCGTCGGGAACGGTCATATAGAGAATTTTTACGGTATTCCAGACAGGCTTTACAGAAGAATCAACGCTCCTTTGAGTGTGATAGCGCAGGATATAACTCCTTTGCCAAAAAGTGCCGATTATGTAATATTTACGGCAAATGATATAAAAGTAAAAGAGCCTTTGAAACTTGGAGTTTATCTAAAAAACAACAAAAACCTGAAAGTGGATAAAGTTTTGAAAAACTCCATAGCAAAAAAACTTGGTATAAAAAAAGGCGATATCATAACATCCATAAACGGACAAAAAGTAAAAGAACTTGCGGATTTGAAACTTGAACTCTATTTTCTGAAAAAGAAAGATTCTTTAAGAGTAACTGTCAAAAGAGGAGGGAAAAAGGTAAGTTTGAAATTGTCAAACTTACTTTGAGCTTTTTGAGGTTATATCATCCAATACTTTCTCCATTTTTTCAAGAAGAACACAACCTTTTAGATTGAAACTTTTTGCCCACTCTTTGGGATCTCTGTAAACGATTTTTGTTTTTTCCTTTTCATCCTGATAAACAAGTACTCTCAAAGGAAGATCTATTCCCACTTTTTCATCTCTTAACATCATTCTTGTACCCATTGCAGGATTTCCAAAAATGATCACTTTTTCATCATTCATCTCATAATCTGCTTTTTTTGCACCGGCTTTATGATCTATAATGGCAAAAACTTTCATTCCTTTTTTTGCTTCTATAAGAGATTTCATCTTTTCTATGGTTTTATCAACGCTTAAAGAACTTGTCTTTGTTATAAACTCTCCCGCACTTAAAATCAACGGTAAAATTGACAATAATGATATCAACAAAACTTTTCTCATATTTTCTCCTAAGATTTTATGTGTTGATTTTAATATCTTTTAACTTAGTAACTCTTTATAACAGAAAATCTATAAAATTAAATAGAGATTAATAGATAAAATTTATTATATATTTCAAATAACTTATATTTAATAAAAATTATTAAATATATTATTTTATGTAGAATTATGTAACATTTTGAATCATAAATAATTAAAATTAACTCTATTATTAATTTATATTTATAGTTTATGCTATTATCATCCATCTAAAATTATTATGGAAATGTGATGTTCAAAAAAAGTATATATATTGTTTTATTTTGCTTATCAACCTTTGCTTCGGAAATTGCCATAGTTAAAAATATAACCGGAAAGACAGATGTCAAAAGGGCAGATAAAATAATTCCTTTACAGAAAGGTTTTAAACTAAAAGAGGGTGATATCATCATAACAAAAGCCAAAAGCAGTATCGGAATCATGTTTAAAGACGGTACAAGAATATCTTTGGGTTCCAAAACCATCTTCTCTATCAACAAATATCTCTTTAGACCCCAGACAAACGAATATAATATCGATTTGAAAATGGATAAGGGAAAAGCTGCTTTTTCATCAGGAAAAATAGGAAAACTCTCTCCAAAATCGGTTAAATTTCGTATTCCTCAAGGTATAGTAGGTATCAGAGGTACACGATTTTTGGCAGAAGTGAAATAAAGGAAGTATCATGGGATTTGTTGCTGTTTTTTTAACGATCATAATAATTTTTGGCTCTCCTGCTCCCAAAAGTACGATTATTTTGCTTGATAATGACAAGGATCACAATGCCATTGTAGTCTCAACGGATAAAGGAAGCAAATTTTTAGACAAACCAAATACTCTGGTCAATTTGACTGACAAAAAAGCTTCTCCGGGAAAAACTCTGCATATTACCCAAAAAGAGATAAAAAAGCGTTTTAAAGATACTCTCAAAGCTACTCCTCCCAAAGCGGTTACATTACTTTTGTATTTTAAACCAAATTCTGCAGAATTAACAGATGCATCTAAAGAGGATTTAAAAAAAGCCATTAAAATAATTCAAAAAAGACTGCCTTGTATGGTTGATATCATCGGACATACGGATACGACAGGTTCACAGAAAATCAACATCTCTTTATCACTCAAAAGAGCAAAAATTATAAAACAGATACTTATAGACAAGGGAGTTGACGAAAAGCTTTTAACAGCAGTAGGTTACGGTGAAAATGATCTGCAGGTAGAGACAAAAGACAATATTGCCGAAGCAAAAAACCGTAATGTAGAAATATTTATCAGATAATTTTAAACATGATAAAAAAGAGTATCTATGCAGGTGCGTTTGTATTGACGCTGCTTTTTTACCTGTTGACATACCACAGTAAAATTATAGAATATATAGATTATAAACTCTATGATTTGACATCTTTTATCCTAAAAAGCAAATCTGTTCCGAAATATTCATCAAACTGTGTAATAGTTGATATCGATGAGAAAAGTATCCAGGAATTGGGACAATGGCCATGGTCAAGAATCATTATGGCTTATTTGATTGAAAAGATAGACAGAATGTATCCCACGGTTATAGGAATCAATATCCTCTTTCCCGACAGAGACAGAACTTCACCTTTTGCCATTGAAAAATTTTATCATGATTTTTTTAATCTTGATATAAAAATAGAGCCTGTACCAGAAGATTTAAAAGACAATGATAAAATTTTTGCAGAAGCAATTAAAAATACTCATGCAGTTTTATCGGTTTATATGTATTCTCAGCATGTTTTTTTAAAAAATCATCAAAAAACAGAATATACAAAACAGGATTTTTCACCTCTACAAACCGCTTTTAGAGCCAAAAGCATTCTCTCTAACTATCCTGTTTTACAAAAAGCAACTGAAGATTTCGGATTTATCAATGCATCAATGGATGAAGACGGAATATTCAGACGAATACCTCTTTTTATAAAATATAAATATAATCTGATCCCGTCATTTTCCTTGGCAATACTGCTCTCTCTTGATAAAGCAAAACCAAAAAACCACTCCTCCTTTTCAATATTGGGACATACCGTTACAATGGATAAAAACAGCAATGTTTTGCTTAATTACAACTCTCCATCCATTCCAAAAATTTCGGCTATTGACATTTTGACAAACAGGGCGGATCCACAAAAAATAAAGGGGAAAATAGTACTTATCGGATCAAGTGTTTCAGGATTAAAACATACTTTTTTAACTGCAAATCATGATGCTATTTCCGCTGTAAATATTCATGCCAAAGTGATTGACAATATATTGAATAACAGTTTACTGGTTCAACCTCAACTTTATAAAAATATCAATACTTTTATATCTCTTGTTTTATCATTTTTGATGCTTTTGCTTCTTTTTAAACAGTGGTATATTCGTCTGCTCATGTTGTTTTTTACTGCTGTTATAGCCAGTACTATATGGCTTGTTTCACTGTATCTAAAAGGAATTTATCCCTCTATAGGATATCTTTGGACTCCTTTTACCGTATATTTTTTCACTCTTACACTCTTTTTTGCACTGATCAATCACAAAGAAAAACGAAGGTTTTACAGAGAGCTGGATCAGGCTCACAGTGCGGCACTTGAAAGCATCACTTTTGTAGCGGCAATGAGAGATGATGAGACAGGAACACACCTTATCAGAACCAAAAATTATGTCAGATTACTTGCCGAGTATCTTTATGAACAGAAATTATATCACCATTATCTGACTCCAAAACATATTCATCTTCTTTATGAAGCAGCACCACTGCATGATATAGGCAAAGTCGGGATTCCCGATAACATTTTGAAAAAGAAGGGAAAATTTACACCACAAGAGTATGAGATAATGAAAGAACATACAATACTTGGAAAAGAGATGATTGAAAAGGCGATGACAAGCTATAATAAAAACGAATTTTTACAAATTGCCTGTAGTATAGCTTATCACCATCATGAACGATGGGACGGTAAAGGATATCCCCAGGGATTAAAAGGAGATGAAATCCCTATCGAAGGGCAACTTATGGCTCTTGCCGATGTTTATGACGCTTTGATCTCAAAAAGAGTCTATAAAGAGGCATTTTCATACGAAGAGGCAGAAAAGATAATCATGCAAGAGAGAGGAAAAATATTCAATCCTTTGATAGTGGATGCATTTGTTGCCCTAAAATATGAATTTAGAAGGATAAGCTATCAATACCGGCAGGAAGAGAAAACAAGAAAAAGGGAAACGGAAATTTCCCTATCCTAAAACGGTATCCTGCCATTTGATCGAACAGCCCATAGATGGTTTTTGAACTTCAGGCGGCTCTTTTTTGTTAAAAAGCATCATAATCGCCTCTTTTAGCTCCTCTTTTCTCACATCTTTTTCATCCTGCCAGTTATCATCAACTCTTCCGTGATAATAGAGCTTTGATTCACCGTCATAAAGATATATATCGGGAGTACACTGGGCTTTTAACGCTTTTGCAACTTCCTGTGTTTTATCGATAAGATACGGAAATGAGATATTGTATTTTTTTATCGTATCCAGCATATAAGAAGGTGAATCTTCGGGATAATTGGGATGAATATTTGGATTTATCGCAACGGCGTTTATATCAAGTTTTTTGGCAAATTCAGCTGCCGCAACGATCCTTCTCCAGACGGCTTTTGCATAAGGACAGTGATTGCAGGTAACAAATATCAAAAGTCCGTTTTTACCCATCAAATCCTTACTTTTATAAACTTTTCCTTTAGGGTCTTCCAACTCAAACTCAGGCATCAACTCTCCAACAGGTATCTGTATGGATCTTTGCAGACTCATTGCATCTCCTTTAAAATCTCTTCTACCAGTTTTGCACTCTTTTTGACTGAGGCTATTTCGCACTTCTCTTTGTTTGAATGGGGAAAATAGATATTTGGTCCCAAAGAGAGTGTATTTAAACCTTTAAACTTATCTTGAATTATACCGCATTCCAATCCTGCATGTATGGCTTTAAAATCGACATTTTCAAAATATTTTTCTGCAATCTTTTTAACTTTTTTGCTAAATTCATTTATAGAGGGATTCCATGCGGGAAATTGATGTTCACTTCTTGGGGTAAATGAGAAAGATTGCAAAAAACAAAAAGTCTCTTTTTTGATCCTCTCCAAAGAGTTATTATCCATCGATCTTGCAAAAAAAGAGAGATTTAAAACATCTTCTTTTTGCTCTATTTTTGCCAGATTGATACTTGTTTTGGGTATATCAAACTTCTTGTCAAAAGACCTCACGCCGTGGGCAAACTGACAAAGCATTTTAATTGTTTCATCTGAAAATCTGATATATTTATCAAAATTGTTTTCTATCTTTTTAACGGCTATATTTTCACTCTCTTTTAACTCTTCATCTTTTACGGCAATGATGGCACAGGCATTTTTAGCGATGGAATTTACCGCTTCACCCCCTTTTATCTTGATAATTTTTACATCTTTTAAATCATTTAGATAAAAAACCAGCTCTTTTATGGCATTTGGAATATTCTTGTCGATATCAACTCCGGAATGTCCGCCCTGAAAACCTCTCGTTTTTATCTGATAAAAATCATAACCGCTTTTTAGTTTTTCATATTCTATCTCTTTTGTTCCAAAAATCTCGACTCCCCCGGCACATCCTACAAAGATATGTCCCTCTTCCTCACTGTCAAGATTTAAAAGATTTTTTGATTTTATCCTAAGTTCCAGATTTACAGCCCCTATAAGTCCAACCTCTTCATCAGCGGTAAAAAGAGCCTCTATATTTTCATATTTTTGCAAAAAATAGAGCATCATAGCCACTCCGATCCCGTTATCTGCACCAAGAGAGCTGTTTTTTGCTTTTAAAAAACCTTCATCTTCCACTATCTCTATATCCGGCGCATCTGCTATACAGACCATATCATAATGAGCCTGAAGGCAGATATTCGGCTTTCCTTTTGAAACAAGGATGTTTGAGTATTTATCTGTTTGAACTTCACAGCCGTATTTTTTCGCCTCATCGACAATATACTCTTTTAATTTTTCGGCATGAAAACTGCAATGAGGAATTTTTGTAATGGTTTTAAAGATATCTATAATCTCTTTCATAATTTATACCTGATCTTAAAAGTCATTTTGCTAATATCATTTTATGAAAAAAATATTAGTTTTAATTATACCATTTTTATTGCAGGGATGTATATTTTTTAACGACAGGGGAATAGATACGAGATATTATAACAAATGCCATGAATATTATGATGCGCAGGGTTTTTATCACAAAGAGTGCGATAAAAACCTGATAGACTACAAAGAACTAAATATCTTCAAATAAAATCCGATAATTTTAAAAAATTAGAAGGATTATCATGCAAGAGACATTACAGGAGAGTGAAGAACAGCCTATAACCACTTTAGATGAATATGAAAAGCACAATCTAAAAACCCATTACAGAGTTACGGGAGATCTATCAGGAAGAGTAGTAGAGTTAAAACCCGGATTTGCAAAAGTTTCTCTGATAACAACCAATGAGATGACAGCAGATGACAAAAAACTTGTTCACAGCGGTTTTTTGATCTCTTCTGCTATTTTTTGCGCTATGGCGTCGGTAAATGATCCCTATGTTACGCCGTTAAATGCAAATGTAAAATTCCTATCTCCCGTCAAAGTGGGAGATATTGTCATATTTGAAGCGATAGAAAAGATCCAAAAAGGAAAAAGAAGAGAGATAATAGTAACGGGAATGTTAAACAATATCAAAATACTTACAGTCGAACTTGTTGCACTTGTTTTTGAAGAGCATATACTCACAAACAAACTACCGCAATATAAATAAACTTATACTATAATAATAAAAAATTTGCTAAGGATAGATGATGAAGACTTTGGTATTAACTCTTTTTACAGTGATATTTCTAAGCGGGTGCGGAGTAGGTTCTCTTGTTGCCGTTCCTTTCAAAGTAACCGGAGCAGTTGTCAATGTAGTTACTCCCGATATTGTAGGTGATACCATTTCAGGCACAGGAGAAGTTATAGAAGATACAATCCCTTTCTAACTGCGTATCCTATATTTTAACACGGCTAAAGCCGTGTTTTTGTAAAAATTACTTTTAGCTCTCTTTGGCTTTTTTGTAAGCTTTGCCTACTGCTTTGATAAAACCGGCTCTGACTCCCTCTTCTTCCAAAGCTGCATATCCGGCTGCTGTGGTTCCGCCCGGACTCATTACCTCATCTTTTATGATTGCGGGGTGTTTTGCTTTGATTAGCGGTGCAAATCCCTCAAAAAGACCTTCGACCAATATCTTTGCATCATCTCTTTTTAGTCCCTCTTTCACTCCTCCGTCTGTTAGACTTTCCGCCACAAGAGCCAAAAATGCGGGAGCGCTTCCGGCTATTGCGGTTGCTATATCGATCTCTTTTTCACTGTTTAGCCAAAGAGCTTTTCCGAACTTTTCACAGATAAAAAGAGCCTCTTTTTTAAACTTTTCATCTCCGGTCAGAGTGGTCATTGATTTTTGAAAGGCTGCCGAGAGATTTGGCATTGCTCTTATATAAGATTTTGCTTTTATATTTTTTTTGAGATTTTCTATTGTCGTTCCTGCGAGGATAGAGAGTAAAACTTCGGCTTCTCCTTTTAGTTTTTCGCAAACACTCTTTAGAGCAAAAGGTTTGATGCACAACATTACTTTTTTCTCTTTGATATCCAAATCTTCAGTCAGCTTTTCCGTTTTTACAGAGGCAAATTCTTTTTCAAAGTATTTGAGCTTTTCCTCATTTCTTCCTACAACGGTTACTTTTATATCTTTGTATATTCCTTTTACGATGGCTTCTGCCATTTTGCCTGTTCCGATGATCATCAAGTGCAAGTTTACTCCTTTATATAGTCCGATATTTTTTGCATTATTCCAAAATCCGGATATTTGTCACTATCAAGTACGATTTGGGTCATCTTTTTGGTATCGATGTTAAAGATAAAAGGGGCTATGAAATTTATCTGCGAATTTTCTATCGGCTGTTCTACAATCATCGAGTTTAAAATCAAACAGTTGCTGTTTTCTTCTATCCCCAAAAGTTCTTTGTAATATTTTGGTATCTCTATTTTGTATTCTCTTAAAACAAAAGGGTTGATGAGTGTAAAAGAGATCTTTTTATCTCTATTTTTGCTTGAGAGTTTCATAAAAACATCATCGATTTTTTCAAGCTTCATCACGGAGATATCTTCAAATCCCAAAAGAGGAGACATGACTTTAAAATCCATAAATTCCCTTTAATCCAACAAAAGTTTGATGATATAAAATGCCGGTAAAAAGATAAACTGTGATATTGGGGTTGCTAGTACCACGATAAGCAAAACCATTCCGTAAGGAAATATCTTTCTCATAAATTCGGCAAATTTAAACATCTTCATCTTTAAAGAAAGATACATCACGGCATTTGCTCCGTCAAGCGGAGGTATGGGGAAGAGATTGAAAACTCCCAAAACAACATTGTAAATTACACTGAAATATAAAAAGTATTCAACAAATGCTCCAAAAAAGGTTGTAGCATGAGGCAAAAAACCAAGAATCAAAGAGCAGAGTATTGCCAAAGCAAAATTATAGGCGATTCCCGCTAGACTAACTGCTATCGCACCGTTATAACCACCCCCGTTTATGACTACCTGCATATTGACCGGTACAGGTTTCGCCCACCCGAAAAGAAAAGGCGCATTTGAAAAATAAAGCAGTGCCGGAACGATGATCGTTCCTACTATATCAACATGAACAATAGGATTTATACTGAGTCTTCCCTGCATTTTTGCAGTCGGATCGCCGTATTTGAAAGCTGTCAGACCATGCATGATCTCATGTCCTATTATCGCTACTGCCAAAGAGAGTATCATAGCGACAATCTGTATAAGATCGATACTACTCATTATAAGATTCCGCCAACGGTACGCTTTTGTCTATAAATCTTTTGTCTTTTTGCAGTGAATCTATCATCCTGCCCATTCTGTTCCATCTGATTTTATAATCTTTGTCCCATGAAAAGTAGATAAACCACGGTTTGCCGACTATCATACTGTAAGGAACACTTCCCCAAAAACGGCTGTCATTTGAGTGATCTCTGTTATCACCCATCATGAAAAATTCACCTTTTGGAACTTTAAAAGGTCCGAAGTTAAATATCTGAATCGGATAAAGACCGTTTGGTTTGATAAGAGGATCATTTTGGATACCGGGAAAAATTCTTCTATAAGGATTTTTAACCCACAAAGACCCTTCTATCTCTACAATATCCTTTTTGTCATAGTGGCTTTTTATATACTCATCACCCTCGTGAGGATGAAGATAGAGATCTTTGTCTTTTACGGCTATATAATCCCCTCCAACCGCCACACATCTTTTTACATAATGGATTTTGATATTTTGTGGATATCTAAAAACTACTATATCGCCTCTTTTTGGCTTTTCTCCCTCTATCAGATGTCCGTTACCGTGGATATCGGGTAAAACCGGAATCTCAATCCATGGTATATGGGGGATGGGAACACCGTAGGCAAATTTTTTGACAAAAAGGTGATCTCCTATCAAAAGAGTTCTCTTCATAGAGCCGCTTGGGATCACAAATGCCTGTGCCACAAAAAATATCACAAGCAGTACGATTATAACCGTGCCGGTCCATGAATTTGAAAAATCGTAAAGTTTTTTTAGTTTGGCTTTCATCTGTTTAACCTTTGTTTTGCCGCTTTTAAAGTGTTGCTAAGAAGCATTGCTATTGTCATAGGACCGACACCGCCCGGTACGGGAGTTATATAGGATGTAACAGGAGCAACATTTTCAAAATCAACATCACCGACGAGTTTACCGTCATCGAGTCTGTTAATCCCGATATCGACAACAATCGCTCCCTCTTTTACCATATCTTTTGTGATTAGATTTGCTTTGCCCACGCCTACGATCAAAAGATCGGCTTTTTTTGTGTGGGATTTGAGATCTTTTGTAAAGATATGACAGATATCAACAGTGGCAAATTCATTTAACAAAAGATTTAACATCGGTTTTCCTACGATATTACTTGCTCCTACGATACAGGCATCAAGACCTTTTGGATCTATCTTGTACTCCTGCAAAAGTTTCATAACGCCAAGAGGAGTGCAGGGAACAAATCCGTCAAGTCCCAAAACAAGTTTGCCTACATTATAGGGGTGGAAACCGTCAACATCTTTTGAAGGGTCTATCGTTTCCAAAACTTTTTGTGTATCTATCTGAGGAGGCAGAGGAAGCTGAACGAGGATACCGTCGATATTGGGATTGTTATTCATCATCCTTATCGTTTCCAAAATTCTCTCTTCACTGATATCATTTGGCATCTTGTGCATGATAGAGTAGATTCCCGTTGCTTCACAGGCTCTCTCTTTCATCCTTACATAAGTATGACTTGCAGGATCATCACCAACCAACACAACCGCAAGTCCGGGAACTATACCTTCATGCTTTAATCGGCTTGTCTCTTCTTTGATATTCGCTTTTATCTTGTCAGACAGGGCTTTACCGTCTAAAATCTGCATTTTACGCCTTTATATGACTTGTAATAAAAAATGTGATATTATATCATTTTCAATTAAAAAGAGGTAAATATGGCTAAAGCAATCTTTGCAAATATCTTTTTTTTATCCGTTTTATGGGCAGAAAGCGACTCTTTTATCACAGATTATGAATATGCAAAAATGTTATACAAAAATCCGCGCGGTATAGGATGTGATAAATGTCATTCAGAAGACGGAAGCGGAAAAATTATCACATATTATAAAAACAAAAAAGGGAAAAAACTGTTTCTCAAAGCTCCCTCCATAAGAGATATAGATGAAAAAGAGTTTTTCAAAAGTTTCAAAAAGAGCCATAAAGTGATGCCTACCTATTTTTTGACACAGGATGAGATAGAGAGTTTATACTACTATATAAAAAACCAGAATAAAGGAAAATGATGAATATACAAAAGAGCATAAAAGCTTATGAAGAGGCGAGAAAATATATCCCCGGAGGTGTTGATTCTCCTGTGAGGGCTTTTAAAAGTGTCGGCGGAACTCCGGTATTTATCGACAAAGCAAAAGGCGCTTATCTGTATGACATAGACGGCAACCGTTATATAGATTTTGTTCAAAGCTGGGGACCTTTGATATTTGGGCATTGTGATAAGGATATAGAAAACTCCGTTATAAAAGCCGTTAAAAGAGGACTTAGTTTCGGAGCGCCTACGATTGTGGAAACTGAACTTGCAAAAGAGATAGATTCTCTTTTTGACAGTGTGGACAAAGTCAGATTTGTAAGCAGCGGAACAGAAGCTGTGATGAGCGCTATTAGAGTGGCAAGAGGATATACGCTAAAGGATGATATCGTAAAATTCAAAGGGTGTTATCATGGACACAGCGATTCTCTTTTGGTACAGGCCGGAAGCGGAGCGGTAACTTTTGGCACTCCTTCATCTCCGGGCGTTCCGGCAGCTTTGACAAATCATACTCTTTTGGCTGAATACAACGATATAAAAAGTGTAGAAAAATGTTTTGAAGATTCTGATAATATAGCCTGTGTTATCATAGAGCCGATAGCGGGAAATATGGGACTTGTTCCGGCTGATGAGGAATTTTTGAAAGAGCTTAGAGAACTTTGTAACAAAAACGGAACTCTTTTAATCTTTGATGAGGTAATGAGCGGATTTAGAGCCTCTTTGAAAGGGGCGCAGGGATTTACATCCGTAAAGCCAGATCTCGTAACTTTTGGTAAAGTTATCGGAGGAGGTATGCCGGTAGGAGCTTTTGGAGGATCTTCCAAGATCATGGACAGACTCTCTCCCGAAGGAGATATCTATCAGGCGGGAACTCTGAGCGGAAATCCTGTTGCGATGAGTGCGGGATTGACAGCGGTTAGAAAACTGAAAGAAAATCCGTCAATTTACAATGAACTTGAAGCAAAAGCAAAAAGATTGATGGATGGTTTCAAAGAAGCGGCAAATGAGAGAAATATATCTCTTCAAACAGATGTCAGAGGAAGTATGTTTGGTTTCTTTTTCAATCACGATAAAGTTAAAAATTTCACAGATGCCCTAAAAAGCGATACGGACAGATTTGCAGTTTTTCATCAAGAGATGTTAAAAAGAGGTGTTTATCTAGCATGCAGTCAGTTTGAGACAGGATTTATCTCAACCGCTATGAGTGATGAGATGATAGATGAAGTTATAAAAGCGGCAAAAGAATCTTTCAAAGAGATAGTATAATGAGTGAGCAGGAACCCAAAAAACCAAAGTACGGTAAGATAGTAGAGGGAGCAGAACAGCTCTCTCTTGGCATATCGATAGTCGTAGCCGTTTTGATAGGTGTGTGGCTCGGATATATGATGAGAAAATTTTTCGGATATGAATGGCTCTTTTGGCTGGGGGTTTTCTGGGGAGTTGCCGGAGCAATTTTAAATATCTACAAAGCCTACCAAAAACAGAAAAAAGAGCTTGACAAACTAAAAGACGATCCTAGATACAAAAACTATACTCCTCCAAAAGATGATGACGAAGATGAGTGATATTAAAAGAATTTTGTCTGTTATATCTGTTTTGGATATTTTTTTGATAATCTTTTCTCTCTACAAAGGAGGCGTTTTGTGGCTGATAAACTCTCAGGCTGCATTTTTATCCTCTTTGCTTGTAACTTCTGCTTCTTATCTCTCATATAAAAAGAGGGTTTTGCAAAAGGCAAATGACAAAGAGATAACCTACGACGAAAGAGACGAGCTTGACAAAATAGATGACAGATATGAGCTTTTTGAAGAGGAAAAAGAGGAGGAGCAAAAAGATTTCAAAGAGATCATACAGGAGGAGAAAAAGAGACAAAAAGGTTTTAAAAACGCATTTTCAAATCTAAAAACAACTCTACCTGCGATCTTGTCTCCTCTTCGATTTTTTGCATATCTGTTTTTGATAGCCTCCTTTTTTTATCTAAACAGACACGGAGAGCTTGTTATAGGTGCTTTTTTAAGCGGATTTTTTGTAGTACCTGCCGGTGTTTTACTCTATAGCCTTTTTAAAAACTGACCTTTAGTTATCAGCTCTGTTTTTATAAAAATATGCAAATACAAAAAGTAAAATACCAACCAGTAAAAACAGCAGTATCCTGTAAAATGAATCCAAATCGGCAAGATCGATAAAAAAAGCTTTCAAGATGGCTATAATGATAAGCGCCATTGAAACTTTTTTGCCTGTTGAGATCTCTTTAAAAAGGCTTATAACAAACATTGCTATACCAAAAACAATCCATAAAAGAGTAACCAGAGATTGTGAAGCTTTGGGAAAGAAAAGATTTGCTCCGCTGAGTATTTCGACATTTAAAAAGACAAAAAAGAGAAAAATACCGCTAAAAGCAATCTCTTTTTTAAAAAGAGAGGCGGATTTTAGTTTGTAGGCTGTAAAAAAAGAGCCTGTAATGGTAATGATCGTTATGATCCTCTGTAATAATCCGTTTAGATAAACAGAGGGTGTGGATATAAAATATGTGTGAACAACATCTACAAAAAGATATCTTGAAAAAACAGCGACAAAACTCAAAAGAGCAAACCGGAAAAATATCTTTTGTCCGCTTTTTTGAGCTACTATCAACATCACAACCGCTTCTATACTCCAAACGGCACTTAGTTTGTCTCCCTCAAAAAGCAAAGTGGGAGTGATTATCAAAAGGGCTAAAGCCTGTGAGAGAAGAATATAAAAAAGATTTTTTGTAAAGATACCCTTTTTGATGATAAAATAGGCATACCCCAAAAGATAAAGAGCCAAAAGCAGTGTAACAATCGAAAAATATCTAAAATAGATGTCATATACTTTAAACAGATATCCCAAAAGAGCCAAAAAAACAAGCAAATTTGTTCCAAAAAGCAAAGACATCGGTGTAGAGAGTGTCAGCTTTTTCTGTTTTATCTCATTGATAAAAGGCACGACAGAATAGATAAGAAATATAACCAAAAATATAACGGTTAAAAATATAAAAATGCCATCGGATTTATAAACGGCAGTACTTTGCATAAATACCGTCAGTATAAAACCAAACCAGTTTAAAAAAGCCCATTTTTTTGAAAAAGCTATATATAAAATGCCAAAATTCAAAAGCAGTATATAGATCATCAAAGCGGTAATATCATCAGATCCGTTGTTTATCAAAAGAGGAGTGGCAAAACCCCCGATGAGACCAAAAACCGCCGTTGTCATAGAATCATACCTGATGGCAATAATTCCCGCAAAAAGCGTGATAAAAACCATTATCAAAAATGCGGCTTTAAAATCCAAAAATATAAACCCCTCAAGAGCAAAAGCGGCATAGATACTAAGATAAAGTATGGCAATTGCACTTCCGAAAAGACCTTCACTAAAAAGCTTATGTTTGTTATCGATAGTTTTGATGCCTCCAAAAAGCAGAGCAAAACCGACTCCCACGCCTGTAAGAACTCTTCCCCAGACAGGTATCCAGTTTTGATCAATGGAGTATTTCAAAAAAAATCCGATACCCAAAATAAAAGCGACAACGCTGGTATTTAATAGAAAATTTCCGATGAGAAAATCTTCAAGCGATTTGCTTTTGAATCTTTTTACCAGTTTTTGTAAAAAATCCGGTTTTTTGGTCTGTTTTGGAGGTGGTTTTGTGGGTAAAATCTCTTTTTTGTATATCGTTTCTTCTTTTGATTTTTCAATTTGTGGTTTTAAGGAGCCGTTTTGCAAAAGATCAAGTTTTCTTTCTATTTTGGAGAGTTGTAAAGAGATGGAATTTATCTGTGAATATAATATCAACATAAAAAGTATTATTATAAGAACGATAATTTCCATTATGACTCCATATATTAGATTATTACGGATAATAAATCGTCATTTTAGAGGATAAGTGTAAAATTATGTACTTATGTACTGAGGTTTTTTATGGGAAAAAGAAGGTTATCTTTTACCAACCTGAAGGATATGGTAAAAGATAACTATAGGGCATCTCTAAAAACCTATATATTAATGTTCATGTGTTGCAGCATATTCAGGAGAGCAGAAAATTCCGCAATGGCATTTCCCCTCTTCGGGAATCTCTTTTTCTATCGCCGGTTTACAGGGGCATATTCTGTCATCTGCACTTTTTGGTTTTCCGTTTTCATCCTGTATAACCATATAGCAGGGACAAAATCTTTTATTATAAATCAGTTTATTTCTGGTTAATCCCATCAAAACACCTTCATTTACCTCTTCCATCGGATTATAAACATAGTTGAATTGTTTACAGACTTTATCAGCAAATTTTTTTGTTTTCTCAAGTTCGGTCAAAAACTCATCTGAACTCATGTCCACATTGTTTAGCATCTCCCACCCTTATATAATATATTTAACGATATATTAACACAAAATCTTTGTTTTTTGGATAATTATTTTCAAAAAAACAGATTAAACTTTCATTTTATATTCCTTTGCTATAATATAAAAAAATCAAATTAGCTTAAAGGTTTCAAGTGAATAATAGATCCTTTCCGAATTTAAACAGATTGATGGTTATTTTGTTTTTGGCTTTTAACATTTCGCTGTTTGGAGCAAACAGTACTTTGACAGACTCTTTTGTTGAGAGACTTTACAGCAACATTTTTAACCGTACGGCTGATCAGTCGGGGAAAGATTACTGGCGTGGAGAGTTTGACAAAGGAAAAACGGCTCTGGAGGTGGCTAAATTTTTCTATGACAGCAACGAGATGAAAGATCTTAATCTGAGTGATGAAGAGTTTGTAAACAGAACCTATAAAACCTTTTTTGACAGAGAACCCGATGATGAGGGAAAAAGCTACTGGCTTGGAGAAATGAGAGAAAAAGGCAGACTCAGAGAGCAGGTATTTTACGGATTTGCCATGTCTGATGAGTTTAAGGGTGTCTGTAAAGATTACGGAGTTGATGCCTATGATGAAAAAGATCTTCTCTATGCTTTTATAGAGAGATTTTACAACTACATTTTACAAAGAAATTCAGATTACGAGGGTCGTGAATTTTGGTATGAGAGACTCTCCAAGGGGGATAAAACAGCTTCCGATATTGTTAAAAATTTCTTTTTTTCAAAAGAGTTTCTGGATAAAAATGTAAATGATGATGAGTTTATAACCATCGCTTACAGAACTATTTTAAACAGAGAACCCGACAGTGAGGGGAAAAAATACTGGATAGGAGAACTTAAGAAAAAATCAAGAGAGGATATTCTAACTCTCTTTTTGGCTTCGGATGAATTTGATACCCTGTCAAAAGAGTTTTTAAAAGATGGCAACAAACAGCCATCTTATGATTATGAATACAAAGCCGAATATAAGGGATTGAAACTCTATTCTAAAAACATATCTCCAAATGATTACAAGCTTGAACAGTTGAGTGAAGAGGAATTTGACGCTTTGAGTGAAGAGGATAAATTTATGGTGGCGGATAAACTTCTCTCAACTCTGTATTTTGGTATGCCGTATTTAAAACTGAAAGATTTGATAGATTCCAAACAGTTTATCACAACTGTCAAAAACGGTATAAAAACCAACAGTAATGATCTGGATGAAGTGGAAGCGTATATGGAAAATGAAAACTTTTTCGCATATCCTTCATGGGGTAAAAATGAAATTTATAAAATATTGGAAAGATTTTATCTTCTTGAGAAACTTGATAAAAATTATATCGATTTTTGGAGTGCCTATGTCTTGACTCAGACGATTATGTTCTCTCCGGCATATGAACTTGCCTCTTCCCATACTCCAAATATCACAAGAGTTTACAGCAGACTTGTCAGAAATTTCAGAGATGAAACAACGATAGGATACTCTACATTTTTATATATGATAAGCGAAGATAACTGGAGGCGCTTTAGAAGTCCCGAAGATAACGGCAGGGAGATGCTTGAG
Organism: uncultured Campylobacterales bacterium; assembly: GCA_964450755.1. Taxonomy (GTDB): domain Bacteria; phylum Campylobacterota; class Campylobacteria; order Campylobacterales; family JAADDG01; genus JAADDG01. The sequence continues at coordinate 43,161 of CAYVDJ010000012.1, forward strand.
ATATTTACGATGGATTTTGATGATTCTCATGTGCCTGTTTCGGCACAGGCTTTGAAAAACTGGAAACTTGACAGGGATTATGATACTTTGGTGATAGGTTTGAACGAAAACAGAAAACCTTTGAGTCTTTTTAATACAACGATTTATAACGGATTTGATTTTTACAGAGAGCTTGTAAAAAGCGATCAGTTTCTAAAAACAGCCATCAGAAGAGTTACGGATATCTATTTTCCCGATTTCAACGAAACCAAAAAGAGCGAGATTACAGATAAGGTTTTTTCATCAAAACCTCAGACATGGGAGGATGTTTTGCTTCAGATAGTTTTTTCAAAAGAGTATCTGCTTCACAGTGAGCGTGTAAAAAGTGCTGAAGAGACATTTTTCTTTTTATCAAAAAAGATGAATTACAAACATGACAAATATTTTTTCGGTCGTTTTGTCAGTGATCTGGAAAATATGGGACAGGCGGCTATGAAATACAAACTTGGTAAAAAGAGTGAAGTTCCTCTTGATACACAGTCTTTTATGAATTATCACAAATTTATAAGAGAAGAGGTACTTATGAGAGATGTAAATGATAATGAGCTTAACAATTATGACTGGGGTAAAAACGGTTGGATACAAAAAGAGTTTCTAAGCGATGATAAATTCAGCGGAATAATGTTCAATGAATATAAAAAGTTTGTTGATTCTTTGGCTGATTATCTTTTCATGACAGTTGTTTCAAGAAAAGCCGATGAAGAGGAGAAGACTCTTTTTGAAAAACATATGCTAAAAGACAACGGTGAACCGGCAAGCAATTTTGAGCTTAACAAACTCGAAGACAGAGTCAGAGCCGCTGTTATCATACTTGATTATCTCTCAAGACTCAAAGAGACATACAGATACAGAAAGGTTGAAAAATGAACAGAAGGGATTTTTTACTAAAATCAACGATTTTGGGTTCATCACTTTTACTGCCGAAATTCTCTTTTGGCAAACCTCTTGATCTAAGCGGAGTGAAATTTGACAAAAGTATCTATGAAAAAAATGCAGCTCAAACCATCATGATCTTTTTGTATGGCGGAGCAAGTGAACTTGGCGGTAATCTGACAAATATAGAAGAGATAAAGCAAAATTCCCAGAGCGATTACAGCTATTTCAGAGGATTGACGCCGACATCAAACCATTTCTGGCAGGAAGCCGGTGGTGAGATCATGGAAGAGCTTTTGGAAAGCGAAGATATGAATATCTTCAGAACCTGCTATTCAAAACTAAGAGACGAAGAAAACAACAGATCCCACGGCAGATGTGTTTCACAAAATCAAAGAGGCATCAACAATGACGAAGATACGGCGGGGATATTTGCCATACTCTCCGATATTCTGTATCAAAACAAAGTCATAGATGAAAACAGTAAACTTCCTTTTGTCACAATGGAGGGAGAGTCGATATTTTATTCCACTTATGATCTGGTTTTACCGAGTTTTTTAAAACCGGTATCTATAGATGACAAACTCAAAAATCCTTACAAAAGAGAGTGGACAAAAAGATGGTACTACTATACCAAAAGTGAAAAAGAGGCGGAAAACTATCAGGAAAACAGAGCCGCTTTGGATATAGCAATGGATGAGTTGGCACAGAAGAAGAACAAAAGCGGAAAGATAAAAGAGGATTTTGATAAAAGGGTCGAACTTGAGAGTTTTATAGATGAGTTGAAAAACAGATCTCTTCCGCAAGGCGTTACATATCCCAAAGACAACTCTTTTGCCGATAAACTCAAAGTTGCCGTCAATCTTGCCGCCAACAATCCCGATACCAAAATCATATCTCTTGGAAGCGACGGTCTTGGCGGTTGGGATGATCATAACGAGGCAAGGGATTATCCCGTTAGAATGGTAAATCTTTTCAGTGCCATAAAATCGGCTATATCTCATATAAAAGCTCTTCAAAAAGAGGGAGAGATAAATATCATCGTATGGGGTGATTTTGGCAGAAATGTAAATCTCAACAGCGCAAAAGGGTGGGATCACGGAAACAATCAAAATCTTTATCTCTTTTGCGGTAAAAATTATTTCAATCATACCGGTATCGTGGGAGAAACATACCTTCCAAATGTAGGGGCGGTAAACAGAATGTATCTAAAACCAAAAGAGAGTTCATACAGTTTTGAGCCTTTCGCCGTTGCCTCGACGATCTATAAACTCTACGGCATAACAAATCCAAAAATCCTGACAGGAGGGATAGAAGAGATAAAAGCGGGACTTTTGAAATCTTGATAAAAAGTCATTTTTTATATTTTATGGATGTTGTCGGAATCATCTCTTTTACGCTGAGCGGTTTTTTTGCAGGGGTGAGAAAAAAACTTGATCTGCTTGGTATCTTCCTCTCGTCATTTGTTACCGCTCTTGGCGGAGGGATCGTAAGAGATGTGATAGTGGGCAAAAAACCATACTCTTTGATAGATCCGATACCCTCTTTGATCGTAACGGTTGTTGTTTTGATACTGATAGTTTTCAAAATTTACAGCAAATATGAAAAAGTACAACAGCATAACTTTTTTGTTATCGGGGATTCGATAGGTCTTTGCGCTTTTAGCATATCCGGCGCTTTGATAGGCATAGAAGCCGGTTTCAGCGTTTACGGTGTCGTGATACTCTCTATCATAACAGCAGTAGGCGGAGGAATCATCAGAGATACGATGGTAAATGAAATCCCTTTTATCATGACACAGGATTTTTACGCTTCAATCTCCATCATCATTTCCGTTTTATTGATCATAGGTTCCAAATTTTACACACTAAATCTTCTGGTAGTCTTTACAATATTCCTAACCGGCCTCTTTTTGAGACTTCTGGCATACAAAAAAGGATGGAAATTACCATCGTTTTAAGGGAGGGGGATTTTAAATTTAACACAAAAAACCAAAAGTTCAAAAATTTTAGAAATGTGATTTAAATTTGGGGTATTTTTAATTTGAAATTGGTAAAATTAATGTAAAATGTTTTATCAAATCCCCCAAAGGTTGCTCTATGTATGATGTATTTATCTCTTTTAAAGATAGTGATGAAAAAGGTGGTTTTGCAGATAGAGAGTTGGCTCAAAAAGTTTATGAGTTTTTAACAGATAAGGGGTTAAAAGTTTTTTTATCTTTTATCACTTTAAAAGAGCTTGGCAAAGATCACTGGAAGAGTGAGATAGAAAAAGCGATATATCGTTCTAAAGTTTTAGTAACGGTTGTGAGTAAAAAAGAGTATATAAACTCCCCTTGGTTGTTAAAGGAGAGGGTAAAATTTTTGACTCTAAAAGAGAGTGATGAAACAAAAGCTCTATACAATTACATAACAGAACCTATGAGCATAGATGCTCTTCCAGAAGAGTTGAGTTACTTTCAAACTTTCAAAGATGAAGATAAAAATGCTCTTGAGAGTCTGTTTATCTTTATAAAAAATCACTTTGCAACATATCATATAAGAGAGTTACCATCAAACAAAGAGGATGAAGAGTTTACAAAAAATGTTATGGATATTTTAAAAGAAAAAAGACTTGTAGTTTTATTTTCTCAAGATTTTGTAAATATCGCTCCATATTATCAAAGTATAAAACAAAAATGCAAAGATATGTTTGAAAACTCATTTTATATAGTAAGTGTCCCTTCATATACAGATGATCAAAAGAGGTATTTTGAAAAGATAGCAAAAGATTGCTATATAGAAAAAGATGTTTGCGAACTTCAAGATTGGAAAGAGGCTATGGTTGAGAGGTTAAGAGCAAGTAGTGAGGATTTGTTTCTTTTGATAAATGATCTTGAAGATGGCAATATCGAGTTTGATAAACAGTTTGCAAAGACTCTAAGAGAGTTAACTCAAAGATTTTCAAATCTTCATGTGATATTTGTTGGAAGAAAAGCTTTAGCCTCTTTGGTTTATGGTGCCGGTAATCTTTCGCCTCTAAATACAGCTAAAACACTATTTTTTCCTTCAAGCGATGAAGAGATAGAGGAGGAGATAGTTGCATCTTTGTTTGATAGATTTGTTAAAAACAAAGAGGATATTTGTAAACTTTTAGAAAAAGAGGAGCTTGGGAGATTTAGAGTTTGGTCGGCAAACAAGATACTAAATGAACTCTTTTGGAAAAATATACTTGTAAAAAAAGAGAAAAAGTATGCTTGGAGGGATAATACAACAAAAGAGATAGCAAAAGAGGTTTTAGAGTGTGAAGATGAGTAGTTTTTTTAGAGTTTTTTTTCTTATACTTTTTTTTAGTAGATTATTACTGGCTTTAGATGCATTTCCTCCTTTGGTAAAAGAGGGTGAAAAGTTAGAGTTTAAAAGAGATAGTTACTATATAGATAATAAAACTTCTTTTAAGTCAGTAGCAGTAATAAAAGATGGAAAAGCAGTATCAGGTTCAAGTGATGGCACCATAAAGATATGGGATATAAGAAGTGGGAAACTTTTAAAAACTCTAACAGGTCATAAATACTCAGTTTCTTCCGTAGCAGTAACAAAAGATAACAAAGTAGTATCAGGTTCAGCGGATGGAACCATAAAGATATGGGATATAAAAAATGAGGAAGTAAAAAAAGAGTTAGTTGAAGGAGATAGTGGTAGTTGGGTTATATTTGACTATGAAAAACATAAAATATTTAGGAGCGATAGAGGAGATATGCTCTATGTAAAAAGAGATAACTCTTTGTATCCTCTGCTTCCACAAACTTTAACCAAAAAAGATGATTTAAAAGTAACTGCTATAAAAAAAGAGATAGTTTTAGATGGCAATAATACAGTAGAGTTAAATATAACAAATCTATCAAATAGTGATGCCTTTTGGATAAAGGGAGAGTATTTTAAAGATGGTATTGTTATAAGAGCAAAAGTTTTAGAAGTAGTAGAAGCAAAAAAAGATAAAGTATTTACTTTACCGATAGAGGGGTATTTAGATAGAGTAAATCCAAAACCGATAAAACAAAAGATAAAACTAAAACTAAAAACAGCAAACAGTAGTGAGTTTTTTGTAAATATCTCTGTTGTTATACCTTCTGCTGATATATCTGTAGAAAAGGCGATTTTAAGTGAGGATAAAAAGACTTTAAAAGTTACTTTAAGAAACAGTGGAGATAGAGCTTTAAAAAATGCTAAAGTTAAACTTTTGGAGCCTTTTGAGTCAAATATCCAAGAGTTATCCTCTTTGGAAGCAAATAAAACTGTATCGTTAGCTTTTATTTTGCCAAAAGATTTGGATAAAAAGAGTTTAAAGATAAAAGTTTTTGTGCCAAATGATCCATCTCTTAGCCAACTGCCACTTTATGAGTGGCAAAGAGATGGCATAAAGATAGTTTTACCAAAACCATCTATTTGGAGTTATATACTACTTTTAGTTTTGATAACTCTTTTGATAGGTTTGATTTTTTGGTATAAAAGATATAAAAATCCTATAGTTGTAAAACTTTTATCAAATGAAAAAGAGCTTTATAACTTTGATATTTTAGAGCTTGAAGAGGTTAAAAAGAGGTTATCAAAGATAGATAGATTTTCAAGTTTGTTAAAAAGTTTGAAGATAGAAGAAAAAAGGTTTGAAAAAGCGGTAGAGTTTTCTAAAAAGGCTGATGCTTCATATCTGGCAAAACTTTTAGAGGTAGATAGTTTTAGCAAAGATGGTGAGTTTTATAAAGTTGGTTGGAGAGATGGAAACTTTGAGTTAAATATGGATAACTTTTTACTCTTGGTTTGTGAAAAATCTTTTGATGAGATAAAAGGTGTATTGAAAAAAAGAGATGATGAAAAAGTTTTTGTTATAAATTTAAAAGAGCAAGATAGTATAGCTGAGTTTGCAAAAGATAGGGTAAACAGAGTCATAGCTCCAACTTCAAAAGAGTTAACAAAACTACTTTTATCGCCAAATCCAAAACAAGTTTTTATACAGATACTCTCAAAGTGTTTAAGCTTTAAGTATCTCTCTCCTTATCAAGATAAAGGTGGAGTAAAAAATGAGTCTAACTTTTTTGGTAGAGTTGAGATACTAAGAGAGGTTATATCCAAAGAGAGTGAAAACTATATCATAGTAGGAGCAAGACAGCTTGGAAAGTCTTCAATCCTTGAAGCACTAAAGAGACGATATGAACAAAACAGTGAAGTAGAATGCTTTTACATAACACTAAATGAAGATGGAAGTATTTTAAGAGATATAAGTTATGAGTTGGGGCTTGAAGTAAACTCTTCTCTTGATGATGTTGTAGAAGCTATAAAAAGAGTTGGTAAAAGAGTTATATTTTTGATAGATGAGGCTGATATATTTGTAGAAAATGATAAAAAAGATGGATACAAAATAACAAGCAACTTTAGAAAACTTTCACAAGAGGGATATGCAAAGTTTGTGATAGCCGGTTTTTGGAAACTTTATGAGCAAGTTGGGGTTAACTATATGTCGCCACTTAAAAACTTTGGTAAAGTGATAGAGCTTGGAGGGTTAGATAGTAACTCTAGCAAAAAACTTATGATAGAGCCGATGAAAAAAATAGGTGTTAGTTATGAGAGTGAAAAAATAGTTGAAGAGTTGATAAAAAGATGTGGATATAGAGCAAACTTGATAGCATCGATATGTGATAAAGTTGTAAGAGATTTGGAAACAAAAGTGATAAAACAAGAAGATATAGACAAAGTTATAGAAAGTGGAGAGTTAGATAGTTTGCTTTATGACTGGCAAGGGTTAACTTTGGATGATAAAAAAAGCCGTATAGATAGAGTTGTAGTTTATCTAACATATACTAAAGAGAGTTTTAGACTAAGTGATGTTGCTAAAGATTTTGAAAAATATGGCTTAAAGATAGACAACAACCAAATCCAAGAGAGCTTAAAAAGACTTGTTTTGGGATATGTTATCAAAAAGAGAAAAGGAGACTACTTTTATACCATACCTCTGCTAAAAGAGATACTTTTGGATGATGATATAGAGTTTTTGTTGGAGAGTGATGTAAAAATGTTGAGCCTGTAAAATAAACTGTGTAAATCCACCTATCCTTAAGAATTTGTTTTTTTGAACATTATTTGGAAGTGATGCTTCAGCATCACTTAAGGTGCGACTGAAGTCGCACTTCCAAAAAAAGCCCTGAATTTTGGGATTTTTTGATTCTCTTTATTTCCTGTATCTTTTAAAAATTTTCTCAAAATCAAGCTCAACTTCACACTTTATATCTTTAAAATGATACTTTTCAACAGTAAAATCTCCCTCTTTGTCATACCCTTTTGAGGTAAGCTTAAAAATCTTCGCTTTTAAATCATCCGGATATACTAAAACATAGTATGGGACTTTTTCTTCTTCATATATCTCATATTTATATTTCTCATCTCTTTTTGC
>CAYVDJ010000013.1:0-9066 GCA_964450755.1 uncultured Campylobacterales bacterium
TACCGATACGGATTTTACCTATGTAGGAAGAATAAGAAAGGATAATTTTCAGGATAATATTTTGCATTTTTGGTGTGTGGCAGATCAGGTAAGAGTCGGAGCGGCTACAAATGCGGTGAGGATAGCCCAAAAATGGATAGAAATGGAGGGAGAATGAATCTTATAGAAAAAATATTTGAGAATGTGCTTTGGCAAAGCAGACTTTTTGTTCTGTTGGCAGTAATTTTTAGCATACTCGGAGGAATTGTACTTTTTATAGTTGCCAGTATCGATATATATCATATAGCGGTTGAAGCGGTTGGAGTTTTTATGGGGCATACCCATCCTGAAAATTTTCATGAAAATGTCGTTTCAGTTATCATAGGAGCAATTGATCTCTATCTGATGGCGGTTGTGATGCTGATTTTCAGTTTTGGACTTTACGAGCTTTTTATCTCTGAAATCGATGCGGCTTCGAGTTCGGAATCTTCAAAAATTTTGGAGATTCATTCACTTGATGAACTAAAAGACAAACTCGCCAAAGTTATCGTGATGGTTTTGGTAGTCAGTTTTTTTAAGAGGGTTTTACATACGGACTATAACGGAGCTTTGGAACTTTTGTATTTTGCGGGATCTATCCTGGCTCTCTCGGTCGGACTATATTTTTTACACAAAGGCGGTAAACACTGATGATTTTTATAGATGCTTGTTTTGGAAAAGAGACACCTTATACTCCTGTTTGGATGATGAGACAGGCAGGGAGATATCTGCCTGAATATATGGAGGTAAGAAACAAAGCGGGGGATTTTCTCACACTTTGCAAAAATCCCAAGATGGCTTGTGAAGTAACTTTACAGCCCATAGATATAATCGGTGTGGATGCTGCCATACTTTTTAGTGATATTTTGGTTGTTCCTTTGGAGATGGGAATGGATCTGAAATTTGAAAAAGGTGAAGGACCCGTTTTTTCTCGTCCCATCAAGACAAAAGAGGATTTGGACAGACTTGTAGTGGAAGAGGCGGCTGAAAAACTGAGTTATGTTTATGAAGCTATCAAGCTTATAAGAGGAAAACTTGCCGCTGACAAGGCTCTTATAGGTTTTTGCGGCGCTCCGTGGACTCTTGCTACATATATGATAGAGGGACGGGGAACAAAAACTTACAGTATCGTAAAAAAACTTTTATATACAGACCCCGATTTTATGCATGAACTGCTGAAAAAGGTAACAGATGTCATAAAACTTTATATGCAAAAACAGATAGACAGCGGTGTAAATGCCGTTATGATTTTTGACTCTTGGGCATCTGCTTTGGAAGAGAGCGCCTATTTTGAATTTAGCTGGAAATATATGAAAGAGATAAGTTCTCATCTAAAAAGAAACAATCCTGATATTCCCATTATACTTTTTCCAAAAGGCATAAGCGGATATCTTGACAAAATAGACGGTGAATTTGATGTTTTTGGTGTTGATTGGTCAACTCCCATCGAACTTGCAAAAGAGAAACTCTCAGACAGATATGTTCTTCAGGGAAATATGGAGCCGATGAGACTTTACAGCAAAGAGGCTATAAAAGAGGGCGTTGAAAAGATAGTGGATGTAATGGGCAAAGGAAACAGACACATTTTCAATCTCGGACACGGAATTTTACCCGATGTGCCGGTAGAAAATGCAAAATATTTTATAGATACCGTACATAAACTGACCAAAAAGTGAAGCTTTCAGCTTCACTTCTCTTAGGGACATCTGCGCAAATCAACCCCTTTTTTTATATCTGCAATGCCCAGTTCCAGAAAGTGAATATTTCACACTCGATCTCCTCTTCGATAAAGCTCTCTTCATATTCGAGAGTTATGATGTTTATTTTTCGGATATTTGTTTTTTTGATTTTCTGGATATTTGTTTTTATCTTTTTTTTGATTACCTCTACCGGTAAAAAAGGCATGGAAAAAATAGCTGTTTTTTTCTGAGGCAGATAGAGATCGATTGCCTCTTGATAGTATATCTTTTCATCTCTTTTACAAATTTCCAAAAAGATCATATTCTCAAAAAGTTTCATAAAATCTTTTTGGAATGTAAAAGCGTTTTTGATCGTAAAATCCCCCAAAAAGATCTTTTTTGGCGCTCTTTTTTGTGAAAATTTCTCTACAAAAAAGAGCAGTCCCTCTTCTTGCAACTCTTCGCTCATTGTATAAAAACTGTCTTTTGAGATTTTATGCTCTTTTTTGATGATGTTGTAGATTTGAAAGAGAGATTTTTTCATACCCTGAGAGATTGCAAACTCTTTGAATACTCTGTGTTTGAGAGGATTTGGGATCGCTGTTTTTATGATCTCCTGCATGGTTTTTATGATATTGTCTTTTGGATTCAAAACGATTTTTGGATAGGTACCTGTTTTTGCAAAGATATTGAACATTGTTTCGAGATTGGAGTATTTTTTATAAAAAGACAAAAACTCCTCAAAATCAAGAGGAGATACTTTGATAGTTTCAAAGCCTTCCAACTCCCGTTTTTTTACACAGCTTATTATGATCTCTTCGCATTTTGGCGGATTGAAAGAGAAATCAAAATTATCAAGAGCCAAAATCCTGATATTTTTCTCCTTTATAAAATCGTTTAGATTCTCTTTTATCTCTTTTTTATTGATCCTCTCATCTCCAAAATCTATATAAAGACTCTCTTTGGCATTGTATTTGTTTAGATGATCAAAGATGATATAGCTTTTTCCGCTCTTTTTGGCTCCGTATAAAAAGCTCTTTTTGGAGGTAATAGAAACTTTTCTATCCAAAATATTTATCTTTTTAAACTCTTGCTCATACAAAAAATCAAGTACATTCATTTTGAGAGTTTATCCTTTTCCTTGTTAAAAGGAAATAAAATAGCGATAAAAGTTCCAAAAAACCCTAAATTTATTGACTATGCCATATTTTTAAAGTATAATCACGCTTTTAAAATGTCTCCTTAACGGGGCAAGTTCTTTATTTGAGGAAAACCAATGGAAAAGATTAGACTTAAGCTTAAAGCTTATGATCATAATGTTTTAGACAGATCAGTTGCGGCGATTGTAGAAGCCGTCAAGAGAACAGGTGCTGAGATAAAAGGCCCGATTCCGTTACCGACTAAGATCAAAAGATATACGGTTTTAAGATCACCGCATATCAACAAAGACTCCAGAGAACAGTTTGAAATCAGAATTCATACCAGAATGATAGACATAGTTTCGGCTACCGGTGATACGGTGGATTCATTGATGAAGCTGGATCTTGCTCCTGAAGTCAATGTCGAAGTAAGAGCTATGGGTAAATAAAGGAAGTTTTATGGAATACATTGTAGAAAAAATCGGAATGAGCAGAACCATTTCAGTACCAAGTACGCCTGTAACACTGTTGAAAGTGATAGAGGCAAAGGTATGTGAAATAGATGAAAATAAAAAAGCTATCGTTGCATATCCAAGAGGTAAAAGAGTAAACAAAGCTGTTATGGGACAGCAAAAGAAGTATAATTTGTCTTCTGAATTTAATAAATTTGTAACTTTGAGTGTTTCAAACAGCGAAATTGGTGATTTGGATACTGCACCGCTTGGTGAAGCAAAAACGGTAAAAAGCAGCTTTTTTACAAAAGGAAGAGGCTTTAGCGGTGTTATGAAAAGATGGAATTTCGCTGGAGGTCCTGCCAGTCACGGTTCAAGATTTCACAGAAGAGTAGGTTCTATCGGTATGTGTGAATGGCCAGGACGCGTTCAACCCGGACAAAAAATGCCCGGACATTACGGAAATACGAAAGTAACTGTTAAAAACGAAGTGGTTTCATTTGATCCCGAAAGCAGCATTTTGGTAGTAAAAGGCTCTATCGCGGGTGCAAACGGATCTCTTGGCAGAGTAAGGATTGTTAAATGAGTAAAGCGATAGTATTGGACAGTGCTTTGGCACACAGCGGCGAGGTTGAACTTCCTGCCGAATATAGCAAAATAAATTCTCACAATTTGTACCTTTATGTAAAATCTTACGCATCAGGTTTGAGAGCAAACAGCGCAAAAACAAAAACCAGATCCGAAGTAAGAGGCGGGGGTAAAAAACCTTGGGCGCAAAAAGGTAAAGGCGGTGCCAGAGCCGGAAGTACGAGAAGTCCTATCTGGGTAGGCGGTGGTGTAGCGCACGGAGCCAAAAACAACAGAAATTACACTCAAAAAATCAATAAAAAACAAAAAAGATTGGCACTGGAGTATGCGTTAAACGAAAAAGCCGAAAAAGGACAGCTTTTTGTAGTTGATTCAATCGGTATAGAATCCGGCAAAACAAAAGATGCCGCAGCGATCATTAAAAAGTTAAATCTAAGAGATGCTTTGATCATCAAAGAAGAGATAGACGAAAAAACTTTTTTGGCATTTAGAAATCTTAATAATTGTTATTTAATTAAGCCAAACGAATTAAATGCTTATCTTGCGGCTGCATACCATTCGATTATTATCGAAAAACCGGTATTAGAAAAAATAATTAAAGAGGGCTGAAAATGGCAGATATTACGGATATAAAATCAATTCTTTATACGGAAAAGAGTTTGGGCCTTCAAGAGAACGGAGTTGTAGTTATCCAAACATCTCCCAAGATGACAAAGAACGGTTTAAAAGAGGTTCTTAGAAACTATTTCGGATTTATACCTACCAAAGTTAATTCGGTAAGAGTTAAAGGCAAGGTAAAAAAATTCAGAGGCGTAACAGGAAAAAGAAGCGACTATAAAAAATTTTATGTCAAACTGCCTGAAGGCGCACAATTAGAAAGTATAGAGGTATAACATGGCGATTAAAACATATAAACCTTATACACCCAGCAGAAGGTATATGAGCGGTATCGATTCAGGTGATATCACTTCCAAACCTACCGTATCAAAACTGCTTGTTAAACTACCGGTTACTGCGGGAAGAAACAACAGAGGTAGGATCACTTCAAGACATAAAGAGGGTGGTGTAAAAAGATTCTATAGAATTATAGATTTTAAAAGAAACAAATTCGGTATCGAGGGTAAAATAGCCACTATCGAATACGATCCATACAGAAATTGCAGAATTTCACTGGTTAATTATGCAGACGGAGAGAAAAGATATATCATTCATCCAGAAGGCGTAAAAGTAGGTGATACGATTATGGCGGCAGAGAGCGGACTTGATGTCAAGCCCGGAAATGCCATGAAACTTAAAAATATTCCTGTGGGAACAATTATCCACAATATAGAGATTCATCCCGGACACGGAGCTCAAATCGCAAGAAGCGCCGGAGGATATGCACAGCTTATGGGAAGAGAAGACAAATATGTGATCTTGAGACTTCCAAGCGGAGAGATGAGACTTATCCTCGGTGAATGTATGGCTACTGTCGGTACTGTTGATAATGCCGAATGGTCAAATGTTGTTATCGGAAAAGCGGGAAGAAATAGACACAGAGGTATCAGACCGCAAACAAGAGGTTCTGCGATGAACCCTGTTGATCACCCTCACGGTGGTGGTGAAGGTAAAACAAACTCTGGTCGTCATCCGGTTACTCCTTGGGGTATGCCTACCAAAGGTTACAAAACCAGAAGAAAAAAATCTAGCGATAGGTTAATAATTTCAAAAAGAAAAGGAAGATAGATGGCACGATCATTAAAAAAAGGCCCTTTTGTCGATGACCATTTAATGAAAAAAGTTATTAAAGCCAAAGAGAGCAAAGATAATAAACCTATCAAAACATGGTCAAGAAGAAGTACTGTTACTCCCGATATGATAGGGCTTACATTCAATGTTCACAACGGAAGAAATTTTATCCCTGTTTATATCACCGAAAATCATGTAGGTTATAAACTCGGTGAATTTGCACCTACTAGAACCTTTAGAGGCCACAAAGGTTCGGTTCAGAAGAAAATCGGTAAGTAAGGAGAGTTAAAATGAGTAAAGCTATATTAAAATTTATCAGATTGTCTCCTACAAAAGCCAGATTGATAGCAAGAGAAGTGCAGGGAATGAATGCGGAACTGGCACTTGCAAGTTTGGAATTTATGCCCAACAAAGCGGCTAAAATCATTTCCAAAGTTATCGCTTCCGCAGTTGCCAACGGTGATTATGAGCCTGAAGAAGTGGTTATCTCTTCATGCAGAGTAGATCAGGGACCGGTAATAAAAAGGTTTATACCAAGAGCAAGAGGTAGAGCCACACCTATTAGAAAACCGACTTCGCATATTTTTGTTGAAGTAGCAGAAGAAACTAAGAAGGAAAAGTAAGATGGGTCAAAAAGTAAATCCAATAGGGCTTAGACTTGGAATCAACAGAAACTGGGAATCAAGATGGTTTCCTTCCAATGAAGTACTGTCAGATAATGTAGGCGAAGATTACAAAATCAGAAAATTTTTAAAAAGTGAACTGTATTATGCCGGTATAAGCCAAATTATCATCGAAAGAACGGCTAAAAAACTAAGAGTAACAATCGTTGCGGCAAGACCCGGAATCATTATAGGCAAAAAGGGCGCCGATATCGAAAAAGTCAAACAAAAACTTAATGATTTGGTCAATAAAAGCGTAAATATCAATATCAAAGAGGAGAGAAGACCTCAAGCGTCAGCCCAACTTGCGGCAGAAAATATTGCAACCCAGCTTGAGAGAAGAGTTGCTTTTAGAAGAGCTATGAAAAAAGTTATGCAGGGCGCTTTAAAATCCGGTGCCAAAGGTATCAAAGTTTCTGTTGCCGGAAGATTAGGCGGAGCGGAAATGGCAAGAACCGAGTGGTACAGAGAGGGAAGAGTTCCTTTGCACACCCTAAGAGCAAGAATAGACTACGGTTTTGCGGAAGCTCATACGACTTACGGAATTATAGGCGTAAAAGTATGGATCTTTAAAGGCGAGATATTGACAAAAGGTATCCAGCCTGTAAAAAAAGAGTCTCAGCCAAGAAGAAAAAGCAGTAGAAGAAGAGGTAAATAGTTATGTTGATGCCTAAAAGAACAAAATACAGAAAGCAGCAAAAAGGAAGAAATAGAGGTAAATCTTACAGAGGAAACTCTATTGCTTTTGGTGAAATTGCCATTAAAGCCACGGAAGCGGGAAGAATCGATTCCCGTCAGATAGAAGCGGCAAGAATTGCGATGACCAGACATGTAAAAAGACAAGCAAAAACATGGATTAGAGTTTTTCCTGACAAACCTCTTACCAAAAAACCACTTGAGACAAGAATGGGTAAAGGTAAAGGTGCGGTGGAAAAATGGGTTATGAATATCAAACCCGGCCGTATCATCTATGAAATGGCAGGAGTAAGTGAAGAACTTGCAAAAGAAGCATTGACACTTGCTATGCACAAGCTTCCTTTTAAAACAAAAATTGTGACAAGGGAAAGTGAAAATGAAATATACTGAGATTATCGATAAAGATATTAAAGAATTAAATGATCTTTTAAAAGAGAAAAAGATGCTGCTTTTTAAACTTAGAGGAAAGCTTAAAACTATGCAGCTTACAAATCCTAACGAAATCAAAGAAGTTAGAAAAGATATAGCAAGAATCAATACTGCTATATCAGCTAAAAGATTAAACGGTTAAGGCGTAATGATGGCGTATAAAAGAGAAATACAAGGAACGGTTGTCAAAAAAGCCGGTGACAAAACAGCAACTATTTTAGTTGAAAGAAAAGTGCTTCATCCAAGATATCATAAAATCGTGAAAAGATTTAAAAAATATCTGATTCATGATGAAAGAAATGAGACAAAAACGGGAGATAAAGTAACAGCGATAGAGTGTCGTCCCCTGTCTAAAAGAAAGACTTTTAGACTCAAAGAGATTGTCTCTTCAGGAGTGAAATAATGATACAGAGTTTTACAAGATTGGCCGTAGCTGATAACAGCGGTGCAAAACAGATCATGTGTATAAAAGTTTTAGGCGGAAGTAAAAGAAGATATGCAAGTGTTGGCGATGTTATAGTAGCTTCTGTCAAAAAAGCCATTCCCAACGGAAAAGTAAAAAAAGGTCAGGTGATTAAAGCCGTAGTTGTCAGAACAAAAAAAGAGATTCAAAGAGAAAACGGCTCTTTAATCAGATTTGACGAGAATGCCGCTGTAATTTTGGATAACAAAAACGAACCGATTGGAACGAGAATTTTCGGACCTGTAAGCAGGGAAGTAAGATATGCAAATTTTATGAAGATCGTTTCACTTGCACCGGAGGTACTCTAATGGCAGTAAAATTTAAGATCAAAAAGGGTGATACGGTAAGAATTATCACCGGAGATGACAAAGGTAAAGAGGGAGAGGTTTTACAAGTTCTTCCTTCCAAAAGAAAAGTGATAGTTGCCGGTTGCAAAGTAGTTAAAAAGACGGTAAAACCAAGCGAACAAAATCCCGAAGGCGGATTTGTCAAAAAAGAGATGCCTATCGATATCTCTAATGTTGCTAAAGTAGAAGGTGAATAAGATGGTTGTAAGATTAAAAGAGAAATATACATCAGAAATAAAACCGGCTTTAGTTGAAGAATTTGATATAAAAAATCCTATGCAGATACCGGCTCTTGAGAAGATTGTTATCAGTGTGGGAGCCGGAGCAGATGCAAAAGATACCAAAATAATCCAAAATATTCAAGATACGATCTCTCTGATCGCCGGACAGCATGCGGTTGTTACCGTTGCAAAAAAGTCTGTTGCCGGTTTTAAAGTAAGAGAGGGATTTCCTGTCGGTGTAAAAGTTACACTCAGAGGTCAGAGAATGTACACTTTTTTGGATAAACTTATCTCTATTGCTCTTCCTAGAGTTAAAGACTTTAGAGGTGTTTCAAGAAACGGGTTTGACGGAAGAGGAAACTATAATTTCGGATTGGATGAGCAGTTGATGTTTCCTGAAGTGGAATATGATAATATTTTAAAAACACATGGTATGAATATTTCAATTATTACAACAACCGATAGTGATAAAGAGGCTTTTAAACTTTTAGAATCTCTCGGTGTACCATTTGCGAAAGGTCGATAATATGGCAAAAAAATCAATGATCGCTAAAGCTAAAAGAAAACCTAAATTCAAAGTAAGAGCTTATACGAGATGCCAAATCTGCGGAAGACCGCATTCGGTCTATAGAGATTTCGGCATT
>CAYVDJ010000014.1:0-2661 GCA_964450755.1 uncultured Campylobacterales bacterium
GGATACGGAGTCTATACCTATGACAGAGATATAAACCAGATGGCAAAAAATATCGCTATTTTGGAAAACAGTTGCAAACTGCTTTTTAGATCCAAACTTCTTTTGTAGTTTGTATATGAGTTTTAAAAAAAGAAAATGAGAGCAAAAAGTAAAAAGTTAAAGCAGATAATTAATGATTTTGTAATCAAAGAATGGCTGTTTATTCTCTCTTTGGACAGTTTAGTTATAACTTCATATTATTTGAAAACCATACCTAAATATACACAAAAAGAGTTGATTCCTGTTTTTCTTCTCTTTGCACTTTTTATTGTAATAAAAGGAGTAGAAAATACTCATCTCTTACTAAAAATTGCTACTATACTTGAAAAGGAAATTAAAAGGAGTTGCAACGAAGTATATGGGCAAACTGACAAAGCCCGAAGGGAAGGCAAATAAGGTACAATCTTTCGCAAGATAAATTCTTGAATTACCTTTGGGTAGTCCTGCAAATTTCTCTTACGAAATCTTATGCCTTCTTTGCCTTCTATGGACTGTATAGGTTTTTAGAGATGCCCTAAAGGTGTAATCTTTGGTAAAAGATATGATTGTTATCATAGAAGATGAGGCGGATTTGTTGGAGCTTCTTGAGTACAGACTCTCAAAAGAGGGATATGAAGTGGAAGGATTTTTATCTGCAAAAAGAGTAGAGGATTTTTTGGAAGAGGAAAAGGTTGATTTGATGATCATCGACAGAAATCTTCCTTCTGTCGAGGGAAGTGAATTTGCAGCAAAACTCAGGGAAAAAGGGATAGATATACCGATTATATTTTTAACTGCAAAAGTAAAAGATACTGAAATAGAAGAGGGCTTTCTAAGAGGAGGAGATGACTATATAACCAAACCTTTCAACATAAAAGAGCTGTTACTTCGCATAAAAGCACTTTTGAAGAGATCAAATCCAAAAAAATATGCTCAAAATATAAGATATAAGGATATCACCATCTATCCAAAAAGCAGAAAGGTTCTTATAGAAAACAAAGAGATAGAACTTACCAAACTGGAATTTGACCTGCTGATAGAGTTTGTTCACAACAAAAATACGGTTTTAGACAGAAACTATCTTTTGCAAAAAGTATGGAAAGATGAGAGTTACAGCCAAAAAAGCGTAAATGTGGCTATCAAAAGATTAAAAGAGAAAATAGACCCCGGTAAAAACAAAAATTATATAGAGTCAATAAGGGGAGTGGGGTACAGATTTTGTTAAAACTGCATCAACTCTTTTTTATAAATTTTCTCATTTTGTTCATTACCGTATTGATATTTTCCTCTTTTGCAAGTTATTTTACTCTAAAAGATATACAACGGCTTGATTTTGATAAAAAGATCGTAACCGATCAAAAAAACAGACTTTCAGATAAAAATCATTCCGATAAAACAGTGCCTGATTTTCACTCCCTTTGGTTGAAACTCGTAGCTGTCTTTTCTTTTTCCGTTTTGATCGCCATTTTGATCTCATACTATTTGAGCAAAAATATAGAAAAAGAGATAGATAAAATACTTTTATATTTGAAAAAGATATCAAATAAAAACTACAAAGCAAAAATAGATGTGGATTTTGCACAGGAATTTGCTGAGATCGCATATCATCTTAAAAATCTTGCAAAAAAGCTGGAAAAGAGAGAACAAAAAAAACAAAAATATACCCAAAGGCTGATTCGCTCCAACCGTCAGAAAAGTGAACTCATCTCTGCCATAAGTCATGAATTCAAAAATCCTTTGGCAGTAATATCGGGTTATACCCAAACACTGTTGGAAGATGATTTGGACAAAAACATGAGAGAGAAATTTATCGGTAAAATATACAAAAACTCCCAAAAACTCTCCGATATGATCGACAGACTTGCCATAGCGGTAAAATTTGAAAACAATGAGCTTACTTTAAACAAAACAGACTTTGAAATATGTGATGTGATAAAGAGTGCGGCAGAACTTTTAAAAGACAAATACAAAGAGAGAGAAATTATATTCAAATGTCAAAATCAAATCGTAAATGCCGATAAAACTCTGATAGAAACGGTAATCATCAATCTGATAGACAATGCACTGAAATATTCCGAAGATGAAGTAACCATAGAAGTTAAAAACGGTAAAGTTAAAGTTATGGACAAGGGAATAGGAATCAAGGATGCTGAAAAAGAGAAAATAGTCAAAAAATTCTATCGTGCAAGAAGAAACAGTTGGGATAATTCAATGGGACTTGGACTCTATTTTGTTTCATATATCCTGAATCTTCACGAAAGTTCTTTAAAAATAGAATCAGAATTTTCAAAGGGAAGTATCTTCTCTTTCTCTCTTTTTGGACATTAAATTTTTAAGATTTATCAATCTTTTTGTATAATCTGAAAAAACTTTGCCAAGGATGTAAAAGTGAAGATTCAAAAATTTAGTCGTATCGGATTTATTATGGCAGCGGCGGGAAGTGCCGTAGGACTTGGAAATATCTGGAAATTTCCTTATATGACCGGAGAGTATGGGGGAGGAGCTTTTGTACTGGTTTATCTTATAACGATAGCTTTTATAGGATTTTCCGTTATGGTTGCGGAGATGCTTATAGGAGCTCTTGGTCAAAGAGATACGGTAGGTTCATTTGAGAGACTTGCCCCGCCAAATCAAAAAGGGTGG
>CAYVDJ010000015.1:0-5677 GCA_964450755.1 uncultured Campylobacterales bacterium
AAGAGGGATTTATAGAAGCTTGTCTCTATCGGTAAAATGGCTATCCTGCCTTTTTTTAGAAGAAAGTTTATCAGTTTTTGTTTCACTAAGTTTTTATCCTTTTTGTTTTTAGTAATTTTGGTGCAACGCGTTGCACCCTACATATTCAATGAAAAAACAGACCAATCAAAAAAAATTTAAATATAATTATATAATATTTACTTTATTTATTTCTAAATTCTATGATATTTATCATAGTCTCAACTTTGGGTTTAAGATCCGCTGTTGCGGTAATTTTCGATACAGATCCTTTGTTATCGGCTTTTAGCTTTATAACAAAACTTCTTGTAGGATGAAAATTCATCTTTTCTCTCTCCTCATCATCTGCAATATGAGAGAGAAATTTATCCCTGTATTTTTCTATATTTTTCTTTTTTATGGCCATTAACTCTTCCCACTCATCAGGTGTCAGATCCAAAAATGCTTTTATCATCACATAGGGAAATGCCATGAGATTTCTTGAACCGGAATAGGAGTAGGCAAAATATTTTCTAAGTCTGCTCCACTCCTCATCACTCAAACTATCAAATCCTCTTATAAGTCTTAACTCATCGGGGTGTTCTATATATCTGTTATTTGCAGAACCGTAAACTCTATGTTTAGAGTGATAATAAAAACTTTCCGCTCCGTTTAGATATCTTTTTTCATCAGGATCAAGCCAATCAAGATATGAATCTCTAAAATAGAGCGACTCTTTACCGGTCAAAAGTTTTATAAGTCTTTGGGTAACCATTAGTTTTTGACCCAAAATCGTTACATTCATAATCCCTCCGATATCCTGTACTTTTAAAGTGATATTGGAATCATTTAACATAAAATAGGACACTCTGTTATCCAAATAGATCTTTTTTGGCATACCTTCAAGTTCATTTGAAGCGCTGTTTTCCCAAAATCTTGAAGATGAAAGATAAAATACAACTTTTTCAAACGCCGATTCCACATCCAGTTTAGAGCGAAGTTTCGCATCCAAAAGTTTTGCATTTTGCACACTCTGTTTCGTAACGGTTATCGAATAAAGCGCCACAGCCATCAACGCCGCACTGATCCAAAGCACAATAGAGAGAGCAAAAGCTCTTTTAGAACGGATATTTTTCATTGCCCAAAAGCTTTTTATGATCATAAAAATTTGAATTTATCGCAAAATAGTAGGTATATTCTTTTTTCTTTATCCTAAAATCAAGCTCAACCATTCTTGGCATATCTCCGTTTATACTCCCTTTTCTCTTTTTATCCTTAAAATAACTAAATTTCATCTCCTCGATACCATCGATAATCGTATAACTTTTCGCATCATCAAAGATAAAGGGATTTTTAAAATCCTGCCTGAAATCATAAACAGGAGATTCCTGATAGAGCAGTTTATCCCCCTCTTTATAAAAACGGGCAAGTACGATTGTTTTGCTAAAAAGAGGCGAAGAGCTGACAAAATACAACTCTTCACTCCTACCGTCAAAAAGATAGTACATATCGGGTCTCTCTTTTGTCTTAAACTTATCATGTTTTTCTATCACATAAAAATAGGCGGAGTTTATAGAAGTTCTCATAAAATTAAAATTTATAGCTTTTTGAGGAATCAAAGTTCTTTGCTTTCTCACCTCAAAAACAGAATATTTAAAAGCATACATTCCCATCGCTATAAGCATCGATACGATAACAACGGCTATGAGAACCTCTATAATGGTAAAAGCTTTTTTACGGACGATATTGATACTCCTGCAATAATTTCTCTCTTGTCAATAAAAAAGAGTAATTTTTCACAAATGTCCCCTTTTTTATCTCCAACAAAACCTTATACAAAGTTACCTGATATGTCCCTGCACTGAAACCAAAAAACTCATCCATCAACATATTGTTTTTAACACTCTCTTTTTTTATATCCGCTTTGTATGAAAATCCGTTTATCTCCCCTTCAAAACGACTTTTTTTCTCGATATCAGAGTTTTTTATCAAATCTTTGATACTAAGAACATTCATATAGAGTTCTTCATAAAGAGATTTTTTTCTTTCATACAGATTCAGAGTTCTGATCGATGAGACACTCATCAAAATGGCAAAGGTTAGGATAACAAAGGCGATTATGGCTTCTATGGTTACAAAAGCTTTTGATGGCGCAACGCGTTGCACCATACGGGGAATACAGGTCATAATGTTATTCCGTATTTTGTGATATTGTTTTCAGGGTTGCTTTTGTCTTTTATAAAAGCTTCATATCTCTTTTGGTCAAACTCTTTTCTTTGTTTGCTGTTATCTATCATCTTTTCTACATTTTTAACAAGTCTGCTACCGGAAGGAACTACTACGCTCATCAAAAGGGCGATCAGAGCTATGACTACCAAAAGTTCTATCAGGGTAAAAGCCTTTTTGGACCCAAACGGTGCAACTCGTTGCACCCTGCAAAAATCAACTCTCATCACATCGCTATATCGTTTATTGAGATAACTGCCAACATGATCGACACTACGATAACGGCTATAAACACACCCATAAATACAACGATCACCGGTTCTAACAAAGATAAAACTTTTTTTGTTTTTAATTTAAAATTTTGTAAAAATCTCTCCGATAACGATAACGAAACCTCTCCCATTGTCGCACTGTTTTCTCCGACACTCATCATCGAAACGACATTGGGGGGGATAAGAGAACTTGCGGCAAAAACCTCACTGAGCCTTCGTCCCTTTTTCAACTCACTTAAAGCCTCGATAAAAATAGACTGAAGCTCATCTATAGAAAACAAAGATATACTCTGCTTCAAAGCCTTATCGATCTCAACTCCGCCTTTTATCATCATACCCATAGAGTTAAATGCCCGTGAGAGTTCAAGTTCTACGATCATATCGCTAAGATAGGGAACCTTATAAAAAAGCTGTGTAAAATTGATCTTTGTGAGTTTAAAATACAAAAATATCCCGACAACCGTCAAAGACAAAGCTCCGAGAATCAAAAAGAGATGTTCATTGACAAAAGTTCCGCTTTTTAATACAAGCTGGGAGATATAGGGGATCTTCTCCATTTCATCGGCTGAAAATATTTCGGTGAATTTCGGCACGACAAAGATAAAAACAAAAAATACCATAACAACACTCATACCTATCAAGAAAAGAGGATAGGCAAGTGCCTGTTTCACCTCCGCCGCCGTTGTCAGTTTGAAATCTATAAAATTCTTTAAAGTTTTTAGAGCATAAGCCGTATTTCCTATCTCCTCACCGCTTGAGAGGATACTGATATAGAGAGGACTTATGGAGTAGCTGACATCTTTTGAGGCATTTTGGATGGCGGTTGAGAGCTGATTACCCTTTTTTATCTCTTCCAAAACTTTGGTCAAAAACTGGTAACTTCTCTCTTTTGAAGCGCTTTTTATCAAAAGTTTCAAACCATCATCAACTTTTACACCCGAATTTATCAGATAGTAAAGCTCTTCCACGATACCGGCAAAATCTCCGTCTTTGAAATTTCCCTTTTTCAGCTTTATTTTCTTCTCTTTATAGCTTATGAGAGTAAGACCTTGAGATTTTAGATATTTTTGAAACTCTTTAAAACTTCCGGCATACCTTCCTTTGATACTTTTGGCATTGATACTCAAAGCCTCATAAACAAATTCACTCTTATTTTGCAACGCGAAGCACCTCATCAAGCGTCGTATCACCGTTTAAATACTTCAAAATCCCGTCTTCAAACAGAGTCGTATATCCAAAACGGCTTAGATCTTCAAGATTGTTGTCTTTTGCAAAAGCATCCTGAATCTCTTTACTAAAAGGTGCAACCTCCACGATAGGCAATCTTCCTGAAAATCCTGTATTGTTGCACTTTGAACAACCTACCGGTTTGTGGGGATTTACTTTTATAAAGGGGTGTTTTTGTATAACTCTGTCTATGCCGTAAAGAAGTCTTGCATCTTCGCTTATCTCGTCTTTTTGTTTACAATGAGGGCAAAGCGTTCTGACAAGCCTTTGAGCCATAATACCTATAATGGAGGACTTTAGTAAGAAATATTCAACTCCCATATCTATAAGCCTGTGCAAAGACCCCAAAGCTGAGTTGGTATGCAAAGTGGATAAGACAAGATGCCCCGTAAGTGCGGCTTGAACGGCAATCTCAGCCGTTTCTTTGTCTCTTATCTCGCCTATCATTATGATATCGGGATCCTGTCTTAAGATCGATCTAAGAGCATTGGCAAATGTAAAATCGATCTCGCTTTTTACCTGAATCTGGCTGATACCGTTTAACTCGTACTCCACCGGATCTTCTACGGTGATAATCTTCGTATCATCGGTATTTAAATCATTGAGTATGGAATAGAGTGTCGTCGTTTTACCGCTACCGGTAGGTCCTGTTGTCAAAAATATACCGTTTGGCTTTTTGACAATATCGCTTATAATCTCCAAAGAGTTTTCAAAAAATCCGAGTTTACTCAACGAATAACTGATATCCTGCTTTCCAAGAAGTCTTAGAACAAAACTCTCTCCAAATGCCGTAGGAACGGAAGATGCTCTGATATCTATCAGTTTTCCGGTTGTTTTTATCGAAATACGACCGTCTTGGGGAAGACGGTTTTCGGAGATGTTCATCTTTGAGATAAGTTTGAGTCTGGCGATCACCGCCATTTTCATCGAAAGAGGCACACTCTCAACCGTATGAAGTTTACCGTCTATCCTAAATCTCACCTGCATACCGTTTTTGTACGACTCCACATGGATATCGGAAGCTCTTGATTCCACCGCTTTTGAGAAGATATTGTTCACAAACTTTATAACGGGTGCTTCGGAGGCAAGTTCTTTCAGTTTATCGATCTCATCTTCGTTGATATACTCATAATCCCCCTCTTCATCCTCTTCATAAAGGGTTTTTAGCTTTCTCATCTCCTGAGCGTTTGCAAGATAGAGTTCAAGTTTTTTGGAACTTAACATCTCTATATATGAGAATAAATCAACTTTGAGAGGATCTTCAACGGCAGCTTTGAGACTATCACCCTCTTCGTCAAAGATAAAGATCTCATTCTCTTTCAAAAATGAGTTTGAGACGGAGTTTAGAGGAACTTTGTTAAACTCCTCGATAGAGAGATCTTTTAAAAGAGGCAAACCAAGCTGCAAGGAGAGGGCTTTTAAAAGATGGTTTTCTACGATAACACCGGTATTTATCAGGATCGTTCCGATCCTTCCTCCATACTCTTTTTGCAAAGAGAGAGCTTTATCGATATCCTCCTCTTTACAAAACCCTTCGGAGACTAAAATCTCTCCTATCTTTTTATCTAATCCCAAATGGAAATATCCTTATTCTCACCGCTTCCTCCCTCTTCACCATCCGCTCCGAGAGATTTAAGCTCATAATCATGACCTTCACTGCCCGGTTTTTTATAGATATAGGGATTTCCCCACGGATCCGCTTCCACTTTTTTAGGCAGATATGGGCCGTTGAAACCTTTCAGCGCCGCTTTTCTCGCCCAAAGGATCTTAAGTCCCTCCTCCGTTGTCGGATATCTTCCCACATCAAGATGAAAACTGTCAAGCGCAGAAGAGAAAAGTTCCATCTGAGCTCTGGCGGTTTTATCTTTGGCACTTTTTAACTGCCCGAAAAATTTAGGTCCCACAAGTGAGGCGAGTAAACCGATAATAGCTATAACAACCAAAAGTTCTATCAG
>CAYVDJ010000016.1:0-17766 GCA_964450755.1 uncultured Campylobacterales bacterium
AACCCGCGCCTCCGTTGCCTCGGTAAGCGAAGCGTCCGAGGCAACTACTTATTAGTAGAACACTTTATACCAAATACCCTTAAATTTCAATATTAGTAGAACATTTTTTTGTCCTGCTATTGGAAAAAATTAGCAAAATAGTTTAATTTTAAATATTTCTCTAAAAAACTAAAAAACATTTGTGTCCGTTTTGCCCGAAATCTGACGATATCAGGACATTTTGTTCCCTTATTTGACGATACAAGGCGATAGAGGACAAAATGTCCTGTTTTGTTTTTTGGGAGAAATTCATGGTAAAAAAGAAATTATTGGATATTGTGAGAGAAAAGATCCGTTTGAAACATTACAGTATTAAAACGGAAAAATCTTATATCGGATGGATCAAGCATTATATTTTTTATCATAACAAAAGACATCCAAAAGATATGGCAAAAGAGGAAATTGAACAATTTCTAACTTATTTGGCAGTTGAAAAAAAAGTTTCTCCAACTACACAAAATCAGGCTTTTTCAGCCATACTGTTTCTTTACAGAGAGGTTTTGGAGATAGATATAATTGATTGGAATATCCAAGCCTTAAGGGCGCAAGAAAGGAAACATATACCAGTTGTTTTGACCAAAGATGAAGTTCAAAAAATTATATCTAACCTGACAGGTGTTTACCAATTGATCATTTATACTATGTACGGTTGTGGATTAAGGATGAGCGAAGCTTTAAATCTTCGTATCAAAGATATTGATTTTGGATTTGATAAAATATATATTTGGAATAGTAAAAGTCTAAAAGACAGAACAGTTCCTCTTCCTAAAAAGATTAAATGCAAACTTTTAACTCAGGTTGAATATGTAAAAGAGTTACATCAAAAAGATTTAGCTGAGGGATATGGAAGTGTTTATATACCTTATGCTATGGAAAGGAAATATCCCAATGTCAAATATGACTTTAAATGGCAATATCTCTTTCCTATGAGAAATGTTTCGACAGATCCGAGAAGTAAAATCATACGACGCCATCATATTCATGAAAAAACATTGGGGAGAAATATCAAACAAGCAGCTATCAAAGCTAAAATCAATAAAAGAGTTACTTCTCATATTTTTAGACACTCATACGCTACACATCTTTTGCAAAATGGTATAGATTTGCGAACGATTCAAGAACTTTTGGGACACAAATCTGTAGAGACAACAATGATCTATACTCATATAGTCAAAGAAATGAACAAAGAGAATATTTTAAGCCCTTTGGATATATGACAATCACAATTTTAGTTGTAATTGCAAAAGATAATAATATTATCATTTAGCGATTCTCCTCTCTTTTATCATTCGGATCGGTTATATAGGCATACATAGGAACATAAACAAGTGTCAGAAGAGTTCCTATCAAAAGTCCTCCTACCGCCACATCTGCAAGAGGGCTTAATCTCTCAAGTCCTACTGCCTGTTCGAGAGCTATCGGGATCATTCCCGCAACAGTGCCAAATGCCGTCATCATAACAGGTCTAAAACGAACTTTTACACTCTCAAGAGCCGCTTCAAACGGTGTTTTGCCTTCTGCTTCATACTCCTTGTAAAAATCTATCAGCAAAACGGCATTTTTGATGATGATACCAAAAAGAAGCAGGATTCCGACCATACTTGGCATACAGCTTGGTTTGTCAAAAAGAAGCATTCCCCACGACGCTCCGATCATTGAAAGAGGGAGAACGATGATCATGATAAATGCCAGACGAACAGACTGGTAAATGGCTATAAGTGTGATTATGAGTATCACTATACCCAAACCTATGGCTTTTATCATCCTTTTGAAACTGTCGTTTAACTGTTTGATATCTCCCTCCTGAGTGATTACAAATCCGCTTGTATCGATGGTTTTTAGAAGTTTTTCGCTCTCCTGTGTGATATGAGTTACAGGTCGTTTTGCACGGTATCCGTTGGCGTCGATACTGTATAACATTTTATCTCTCTCTATCTTTGCCGGTGTCAGCCGTATTTTGATATTTGCTATCTCCTCAAGAGGAATATCTCCAAATTTGCTATGTATGGGAAGTAGTCTTATCGTCTGAATATTTTGTGCAAATTTTCCTTTCAGATAGAGTCTTACAAACTGTGTATTCATAGAGGCCAGATTTGCACCGAGTGAAACAACCTGACCTTTTTGCGGTATCTGCATGGATATCTGATAGGGGGTAAGCCCGTAGCTTAGAGCTTTGTTCACATCGATATCCACTACAACTTCGCTGAAGTCATTATCCCAGCTTTGGGATAATGAAGTAAGACCTTTGATACCTTTTATCGTATCTAAGATCTCATGAGCCTTTGAAGGAAGAGTATCGTAGTTTGGTGATTTGATACGAATATCAAGAGGAGCTTTGATGGTGGAAAGTGCCGTAGCTCCAAAATCAAAAACATCATTCTTTTTGACTCCCGGCAGTTTGGAAAGTTCGTCTCGTATCTCATTTTCAAGCTCCCAGATACTCTTTTTTCTCTCAAAACGGTTTACGGCATTTATCGTTATTGTAGCTTCGGCAGGAAGATTTCCGCTTCCAAGACTCAATATCCCCGGTTCCGTTCCAAGAGCAACAGAACTCATTTTAACCCACGGTTGTGAATGAAGCCATTTTAGAAAAGGTTTTAGTTTGTTTTCCGCACTATCGACCGTTTCATTTACACTGAAAGATACCTGAGCTTTTATGATACCCGTATCCATAGGGGGCATCACATCTTTGCCTATAAGAGGCATAATGTTTTTCAAACTTATGGCAAGTATCAGCAAAACGATAAAAGTCAAAAAAATACGGCGAAATATTTTCCATTTTCCGTTGGAAAATTTCAAAATGCCTATATAGGGATATATAAGACGACCTATCGTATTTTGATAAAACCATTCAAACTTCTTCTCTATCTTAGTTTTTCCGGTTCCGTTTTTATAAAGCCATGTTGAGAGTTTGGGTATAAAAGTTACGGAGAGAAAGTAGCTTACCAAAAGGGCTATGATAAGAGTCGATATGAGAGGTCTGAAAATATGCTGTGGAAAATCTCCCACAAACATCAAAGGAAACATGATGGCTATCGTGGCTATGGTTCCTGCAAATACCGGTTGGATAACCTCTTTGGTTCCCTCTCTGATGGCTGTTTGAAGGTCTTGATGCTCTTCATTGAGATGTCTTTCGATGTTTTCAAGTATCACAACCGCATCATCCGTCAGCATTCCAAGAGCAAGGATAATAGCGGTGTAGATAACGATATTAAGCTCCCCTCCCATCAGCCATATAACGGACATTGTTGCAAAAAATACCAGCGGTATCGAAAGTCCCGCTGCAATGATGGCACGAAAATTTCCCAAAAAGATCATAATGACAATCAATGTATATATGATGGCGTCTCTTAATGCTTCGAGCATATTAGTATTGGCTGTTTCTATCAGATCTCTTTGTGTATCGGAAATCTCAAAATCGATATTCGGATATCTTTTTTGAAGTTTTGCCATCTCTTCCCGTGCCGCTTTTGACACGCTTAAAACAGAACCTTTGGGCGCTCTTTGGATAGAGAGGGCTATGGCGTTTTTACCGTTGCCGATATAACCGCTCATCCTTTTTTTGTAGCTCCATTTGACATCGGCTATATCTTTCAGTCTTACATTCGGCGCAACAAAGAGATTTTTCAGTTTTTCTATCTGATCTTTTTCTCCATAGTAGGTGATAGTATAAAAACCGTTTTTGCCTTTTACAAATCCAAGAGGAATATCATGATTTAAAGCCTCTATCGTTTTTGCAAGTTGATCAAAAGATATGGCGTATTTTTTTGCTTTAAACGGATCTATCTCTATGTTTACAGAGCTGTTATATCCTCCAAAAACCTCTACATTTCCGATATTTTGATTGCCAAGAAGATATGGTTTTATAAAACTGTCGGCAATTTTTCTGATATCGCTCAAACTCAGATCTTTTGTTTTCGGACTCATTGAGATAATATCAACAGGCAGAGTAAAATCTCCCGCCGTATAGATGGAGGGATTGGCATTTTTTGGCAGTTTGCCTTTTGCTATCGACAAAGCGTTTGCCACATCAACCGCCGCCGCTTCCAATCCCTTTTCGTATTCAAATTCCGCTTTTACGATAGAAAAATTGGCAACATTGACCGAACTCACATCACGAACCAGTCCCAGACGGGAGATCTCCTCTTCTATCGGTTTTGAAACGGCATTTGCCGCTACCTGGGCTGTGGCTCCCGGAATCTGTGTTATAACGATAACCTGCGGACGGTTTGAATCGGGAAAGAGATTTTTCGGAAGCGTTATAAGCGCTATGATTCCCGTAAAAAAGAGGGTGGCAATGATACTGTAAAGCATATAAGGTCGTTTATAAAAGAATGAAAACATTGTTTTGCCTCCCTATTTTTTAAGAGTAACGATTTTGATACCGCTTAGAAGTTTTAGTAAAATATCCGGTTTTTCAACGATAACTCTCTCTTTTTGTGCAATATTTTGTTCGATAACAACACCCTCTTTTCCGGAGGCGATGATTTTGACCTCTTTTGCTCTTGCTCTGTTGCCTTTTGCCGTGAGGATATAGGTTTTTCCATCTTTGTTCAAAAGAGCGTCCATAGGCAGTTTCAAGCCTTTTCCTTCATAAGTAACAAGATCTGCAACTACTTTTTCACCGGCTGTGAGAGTACTGTCTATCATATCTGTTCTATACTCTTTAAGTCCGTTGAAAGTATGGGAAAGATCTGTTATATGAAGTTTTTTGTTTTTATAAAAAACGGCTTTTGGCTCTATATCACGAGGTACTCTTACAAGCAGATATGTTCCGTCAAAAGAGCTTATTTGCATAAGAGGTTTGCCGGGCATTGCCATATCACCTTTTGTTACAAAAGTTTTTGCAATGATTCCGTCGATAGGAGCGGTGATATTTGCATAACTTAGAAGATTTATGATCTCCTCTTTTTTTGCTTTTAGTGATTTTATTTTGGCAAAAGAGGATTTCAAAGATGCCAAAGCGGAGGATATTTTGCTCTTTTCGTTTTCAAATCTTTCCAAAGAAGCGCCTTTTACCTCTAAAAGCTCTTTTGTTCTTTTATGTATGGCTTTTAGATTTTGCAGATTCTCTTTTTTTGATTCCAGTGCGGCTTTTGCGGCTTCGATCTCCGTATCGATACTTTTTAGGTTTGCTTTTAAAACGGCGGTATCGAGTTTTATAAGAGTTTCTCCCTTTTTAACTTTTACTCCCGAATGTTTTATCTCCTCTATCCTGGATGAGAATTTGGATGAGAGAATTGTACTCCTGTCATCTTGAACAAGGGCAATGTAAGGCAGGGTAAGAGTTGTGTTTTGCATCTTTGGGATAATCGTATGTACCACAACCGCATACTCTTTTGCAGGAGGTATTTTTGTCTCTTTTTCTTTTTTGTTTTTTACAGCCGTTACGGCAACCGATACAAGCAGTACAATAACTAAAATAATTATGATAATTTTAAATAACTTTTTCATTTTACAATTCCTTTTAGATCATTTCCGTAAATAACGGCTAATTGTGATATACTCTGCCATTTTTTTGCGATAATTTCATAGTATTGGCTTTGGGCTTCAAGTAAACCCTCTTCATATCTTAGATACTCTTCCTCTCTCATTCTTCCGTTTTTAAAAGCTACTTTGGCATATTTTAGAAGCTCTTTTTTGTTGGCAATACTTTTCTTGGCAAGTTTTATCGAATTTTCAAAAAGTACAAGCTCTTTTTTAAGGGCTTTTGCTTTGGCTTTTAGTTCCTGTTTTGTTTTGGAGAGTCTGAATTTCTCTTTTTGAAGAGAGATTTTTGCTTTTTGGATATTTGTAAAGTTGTTTTTATCAAAAAGAGGCATTTGAAACTCTATCATATAACTGCCGTATCCTCTGTGAACATCTTCATTTAGTAAAACATCTTTTTGAGAGTAGTTTTCACTCCAGAGTGCTTTTGCCGTAATCTTGGGATAAAATCTGTCATAAGCCGCATTTTTTTCATATTTTTTGGCTTCAAGAGCAAATTTCAGAGGTTTAAGAGCAAAGATATCATCTGTTTTGAGAGATGAAACAAGTTCCAAAGAGGCGGGATCTTTTATGTGAAGGTTGGTTAAAGCCTCTATCTGACTGACCAAAAGAGAATATTTTATATCAACGGAGTTTATACCGATATCAAGTTTGTTGATATTCTCCTCTATCATATCAAGCATTATACCTGCCGCTCTGCCGTTTTTTACTTTTATCTTCAGATCTTTAGAGGTTTTTTGAAGAGATCTTTTTCTGGCTTCCAAAGCTTTTTTCAGATGTTTCAGATATAAAAGTTCCGCGTCGGCAGAGAGGATAACAGCCTCGTTTTGATAGAAATTGAGCTGTTTTTTTAATTTTGCACTTCTAAAGAGAGCTTTTGCTTTGTTTTTCAGAGTAAAAAGCTCTTTTACAAAAATCGGCATCGAAATTTTCATACCGATCCTCTCAATAGTCTGGGCAAAAGGGTAAGGAGAGGATCTGCCGAGTCTGGTTAATTCCGTCGGAGGGAGAGGGCGTAAATTGGTTGGTGAATTGTAGTGTTCGTATGAGCCAAAAGCAAAGATTTTTGGATAAAACTGATCCTCTGTGCTTTTTATCCCCAACTTTGCAAATTGTGCCAGGGTCGTATCAAATCGGGTTTGGGGCTGTTTTTTCAGGGCATCAAACATTTGGGTAATCGTTACCGCAGGTAACAGGGCAATCGCAGTAACTAAAAGAAAAAATACTCTTTTGATCATCTTTTTGCCTTTTTTATAGCTTTGTATATATTTTTTGAAAGAATTTTCGATAGATTTTCGATGTCGGGTTCGGGTAAAATCGTAAAATTTGTTTCAACACATTTGGTTACTTTTTCTCTGAGATTTCTTGTGGTTTGATGCATGATAAGTGTTGAGACGATCATCATCTGTATCGCCATAGGATTTTCCATCTCAAAAATATCCTCTTTTATGCCTTCATTTAAGATAGCCGTTACAAGAGTCAGTGTCTTTGAAAGCTCTTTTATCGCAGTGGGTGGCATATGATTTCCTCTGTCGGCAAACTCATGTGCCAAAATAGCGGCAAAACAGCTGTTTTCTTTTAAAAAAGATCCGAAAGTTTCTATATAGGCAAACAGTTTTTCTTTTATACTGTTTTTGGAAAAAACCGCTTCATTGAGAGTTTTGGAAAGATATGAAAGTCTGTGAAGCAAGATCGCTTCATAAAGAGCCGCCTTACCTTTGAAATGATAATAAATAGCAGCTTTTGAGATACCGCATTCTGTTGCAATCTCTTCAAGTGAAGAGGTATCATAACCTTTTTTTGAAAAATGTCTGGCGGCGGTTTTTAAAATAGTATCTTTTTTATTCTCTCTCATCGACAGTTTTCCTTATACTTACTTATCGTTAAGTAAGTATAAAAGATAAAAGCTTTATTTTCCTTTAAACCGTTTTAAAAACAAATGCCGGTCAATTCGGTCAATTATTGTTAAAATTTATAATACATCAGAACAAAATATGGTAGAATTATAAAATGATATTATAATTGGAGTAAATGTGTCTTATATTAGAGCTGTTATCAAGATAAAAGGTGTAGTGCAGGGAGTCGGATTTAGACCATTTGTTTACAGATTGGCAAAGAAATATGAAGTTTGCGGTTTTGTTACCAATTTTGGGGAAGGAGTACTGATAGATATAGATATTCAAAGGGATCGGTTGAACTCTTTTTTAAAAGCTTTAAATTATAAAAAACCTCCTTTGGCTGTTATAGATACCATCGAATGTGATGTAGAAAAATTTTTAGACAGAGAAGAATTTATTATAAAGCAATCATTACTGGAAAGTAAAAAAACCACATCCATAAGTCCTGATATCTGTGTGTGTGAAAACTGCCTTGAAGAATTTAATGATAACCACAACAGAAGATATCGATACTATTTTATAAACTGTACCGATTGCGGTCCTAGGTACTCCATCACAAAAACTCTTCCTTATGACAGAAAAAACAGCTCTATGAGTGATTTTGAGATGTGTCTGGTTTGCAAAAAAGAGTATGAGGATCCTCTTGACAGAAGATATCATGCCCAACCTGTATCCTGTTATGATTGCGGTCCTGAAATCTTTTTGAAGGACAAAAAAGGCAACATTTTACAAACAGGGGAAAATGTTATCAAAGATGCCGTAAAATTTATCAAAAAAGGGAAAATTCTGGCTTTTAAAGGTTTGGGCGGATTTCATCTGATATGTGATGCCACAAACAGCAAAACCATAAAAACTTTAAGAGGGAGAAAAAAGAGAGCGGCAAAACCTTTTGCCGTTATGTTTAAAAACATTTTACATATTCAGAAAGTTGCAACTTTAAATCAAAAAGAAAAAGAGCTTATTCTCTCAAAAGAGAAGCCGATTGTAGTAGTCAAAAAAAGAAAACTTCATCGTCTTGAATGCTCCTTGAAATATCGGCTCTCCTCTTCTATCGCTCCCGGTATCGACAGAATAGGGGTCTTTTTGCCTTATACTCCGATGCATCATCTGCTTTTTCTGCACAATCCCTGTCCTCTTGTTGCAACCAGTGCAAATCTAAGCGATGAAGCGATAATAAAAGAGAGTGAAGAACTTATCAAAAAACTGGGTAATGTGGTTGATTATATTGTAGATTACAACAGAGAAATTGTAAATGCCTGTGATGACAGTGTAGTACAGGTTATAAATGATAAGAAAGAGACCATCAGACTTGCACGGGGACTTGCACCAAAAAGCATAAAACTTCCTTTTGTTTTGAAAAAGAAAATTTTGGCCGTCGGAGCAAATCAAAAAAACTCTATCGCTTTGGCATTTGAAGACAAGATCATTTTATCTCCTCATATCGGAGATTTAGGATCGATAGATTCGGTGGAGTACTTTAAAACGACGATAGAAACATTTAAAAGATTTTACAATTTTGAACCTGACATTATCGTTTGCGACAAACATGAGGGATATGAAAGTACAAAATGGGCTAAAGAGCAAGAGAGAAGGGGAGTAAAAGTGATCCAAACCGGACATCATCTCTCTCATATTTACGCCTGTAAAGGCGAATATCTTTTGGAGGGTGATTATCTTGGAGTATCTTTTGACGGTACAGGATATGGAGATGACGGCAATATCTGGGGCGGAGAGTTTTTTATCGGAGACAAAAGAGCATATCATTTTAGATATTTCAGACTTTTGGGCGGTGAAAAAGCTATAAAAGAGATAAAGAGGATCGCTTTGAGTCTGCTTTTTGACAATTTTTCTTTGGAAGAGATTTTAAAACCGAAAATTCCGGTTATATCCGCATTTACAAAAGAGGAACTTGGACTGTTTTATGATATTTGGAAAAAAGGGATAAATTCACCTTTGACAAGTTCCGTCGGCAGACTTTTTGATGCTGTTGCTTCTATCACAGGACTTTGTCAGGAGGTTGATTTTGACGGACAAAGCGGAATGCTTTTGGAATCCCTTTATAAAGAGGAAGTAAAAGATACTTATGGTTTTGAAATAGGTGGTAAAGAAATTGTTATAGACAAAATAATAAAAGAGATAAGAGAAGATATCAGACACAAAATCCACAGGAGCATTATCGCTTCCAAATTTATAAATACCATCGCAGAGATTATCATCAAAATAGCTTTGATAGAGAAAAAACCTGTTATTTTAAGCGGAGGAGTTTTTCAAAACAGAACTTTGATGGAGTTGTTGGACAAAAGATTTGAGCAAGAGGGTATAAAATACTTTTTTCAACAAAATACTCCTGTAAATGACGGAGGTATAGCGCTTGGTCAGATATGGTATATTTTAAACTCTTTTAGAGATGAAGTTTGCTAAAATCGAAAAAAACAGTACAAGGATAAGATAATGGAATATTATGAGTGGATTTTGGCTTTTCATGTAATGAGTTTTATGAGTTGGATGGCAATGCTCTTTTATCAACCAAGACTCTATGTATATCATACGGAAAATATCGATAACAAAGATTTTGTAAAAGTTATCAAGATCCAAGAAGACAAACTGTTTAATTTTATAGGAGTTCCCGCTTTTTGGGCAACATTTCTAAGCGGTCTTGCCATGATCTACCTAAATCCGGATCTTTTCAAGAGTGGCGTATGGCTTTATGTAAAACTTGTAGCGGTTGTATTTTTGATAGCATATCACTATTCGTTAAATCATTTTAGAAAACAACTTTTGAAGGATAAATGCACAAAAAACGGTAAATTTTTCAGATTTTACAATGAAGTACCGACTCTTTTGATGATTGTTATCGTTATCATGGTTGTTATAAAACCTTTTTAATAAACAGTACGATACAAAATCGTACTGTTTATTAACCTTTTAAAACCTTGTTTATTTTGAAATACAAAGATAATATTTCACTCTTTTTCTCTATGAAACTGTTTTGGTTGGCTATGAGGTGGGCAGAGGATTCCATGATGGTTTCTACTACCTTAAGTCCGTTTTCTCTCATCGTATTGCCGGTTTCTACGATATCGACTATAGCGTCGCTGAGTCCTACGAGTGGAGCCAACTCTATCGAACCGTAAAGTTTTATGATCTCAACCGCCATCGCTTTTTTGGAGAAATGTTTTTTTGCTATATTGACCATTTTGGTAGCTACTTTGATTTCCGGTTTGCTCAGATCCAATTCATCTTCGTTTTTCATTCCCACACATACTTTGCATTTTCCAATCCCCAAATCCAAAAGTTCTACCAGATTTAGATTTTTTTCGGTTAAAACATCAAGCCCCACAACTCCGAGATCTGCCGCCTGATGATAGACATATATCGGAACATCCTGATTTCTTACCAGTAAAAATTTAAAATTTTCACTCTCTAAAATAAGCTTTCTGTTTTCAAATATAAATTTTTCTCCGAAAGTTTTTTCAAATATTTCCAAAGTCTCTTCTGCTATCCTGCCTTTAGGCAATGCAACCGTTAACATCTCTTTCCTTTATAGCTTTTATCATACCTTCAAAAACAAGTTCTTTTTTAAAAACGGAGTTTTTTATAAAGTTTTTCAACAACTCTCCGTCGCCTCCTGTCAGATAGATTCTCTTTTTGCCCGAAATATTTTCAATCAGACTTTTCAAAGAGGCAAAGACGCCAAAACTTACAGCATCCGTTGTATTTTGCGGCAGTTTGTCAAGCGATATATTTTTATTTAACTTTTTGTCAAGTACCGGCGAAATTGTAGCGTAACATTTTTGATATGAGGCTAAACCGGGCAGTATAAATCCGCCTTTGTGTGTGCCGTTTTCCATGATATCGACTGTTATAGCACTTCCGGCATCTACGACTATACCCTCTTTTATCGTATAACATGCGGCTATTCTGTCGATACCGGGATTTTGATATGAACTTTTGAACTTAAACCAAGAAGAGATATCAACACCGTTTTTTGGTATGGATTTTCTCAGTTTTTCATTTACGCAGATATAATAAAATCTTTCATTTATCGGCAAATCTGCTATATCTGTTTTGCCGTTTTTGTATCTTTTTGTATTACTGTTTCCGATATCAAACAAAAGCATCTATCACTCTCCATTTTTTCTCTTTTAAAGCCTCTTTTGCATAGGAACAGATGGGGCATTTGTAGATAAATATCTTTTTTTTGAAGTTATGATCTCTTAGGGTTTTTAGATTTTCATAGATCTCTTCTATCTCTTTTGCGTTTTTTCTCAAAAATCTGCTTTTTTGTTCTATATAAAAAACAGCGTTATAATAACTTTTGGGATCGACTCCCTCGTAGATTTTTATCTTCTTTCTTGTTTTTAGATCTTTGTTGTCTATTTGGATCAGTTTTTTGAAGATCATTTTTTTGTTCAAAAGTATCTCAAGTGTCTCTTTCATACTTTCTCTTTTGACAAAGGGTGGAAATTTTCCATCGTCTCTTTTAAATCTTTTTGTCTTAAATGGGTATATATCTGTGTTGTATTTATACAAGCGTGTCCCAAAAGCTCCTGTACGACTCTCAGATCCGCTCCTCCTGTGATCAAAGAGGTGGCAAAAGAGTGTCTTAGAACATGGGGAGAGATATTTAGATACTTTTTGCATATCTTAAAAGCATAAATTCTGCTTAATCTTTTACCTTTATAATTTATCCAGATATAATCACTGTAAAAAGGCAGACTCTTTAGATACTCATCTATCTTTTTTACCAAAGAGGAGGGAAGTGGAACCATCCTCTCTTTTTCTCCTTTTGAGTGTCTGATCTTGAGCCAGACATCTTCTATATCTCCTCTTTTTATCTCAAGTGCTTCACTGACTCTTGCTCCACTTGCATATAAAAAAAGTAAAAACGCATAGTCCCTTTTACCGATCCACTCTGTTTGATCTATCATATCAGCCTTTCTTTTAAACTCCTCATACTCCATATATTTTGGCAAAGAACGGGGGATTTTTGCCACTCTTAGTTTTGGTTTTTCTTTTATGAAGCGGGATTTGATACAAAAATCAAAAAAAGAGTTGATAGCGGCAAGTTTTCTGTTTAGAGTGCTTTTTTTCTCTATTTTTGATAAAAAGGAGATCACATCGGCTGTTTTTGAGGTTATGATATCTCTTTTTAGAAATTCTTCAAACTGAGTCAGATCTCTTTGGTAGGCTTCGCAGGTGGAGGGGCTTAAAGCTTTTATGATAACGATATATTCCAAAAAAGCTTCAAGAGCACCCGACATTATTTTTTGGTATTTAGTTTAAAATAGTTGTTCTCATAATAGAGTTTGTCTCCTGCCGTAAAAAGCAGGTTGTCTATCTCATTTGGAAGTTTGTAATAATTTGCCGTTATCAGATCTTTGTCAACAGCTATGATATATCCGCCTTTTTCTATCAGATAGATAAACTCTCCGTAAATTACACCCGAAAATATGGCAAAAGGAAATTTTTTCTCTTTTAGAACCTTGAGATCGGTATCGGTCAGTACCACTTTTCCATCTTTTGTAAATATATATACTCTGTCTTCTAAAAAGAGAATATCTTTTATTTCAGATTCTCCGTAGATATTGATGCTTTTTGGACTTATTGACATTACTTTTGTATTGGTGGCGGCAATGAGTCTGTTTCCTATGACTTTTAAAAATATTACATTGTTAAAATACTTTTCATTGCTTATAACAAGGTCTCTTATGATTTTTTTGTGGGTGATATCGATGATAAGAAGTCTTCCGTCAAGTGTCGGAAATATAACAAGGTCATTTAAAAAAGCCGGATTTGCCATACGCGAATCAAGCACATAAACAGGTTCTAATTTTTCATTGAAAAAAACTTCATCATCTTTTATATTGTAGAGCATAAGACGGTTGTTTGAAAAGACGACAGAGAGCAGATCGCCGTTTAAAGTTGCCGAAGCTACAATATCTTCAAAACTTTTTTCATACAAAGCTTTGCCCTCTTTTGACAGAATTTTGAGATTTCCCTCTTTGTCTGCTATGATATAGTTTTCATCATTTTCATTGATAACTATAAAGTTTTTTGGAAGTTTCTGTTTTATCAATCCATCTTTTTTTGTGATAAATTCGCCGTTTTCCAAAACGGCACTTACAATGGATCTATCCACAATGGTTGAGGGGAGAGTTCCGTCATAATCAACCTCTCCCGCAATCTTTTTTGGTTCAAACATCGTTTTGTTGGAACATCCGCTAAAAACAATTGCAAATATGGTTAGAGCTATGTATATAAGATTTTTCATTTTATTTTCCATTCAACCGCATCTTTTGATTTTTGTGGTATTTGCTGTTTTACATTTGCCAAAGTTACGCCGTAGTGGTTTAGAGCCTGTACCAAACTTTGCAAAGGAGATGACAGAGATATTTGAGAAAGTATCGTTTTGCCTTCGTTTACTTTTCCCTCTTTTATCAAAAGATATCCCTCTTCCAAGAAAGCGAGATCTTTTAAGACGGCATTTGGTGTCTGTGCGTAGGAATCCAAAGCGTTTTTGTCTCTTTTCAAAGAGGCTATCTGGTACATGGCTATATCTTTTAGATTTGGATCTTTTAAAGCTGTGATAACTTTTTCAAAGGCCGCAATATCATTTTTTTTGATCGCTTCATGAAATAAAAATGCCGTATAGAGATTTGGACTTTTTTCTTTCAAAAGTGAAAGGGCATCTTTGTCATTGGGATTTTTCTGAAGAGTCAGATATGCTTCGTTTGCAAGTGTAAAGTTTCTCTCTTTCATGTAGTTATAAAGGCTGTATGCAACTGATATTATAATGATCAGGCTGACAATGGCAATTAGGGGTTTTTTGTATTTTTTTAGGAATCTCTCTCCTCTGATTGCACTTTCCAAAAACTGCTCTTCTGCGCTGATTTCCTCTTTTATTGCTTGAACATTCTCTTTTAAACTCAAAAATTATCCTTTTTGTCCGATATAAATTATATAAAGCGTTATATTAACACACTTTTTATAAAAAGTGAATAATTTTCTCTCCTTTAGTTTTGATACTTTTTGCTATAATTGGCGCAAATTATCAAAGGAGATGAAATGACAAATATAGATGATAAACTGTTGGGTAAACTTGAAAATCTCTCAATGGTGGAGATTGATGAGTCAAAAAGAGAGGAATTTTTAAATTCTTTGTCAGAAATTGTTGATTTTGTGGAGAATTTGAACGAACTTGATTTGGAAAATGAAGAAGCCTCTTTTACAACTTTAAGCGGAGGTACTCCGTTTCGTGAGGATGTACCAAGCAGGAATCCGGAGATTATAAAGGATATCCTGAAACACGCACCAAAAGTGCAGGAAAACTTTTTTGTGGTGCCTAAAATTATCGAATAGCGAGGTGATATGCAAAACATCGATATCAATCTTTTGTTAAAAAATGTAACGGCACACGGAGCCTCAGACTTGCATCTTGTAAGCAGAAGCGAACCGCAGGTCAGGATAGACGGCTCTTTGGTTCCTTTGGATCTTCCAAAGCTTGATGCTTCTACGATTGAGAAAATGTGTTATTCTCTGATCACCGACAGACAA
The DNA here is from genome assembly GCA_964450755.1 of uncultured Campylobacterales bacterium. Lineage (GTDB taxonomy): Bacteria > Campylobacterota > Campylobacteria > Campylobacterales > JAADDG01 > JAADDG01. The sequence goes on from CAYVDJ010000016.1 coordinate 14,982, forward strand.
AAGAAGATACTCGAAGAGGAAAAAGAGCTTGATTTTGCGATAGTTATCCCAAAGGTAGGGCGTTTTAGAGGAAATTATTATTATACGATAAATACCGAACTTGCTGCGGCTTTTAGGATTATCCCCACGGAAATCCCCTCTTTGGATGATCTAAAAGCCCCTCCCATTTTCAGAGAGCTTATCAAAAGAGAAAAAGGTATGATTTTGGTAACAGGACCTACCGGAAGCGGTAAATCAACCACTCTGGCGGCTCTTTTGAATGAAGTAAATTTAAATTATCATAAACATGTTTTGACAATAGAAGATCCGGTAGAGTTTATTCATGAAAATAAAAAGGCTCTGTTTTCTCACAGAAATGTGGGTGAAGATACAAAAAGTTTTGCTGCCGGTTTGAAATATGCTCTAAGAGAAGATCCCGATATCATACTTGTAGGTGAGCTTAGAGACGCCGAAACCATATCTACTGCCATTACGGCTGCCGAAACAGGACATCTGGTCTTTGGTACTTTGCATACCAACTCAGCCGTTCAGACGATAAACAGAATAGTTGACAGCTTTGAGGGAAGCGAACAGGTACAGGTTAGAAATATGCTTTCAGTCTCTTTGACAGCGGTTATCTCACAGGCTCTGTTGCCTAAAAAAAGTAAAGGAAGAATAGCAGCTCATGAGATCTTGATAAACAATAACGCAATAGCAAATCTTATAAGAGAGGGTAAAAATCATCAGATATACTCTCAAATGCAGTTAAATCAGACAAAAACAGGTATGCAGACTCAAACGCAGGTATTGACCCATTATGTTCAGAAGAATGTTATCTCAAAAGAGATAGCGCTCTCTTTTTCAACTCAGGCTCAGGAACTTGCGGCAAGACTTGGTGTAGGAGGGGTAGAATAATGTCTGAAAAAGTAAAAACCATCAATTTTAACGAACTTATAAGTGAAACGGCGGAGGAGACCTATGACAAACTGAAAAATATCGGCATACCTCCTTATCCAAAATATTATCAAGAGATGTTTATGGATATCTTAAACGGGTTTAATGATCCTCTGGTAAAATCCCATATCAATAAATACAACTATCTGTTTGAAATAGGAGCAAAAGATAAAAGCGTTGCCGACAGCTGTTATAATATCGCTCAAGACAGTATAGAAGAGTTTTCACATTCTCATGAAAATATAAGAAATATATCAAAAAAAGGGATGATAGACCTTACTGCCGTTACCAAAGAGAGAGGCAAGATCAATATCGATCATCTGCTCTCTTTGTTCTCTTCTTTTCAGGATGAGTTGGAATCAGAACTTAAAAGATCCAATGATATTATCGATAAGTTAAAAGAGGAGATTGAACTTCTTGAGAGAGAATCAAATATAGATCCGCTTACCAAAACTTTTAACAAAAGAGCATTGATAAAAGATCTAAATGATATTTTAAAATTTGGTAAGGAAAAAGATCTTGATTTGCATATTTTGTTGATAGATGTTGATGATTTCAGCTATACAAACCAGACATATGGTTATATCGCAGGAGACAAGATACTTATATATCTGACAAAACTTCTTGCAAATTCTCTAAGACGGGGCGTAAAAGTATATAGATATGAAGGAGAGTGTTTTGCAATCATTCTAAACAGAACTACAATGCAGGATGCCTCTTTTGTTGCAAAAAGAATATTGCATGATACCAAAGAGAGCAATCTCTACTATAAAGGCAACAATATAAAACTGACTGTCAGTATCTCCATAGGCAGACATACTAAAAATGATGATTTTCACAGTCTGATACAAAGAGCTTTTGACGCACTAAAAATTGCAAAAAAAAGGGGTAAAAACCGGATAGAAGAGAGCTGAAAAATATCCCAAAATAAATAAAGACAGTTTTACTCTTATTTAAGGATTTTTTTTATATATTCTCAATCTAACTAAATTGAGAAGGATAAAAGAGTGAAAGAGATAACATTACAGACAACGATAGCGGATCTGTTGAATAACTATGACAATATGAAAGAGATATTGATAGATATAAATCCAAAGTTTAAAAAACTGAATAATCCGATTTTGAGAAGGACTCTTGCAAAACTGGCAACAGTCAAACAGGCGGCTGTGGTGGGAGGTATGAAGCCTTATGATCTGCTGAACAAACTAAGATCCGCCGTAGGACAAGAACCTCTTGAGAATATAAAAGAAGATGAAAACAGCGATACAGTCATACCACAATGGGCAAAAAATCCTGCAAATATGAGTTTAAATGTAAATGAACTTCTTGATAACAACAAAAATCCTCTTGCCGAAGCAAACAGGATAGTAAAAAAGCTTAAAAAAGAGGAAATTTTGGAAATTGTTTCTGATTTTAAACCAGAACCTCTTATAGAAGAGTTTCAAAAACATGGTTTTGAGGTATCCTCATACAAAGAGGATGAGGAAATTTTTATAACGAAAATAAAAAAATAATAGTATTTTATACAAGGAGAGATCTGAAAGTAACTTCAGCTTTATTTAAGACAAGGCTGAAGTGGCTATATCTTCTCCCATACAAGCTTTTTAACATTCTTCTCTTTCTCATCAAAATTGATCCCAACTAAAATAATCTCTTTATTCTCTTTTAGATATTTCTCATAATACTTTTTCTTCTTTATCTGAAATAGTGGATCTTCATCATTTACTTTAAACTCAAATATATAGATTTTATCTTTGATAAAAACGGTAAAATCTATCCTTCCTCTGTTTGTTACATCTTCGGCTATGATCTTTACTCCCAAAGATGCTATATAGACATAAAAGACACTTGC
>CAYVDJ010000017.1:0-8928 GCA_964450755.1 uncultured Campylobacterales bacterium
TTGATATTACTTCTCTTGCCATAAATTCTCCTTATGCACTCAACTTCATATAATGATTTTTTTTGATTTCTTCCGCTCTTTTTTTAGCTTCATCTGTAAGTTTTGCAAATTTAAACTCTTTTCTTTCAGCTACATAAATTGCAAAATCGGGACAGTGAAGCTCACAATCATTACATCCTATACAAGCATCAGGAACCTGTACGCTGATTGTAGAGCCTAAAATAGTTTTGTCCGAAGGCACCATAGCCAAAACACCCGCTGGACAAACATCTACACAGATATCACATGCCTTACATCTGCTTGTATTTACCCAAACGGGGGTATTTTCAGGGGCTTTTATGATTCCCATTTAATCTCCTTTTAATTAGATTTATTTTTATTTATTTAAAACTTCCGAAACCGCTTTTCCTATATCAGCGGGTGATTTTACAACTTTTACACCGGCTTTTTCCAAAGCTTCCATCTTCTCCGCAGCCGTACCGCTTCCTCCGGAGATAATAGCACCGGCATGTCCCATTCTTTTGCCTTTTGGAGCAGTCTGACCTGCTATAAAAGCAACAACCGGTTTACTGATGTTCTCTTTGATAAATTCCGCCGCTTCTATCTCCAAAGTTCCGCCAATCTCACCTATCATAACGATAGCCTCGGTATCTGGATCAGCTTCAAACATAGGAAGAAGTTGCTTGTAACTGAGTCCTATTATAGGATCACCGCCTATTCCAACCGCTGTTGTGATACCAAATCCCTCTTGAACTACCTGATTTGAAGCTTCATAAGTCAAAGTTCCTGATTTACTGATAAGTCCTACATTTCCTTTTTTGAAAATCATTCCTGGCATAATACCTATCTTGCACTCTTCTGCCGTAATGATTCCGGGACAGTTTGGTCCTATCGTTTTCATACCCATTTTGGTCGCATACATTTTTGCATACATCATATCTCTGACAGGTGCGCCTTCTGTTATGATAACGGCAAGTTCTATTCCCGCGTCCGCTGCTTCCATAACGGCATCACCGACAAATGCAGGTGGAACAAAGATCATACTGACCGTTGCGCCGGTATTTTTAACAGCTTCCTGTACCGTATTGAAAACCGGTTTTCCAAGATGCTCCATTCCTCCTTTGTTCGGAGTAACACCGCCTACTATCTGAGTACCGTATTCCAAACACTGCTCTGAGTGAAAAGTACCCTCTTTACCTGTAAAACCCTGAACTATTACTTTTGTATCTTTATTTACTAAAATACTCATCTTTTAACCCCTTGCCGCTTCAACTGCTTTTTTTGCACCATCGGAAAGATCCTGTGCCGCTATAATATTTTCAATATTTGCATTTCTTAAAATTTCCGCTGCTTCTGGTGCATTTGTTCCGTCCAATCTGACAATTACCGGTACTGTAACATCAACCATTTCAGTAGCTTTCAAAATACCGTTTGCTATACGATCACATCTTACGATACCACCGAAAATATTTACAAAAATAGCCTTGACATTCGGATCTTCCAAAATGATCTCAAAACCTTTTGCAACGGTTTCAGGATTGGCTCCGCCACCCACATCAAGGAAATTGGCAGGTTCTCCGCCTTCGTGTTTGATGATATCCATAGTAGCCATCGCAAGACCGGCTCCGTTTACCATACATCCCACATTTCCGTCAAGTTTGATATAGCTTAAACCGTATTTTTTGGCTTCCACTTCGGTAGGCTCTTCTTCACTCAGATCTCTCATAGCTTCGATATCGGGATGTCTTGGCACTGCATTGTCATCAAATCCCATTTTTGCATCAAGAGCCAAAAATTTGCCATCACCTGTTTTGATAAGAGGGTTTATCTCTATCATTTCGGCATCATTGTCAAGATAAACATCATACAGAGCTTTGGCAAATTTGATAAAAGTACCTATCTCAGCTTTTGGAAGTCCAAGACCAAATGCCAGTTTTCTACCGTGAAATCCCTGAAAACCGATAGTCGGATCAACTGCTACTTTTACTATCTTCTCAGGTGTTTTTGCAGCAACCTCTTCTATCTCCATACCGCCTTCGGTAGAAGCCATCATAACCGGCATCTCTTTTGCTCTGTCCAAAACAACTCCAAGATAAAATTCACTTTGTATATCAGCACCCTCTTCGATATACACTTTGTGAACAACTTTGCCCTCTGGTCCGGTTTGATGCGTAACAAGAGTCATGCCAAGTATTTTGGAAGCCCACTCTTTTACCTCATCTAGGCTTTTTGCAAGTTTTACACCACCGCCTAAACCACGACCTCCGGCATGTATCTGGGCTTTTACAACCCAAATGCTTCCGCCAAGTTCTTTGGCGGCTTCTACCGCTTCTTCTGCGGTTGTAACTACGATTCCCCGTGGCGTAGGCACTCCGTATTTTTTGAAAATCTCTTTAGCTTGATACTCATGTATATTCATACTACATCCTTCCTTTTAATCAACTTTCTCATATTTTTTTCTTCCCTCTTGATAGAGATCATTACCGTAAGTATCATTAACAACCGTTACGGGAAAATTTTCCACTTTCAATCTTCTGATAGCTTCCGGTCCCAACTCCTCATAAGCGATAACTTCGGCTTCGGTTATCGTTTTTGACAAAAGTGCTCCCGCTCCGCCTGTTGCTCCAAAATAGATAGCTTTGTATTTTTTACAGGCTTCTTTGACATCTTCGTTTCTTTTGCCTTTTCCAATCATTCCCCTAAGACCGTGTTTTATAAGAGTAGGAGAGTAGCTGTCCATCCTGTAACTTGTAGTAGGACCCGCACTTCCTATAGGCTCACCCGGTTTTGGAGGAGTAGGACCTACAAAATAGACAACGGCACCTTCAAGGCAAAAAGGAAGTTCCTCTTTTTTCTCTATCAAATCCACAAGCCTTTTGTGCGCCGCATCTCTGGCAGTGTAGATAGTACCGCTTAGATATACGATATCACCTGCTTTTAATTTAGTAACATCCTCTTCTTTTAAAGGAGTTGTTAAATGATAAGTATTGCTCATTTTCTTCCTTTACAGTTCGATATGTGAATGTCTGCTGCTGTGGCACTGAACATTTACGCTTACGGGCAGACTTGCAATATGACACGGATTTCTCTCTATATGAACCGCCAAAACGGTTTTCGTACCGCCCATTCCCATAGCTCCGATACCAAGTTTGTTCAGTTCATATAAAATCTCTTTTTCAAATTCATCAAGCTCAGGATCAGGATTGGAAGATCCGGCTTCTCTGAAAAGCGCATGTTTGCTTGAAATAGCCGCTTTTTCAAAAGTACCGCCGATTCCGACACCAACGATAATAGGAGGACATGGATTTGGTCCCGCTTCACTGATAACAGATTTTACAAAATCGATAATTCCGCTTTTTCCCTGAGCCGGAGCCAAAACTCTCGCACGGCTTACATTTTCGCTTCCGCCGCCTTTTGCAGCATATTCGATCTCAAGTTTATCACCCTCTACAAGATCAAAATGGATAACGGCAGGAAGGTTGTAACCTACTTTGTCTTTTAGATTTGCTCTTGTAAAACAGTCACATGTCGAGGCTCTAAGATAACCCTCTTTATATCCTTGTTCTGTCCCTTCATTGATGGCATCTTTCAAACTTCCACCCTCAATTTTCAAATCCTGTCCCACTTTTACAAAGAAAACAGCAAGTCCTGTATCCTGACAAAGAGGTTTGGACTCCTCTTTTGCAATCTGCGCATTTTCCAAAAGCTGTTCTATCACTTTTTTTGCAACCGGACTCTCTTCTTCTTCATAAGCTTTTTTAAGAGCATCAAGCGCATCTTTTGGCAAATTTGTTGCCGTGTGCATGATCATATTTTTTATGGATTTTACAATATCCTCATATTTAATGGTTCTCATCTACTTTTTCTCCGCAAAAAAATTTTCTTTTAAAACATCTATCAAGCTATTGACTGAACCCACACTTTTTTGAAAGAGTTGTTTTTCACACTCATTTAATGTTACTTCAACTATTCTTTCAGCCCCACTCTCTCCCAAAATAACCGGCACTCCGTTAACCGTATCTTTATAACCCCCAAATTCTCCCTCTAACATTACTGCACACGGAAATATCTGTTTGGTATTTTTCAGGATTGACTCAACCATGATAGCGGTTGATTTTGCGGGAGCGTAATATGCAGAACCGGTTCTTAGATAACCTACTATTTCGGCACCTGCATTTTTGGTTCTCTCTACAATTTCATCTATCTCAGGACCTTTTAAAAGATCACTCAAAGGAATACCGGCTACCGTAGAGTATCTCGGAAGCGGAACCATATCATCTCCATGACCTCCGATAACACTTGCTCTTATCTGTCCAAACCCCTGCCCTATCTTTTCCTGGATAAAAGATGCCATTCTGGCACTGTCCAATATTCCTGCCATTCCGACTACTTGATTTCTTGGATAATTTCCGACTTTTACGGCAGTATAAACCATAGCATCAAGAGGATTTGAAACGATAATGACTATCGCTTCGGGAGCATGTTCTTTTACTTTTAGGATAACCTCTTCCATGATTTCAGCATTGATCATCAAAAGATCATTTCGGCTCATTCCCGGTTTCCTGGGACTTCCCGCCGTTATAACAACAACCTTGCTTCCTGCTATCTCTTCATAGTTTTCAGCGGTTTTTACAACCGTATGACTTCTTGCAACGGAAGCGGATTGACTCATGTCCAAAGCTTTTCCTTTTGCCCTCTCTTCATCTCTGTCAACGAGAATGATCTCATGGCACGAACCGTTCATCGCCAAAGAGTAGGCAATTGTCGCACCGACATTCCCCGCACCTATCAATGATACTTTACTCTCTTGTTTCATCTGACTCCTTTTTTAAACTCTTATGCAAAACACCTTGATACTATCAATTTCATGAGTTAAGATGTTACCAATTTCTTCTTTTAAAAAATCTCAATGTTACGAAAGTTATCACTTTTTTAATATGTTTTTTACTTTATTGTTTCGTTATTTCCCATTTTTAATATTTTGAAGATGCTTTTTATAACTGCTGCTAAATAGGTGTTTGTTATCTTTGGATTTTACAAAATATAAATAATTATTATCAGCTGGAAACAGTGCGGAGATAATTGCATGTTTACTTACACTGCAAAGGGGATAGGGAGGAAGTCCTTCGTATTTGTAGGTATTAAATCTTGAGTTGTCATCTGTAATTCTCTTTTTTGTTACTTTTACATGGGAATATTTACCGTAGTTTAAAGCTCCGTCCATCTGTAATTTCATCCCTATTTTCAGTCTGTTATATATAACTGCCGAAACAAGCGGCATCTCCTCTCTGTTCGCAGCCTCTTTTTGGATAATGGAAGCTATCGTTACATACTTCTCAAACCACTCTTTTTGATCAAAATGATTTAAATATTTATAGGAGAGTTCTTTATGCCTTTTAAGAGAATAATTGAGAATGTACTTTATAAGCTGCTCTTCATTAAACCCCATAGGAACATTGTAACTTTCAGGAATCAAAACTCCGTCGGGATAGGGAGAGTATTTATCATACAAATCCAACAGTTTTTCATAAGAAAAATTCCATTTTTTACTCAGTTGTTCAAAAAATATCTCTTTTGTCTCACCCGGAATCAAGGTAGTCTCTTTAACTGCCGCTTTTGAATGTGTCAAAGCATAGAGAAAATCACCTTTTGTAAGAGAGTTTCTTTTTATATCTATCCAACCGTGCTGGGGAGAACCAAAAAGAGGGACAATATACTTATCTACCACACCTACATCCAAATCTTTATGGTTAAGATATGTTATAATCCTGGATATAAAACCATTTGGAATTTTAATAATCTTGGGCGAGTGCATGGGATATGAGAGATAAAGCAAAAGCGATATAATGATAATAAAAATAACTTCATCTGCAATCAGAAATATTTGGAATACTTTTCTGTTCATCTTTCTTCTTTTCTTTTTTCTGTATATTTTGCTTTTGAAAGGATTTTTTATAGAGAAACTGATCCTTCCTTTTTCAAGTATAGAGGGATTATATATTAAATTAGATAAAAAATTCATTTTAAGAGTAAATAATATAGTTGTCAAAAAGAGAGAAAAATCTCTCAATGCGAAGGAGGAGATAACAGAAATAATCAATAAATTTAAGTATTTTAAACTTCTTTTTAAAGAGCTTGATATTAACAATATAAAATTTGAAAATAACAATATAGGTTTTTACTATTTTAATAACATTTTTCAGTTTAATTCAAAACATCTTTTTCTGAGATCTTTGATAAACATAGAGGAAAACAGTCTGAATATGGATATCATAGATCTAAAACTAAAAGAGTACAATCTCTCTCTTTGGGGTAAATTAAACGCCAATCTTATCAATAAAAGCGGTTATTTTGACGGTAATTTTGAGATATTTAACATCAAAGGAGATGCAAAACTATTTTTAAATCAAAACAGGATTGATTATTATCTCTCGACGGATAAATTTGATTCACTTGAACCTTTGATGGGCTATCTCGAAAAAAAGGTAAAAATACACCCTCTAATCTCAGCGTGGATATACAAAAAAATAACAGCCAAACAGTATAAACTCAAACAGCTTCAGGGAAGCTACAATATCAAAACAAACAACTTCTATCCTTCAGAGATAAAAGCTATCGCAGAAGCTGAAAATGTAGATGTGAAATTTCATCGCGATATCCATCCTGTAAAAGTCAAAAAGGTAACTCTCCTTTTAACAAACGACCGTTTGCGTTTTAAACTTTATGAACCTTTTTATTATGACAAAAATTTAACGGGTAGTTTCGTAACAATTTTCTCTCTAACCAATCTGAAAAAAAGCGGTATAGAGATAGTTATAAATACAACTTCCCCTCTTGATAAAAGTATTCATAAAATTTTAAAAGCTTACAAAATCAATCTCCCTCTTTTACAAAAAAAAGGAGTTACAAAAGGGATGGTTTTGATCAAAATTCCTCAATTTAAACTTTCAAAACTGGATGTAAAAGGTGAATTTACAACTAAAAAAAGCACATTTGCTCTAAAAAATATCCCTTTTACAACAAAAAAAGCAAAAGTTTTTCTGGATAACGGTTTTGTAACTTTAAAAGATACAAATATCCTTTATGACAAACTGTTTGATATAAACGGCAACGGTGTTTTTGATATAAAAGGCAAAAGTTTTAACGGAACTGCTTTGATAAACAGCTTCAAGATAAAACAGAATAAATTTGATTTGTTAAATATAAAAAATATAAAAACTCCTGTTTCCGTTACAATGGGAAAAAACAAAACTGTCATACTGCTTCCGACTCTTGGAGCAAAAGCATACCTCTCGAACAAAAAAAATCTGTTTTTCATAAAATATCTCTCAAAAATCTATCCCTATTCTCCTCTTTTAAAAAAATACAAAGTCAAAAAGGGAAGTTTTGATATCCAAACCAAAGATTTCTCATCCTATAACATCTATGCCCATTTACAAAATATCAATCTTCCTCTTATAAAAAACGGTAAAAAAACAGATGATCTGAAATTAAATATCACACTAAAACCAAATCTCACTCTAATCAACGATATGGACAACTCTTTGATAATAAAGATTTTGGGGGATAATCTAATCGTAAAACTAAAAGATACCGATTTTATCCTAAACAAATCTGATCTTACAAAAAAAAGTGATCTTGGTTTTAAAAAGAGTGCAATTCTTGCAACGGACTCAAATATAATATTTTCAAAAAACACCACTTTGTACTGCAGCTCCTACAATGCAATCATAAAAAAAGACAATATGGACTTTGTCTGTAAGCAGGGTATAGATAAAATATCTTTTATTAAAAACGGGAAAGATATAAAAATAGAGGCAAAAAACATAAGCAACTATTTTATCAACTCACTTGGAGGCAAAAAGATTTTTGAAAACGGCCATTTCTCTTTTAAAGCAAAAGGCGATCTCAAAAATCTAAGAGGCAAGTTTTCCATTCAAAACGCCACACTGAAAGAGTTGAAGGTTTTTAACAATCTGATGGCTTTTATCAATACAATCCCCTCTCTTTTGTTTTTACAAAATCCAAATTTCAGTGACAAAGGTTACAAAATAAAAAACGGAGAGATAGAGTTTATAAAAATAGACAATATTCTTACTCTGACAAAAATAGCCCTAAACGGATACAGTGCGGATATATTCGGTAAAGGATATGTTGATCTAAAACAAAATCATATCGATTTGAACCTGCAAATATCAACACTTCAAAACATAGACAAAATCATCAAACATATCCCTCTTGTAGGATATATCATCCTCGGAAAAGACGGAAAAAACAGTGTTTCTCTAAAGATAGAAGGAAACCTCTCAGATCCGACCGTACAAACCTATCTCATAAAAGATATTTTTCAAATGCCCTTTAATATCATAAAAAGAACACTGAATATACCGCTACAAATATTTAATGGAAAAATAAATGGTAAAAAATAAGCTATTTTTTGGTAAAATCTCCCTTTTTATTAACAAAGGAAGGTTGATAATATGTTTGGAATGAGTTTTACGGAAATATTGGTTATAGCTGTTATCGCTATACTCTTTTTGGGACCGGAAAAACTGCCGGATGCTCTTGTTAAAGTAGCAAAATTTTTCAGGAGTGTAAAAAAAGCGGTCTCAGGTGCCAAAGAGGCTTTTGATCAAGAGATTAAAATACAAGAACTAAAAGAAAGTGCCCTTAGCTATAAACAGAAAATACAAAATTCCGTAAATGATATAGAAAAGGAGGCTGATTTGGAAGCTTTTAAAGATATTCCGTCAAAGTTGGAGAATATCGAGGATATATTGGATGACAAACCAAAAAAACCGTCAGTTTCCAAAGAGAGCGTATCAAAAGAGAGCAAAACAGATAAAAAGGATGACAAAGATGCTTGAAGAGTTAAAACCGCATTTGGCGGATCTTAGAAAACGACTTACTATTTCAATAGCAGTACTT
>CAYVDJ010000018.1:0-2743 GCA_964450755.1 uncultured Campylobacterales bacterium
GGATTATAAAAAACTAGATGACGATACTTATACGGTAAAAGTTGCGGATATCAAACCCCATTCGTCATTGACATTTTTTATCAATTATCATGAGAGAAATTAAATTTTACCTCACACTTTTTTATTGATTTTATTATTCAAGCACTATTAAATGTTGTCGGAGTATAATTTTTTATCAAAGGTGAGGTAGTAGATATGAAAATTATAATAGCCGGAGCGGGAAAAGTAGGATATAATCTTGCTAAAAATCTCAGTTTATATCATGATGTAACGGTGATGGACAAGAATGAAGAGGCTTTGGAGAGAATATCCGAAGAGCTTGATATTCTTCCTGTTTGCGGAGATATAGAGGATCCAAAAACCTATATGGATCTGAATATCAAAGAGATAGATCTTTTTATAGCTGTAACCAATCTTGATGAAGCGAATATGCTGTCAATCTTTATTGCAGAGGATCATATTCATGCAACAAAGAAAATAATTCGGTTAAAAAATACTTTTTTCAAAAAAACAAAAGTTTTGCAAAAATTGGATATTTTTGAAGCAGTTTATCCTCTTTCTCTTACTACAAAAAAGATAGAGAAACTTTTAAAGTACTCAAAAGCCAATAATGTAAAATCTTTTTCATATACAAAAGCGAAATTAATATCTGTAAGAATTATAAATGGTAAAGATACGACATTTTTTCCGAAAAAGTTTTTACAGGATTATGAAAATGTTATAGCGGTTGGTGTGGAGAGGGATAAAAAGTTTATGATTTTGGAAGAAAATGATGTGATCAAAAGTGATGATTTGGTCTATTTTTTTGGAAAAGGAGATGAGATAAAAAGAATATGCTCTTCTCTTGAGACAAAAACACCTGAGATTATAAAAAAGTGTGTTATTTACGGAGCAGCTGATCTTGGTATAGAGATAGCAAAAGCTCTTTTAAAAAAAGATATGCAGATAAAAATTATAGAAAAAGATACCTCTTTGTGTCAAAAGGCTTCCGAAATACTCGAAGGAAATGTAACAATTATAAACAGTAAATACAGTTCTCATCAGTTTTTTACCGAAGAGAGACTCAGTGATGCGGATATGTTTATATCCACTACCAAAAATGATGAATACAATATCGTCAAGTGTATAGAGGCTCAGGAAGCCGGGATAAAAAAGGTTGTTTCTATCAATAATGATTTGGAATATTATGATTTGATGCACCGTCTGGGAATTGTTGTTGTCAGAGGAACAAAAGCAAACGCCTTTTATGCTATTCTCGAAAAGATAGAATCAAACGGTATCATAGCCAAAAAGAAGTTTTGCGGAGGGAAAGCTACAATCTTTTTAAGAAAGATTTTTAAAAAATCTCCTTTGATTGATAAAACCGTTCATGCTTATCCTCCTTCAAAAAAAGCTTTTTGTATCATAATAAAGAATGAAAATATAGAGCTGTTTTACGGCAAAACAGTGTGCAAAGAGGGTGATGTAATAGTGGTCTTTTCTCTTGAAGAGGAGAGTGAAAAAATAAATAAATGGATACACAATTTATAATGGACTATAAAAGTATCATCAAATTTATCTCCGTTATCGGAATGTGGCTTGCTCTGTTCTTTTTACTGCCGATTATAATCGGATTCAGTTACAAAGAGGATTATTATCCCTTTTTGATTTTTGATACAACTCTTTTTGTTTTTAATCTCTTTTTGTTTTTGATTCTTTACAGGCATAAAATCGATCTGAAAATCAAAGAGAGTATTTTAAGTGTCAATCTTATCTGGATACTTCTTGGTATAGGTGGCGGAATTCCTCTTGTCTTGGCTACCCATGTCTCTTTTGCGGATGCCTTTTTTGAAGCAATCAGCGGCTTTACGACAACCGGAGCTACGATTTACGGCAATATCGAAGAGCTTCCGAAAATGATCCTTTTTCACAGAAGTCTTATGCACTGGGTCGGAGGTATGGGAATCATCGTTCTTGGAGTCGGACTTTTTTCCATCATAAATCCAACCGGTTCTATGAGTCTTTTTAAAGCGGAATCCACCGGAATAGCGATGCAAAAACTTTCTCCCAAAATAAAAGACAATGCAATGACTCTTTGGATTATCTATCTTCTTTTGACACTGATAGATGCTCTTTTGCTGGATATTGCGGGTATGGATAAATTTGATGCGGTAAATCATGCTTTTTCCACGATCTCAACGGGCGGATTTTCTACCAAAAACAGCTCTCTTGCCTATTGGGCGGATAATGATGCGATTATGTGGATAACTACCTTTTTTATGGCGTTTTCCGGTATAAATTTTATGGCACATTTGAAGCTCTATTATGATGATATCAGCGGATATAAAAGTGAAGAGGTCAGATCCTATCTGGTAGTTTTTGTAGTTTTGTCTCTCGTATTGAGTCTTATCCATTATCACGGACAGCAGGATTGGTATGAGGATATAAAGCACTCCTTTTTTACAATAGCATCTGTTCTTACTACAACCGGTTTCGCGTCGATTGATTATGAACAGTGGGGGCAGTCGGCGGCGGCGGTTGTGATTGTGGCTATGCTTATAGGGGCAAATGCCGGTTCTACCGCAGGTGGTGTAAAAGTGATAAGATATGTTATTTTGTTTAAAGTTATATTTTCGGAGATAAAGAAGATATTGCATCCAAACGCCGTGATAAGCGTCTTTTTGGATAAAAGAAAATTAAAAGATTCTATATTTTTTTCAATTTTCGGCTTTTTGTTTTTATATGTGTTTACACTTGCCATTAC
>CAYVDJ010000019.1:0-53063 GCA_964450755.1 uncultured Campylobacterales bacterium
TGTAAGGAAATAGTTATGCCTGAAATTAGTAGATTTTTGGGAATTAAAATTTTTATGTTTTTTAATGAACACAATCCACCTCATTTTCATGTTGAGTATAACGAATATAGAGCTTCTATTGATATAAATAGTTTTGGAGTTGTGGAAGGTAAGTTACCAGCAAAAGTTTTAGGGCTTGTAGTTGAATGGGCTGAACTTCATCAAAATGAATTGCTTAAAAATTGGAACGATATAAAAGAGTCAGGAGAGTGGCATAAAATAGAACCTTTGGTATAAGGAGTTTTCTTATGATAATAGTTAAAGATGCTAAGTATAAAGATGATTATATAATTGAAGTAAAATTTAATGATAATAAAAAAGGTATTGTTGATCTTTCTAGTGTTGTAAATGATAAAAAGATAAAACCATTCCAAAAGTTAAAAGATAAAAATAAATTTAAAAACTTTAAAGTGGATTATACTATTAAATGGGATGATGACTTGGATATCGCTCCTGAATATTTGTATTTTAAAGCATTTGAAAATGATACTTCATTAAGAAAAAAATTTCAACAGTGGGGTTACATCTAATAAATCTTTGCAGCCAATAAGAAACCCTAACGGGTTCTTATTGGCTCAAGTCCACCGTTACACTAACAGTTCGACATATTTTCACGATAAGAAAAATAGAAAAGTCATTCAAACATTGAACGATTAATATAAGTTTAAAATAAACTATGCAAAACATGAACCTTTTTTTAAAAAGGTGCCCAAAAATTTTAAGAGAAGGAAAAGTTTGAAACTTGAAAATGTAGTACCTTGGGGAAGGAACCTTGATGAGTACAAAAATATGTTTTTATTATCAGAACAAGATTTACAATTTCATATTGATTCGATACTTGAAATGTGTAGAGTTGCAAAAAAAGAGGTCAGAATTTTTCCACTTTTGGACTTAAAAAATAATAAATCAGAATATTTAAAACCTATTTTGAAAACCCTACAAAATAAAGGTTTTAAGACAGAAATAGTAAAAACAACTGAAAGTATTTTTTGATTAAATTTTTGATTTATGATATAACATATTTAAAAAGAGAGGTTTTAAATGATTCTTTTTATACATGGATTTGGTAGCAGTGGAGAGGCTTTTAAAGCCAAATTGGTAAAAGAGTATTTTAAAAAAGAGGGTGTTTTGGCTCCTTCTTTGTCCTATGTGCCTGATTTGGCGATAAAAACTCTAAAAGAGATGATAGAGGTTTTGGGTAAAAGAGAGAAGATAAAGCTGATGGGTTCTTCGCTTGGCGGTTATTATACTCTTTATCTTGCGGAAATTTTTAACTTGAAAGCCGTTTTGATAAATCCTGCCGTCAATGCCAATAAAACCCTGAAAAAAGCTATTCCCCAAGGTATTACCTATTTTGATGAGAGTCATTTTGAATGGAATGAAAATCATGTAAAGATGCTTGACAAATATGAAATTTCACCTTCCAATCAATCAAATTTGCTCTTAATGCTTCAAAAGGGAGATGAAGTTTTGGATTATAAAGAGGCACTTGACAAACTGCCTTTGGCAGAGCTTATCATAGAGGAGGGCGGAAATCATCATTTTGACGGATTTGCAAAGTATTTGGAAGATATAGAGAAATTTTTAAATTCTTAGTATTTTAATATTTTTTTATTTTATTTTCAGACTGTAAATAATCGGTATATTTATTTTCACTCTCTCTTTTGGATGAGGGAAATCTTGTGAAGCTCTCAAAATAGTTTTTTTAGCCGCTTTGCAGAGTATCTTTTTTGCTCCTGTGGCTTTTAGATCTTCTATCTTTCCAGATGGCAGCAGATAAAAACTTGCTTTTACCTCTCCTTGTATATGAAGCCTTTTTGCAATTTTTGGATAATATCTGTTTTGTACGACAGCTCTTTGAATTTTTGCAAAATTTGTTGATATATAGCTTTCCTTAGGTGGTGGAGGAGGGGGTGTATATTTTACTTTGAGCGGTAAAACGGTTGTTATATTTTGATCTGTTTCTTTTTTTACTACAGATTTCAGACTCTTTTTTGTTTTTTCTTTTCTTTTTTGTCTTGAGAGATGTTTTTTCTTTAGAACCTTTTTTTTGGTTTTTTTTATAACGGGTTTTTTTAGGGGTTTTAGCTTTGGTTTTGGTTCTGGTTTTGGTTTTTCTTTGATTACACTCTTTTTGGGTGGAAGAGGTTTTTTCTTTGGAACTATTTTTATATTTTCTACGCTGATGATACTTTTTTTAACTGATGTTTTTTCTCTGTATAGATTTAGAAAATATATAAAAGCCGTAAATACCAACAGGTGTATAAAAACAGAAAGAGAAAAAGATACCAGAGTTCGTTTCATTTTTCCGTTATAATCGAGATATGTTTGAAACCGAGATTTTTTGCACTGTCCAAAACTTCCACAAAACTGTTAAATTTCGCCGATTTGTCACAGTTGATGGATATATGGGTTTGAGTATCAAGTTTTGCAAGTGTCATTTTCAGGCTTTGTATATCTGTTTTATTCTCTTCAAAAAATATATCTCCCTCTTTTTTGATTGTAATAACAATATTTTTTGAGTCAAGTATTCCTTTTGCCGAACTTTTTGGCAGATCTACGGGCATGATACCTTTTGCTATGAATGTTGAGGTGGTCAAAACGATAGCCAAAAGAACCAAAACCACATCTATAAAAGGTATGACATTTATAGAATCAAATTTTTTCATCAAATTCTGCCATCAGCTTTTCTACATTTCTAAGAAGTATATTGTAAAATATCATTGCCATAATTGCTACAACAAGTCCCGCTGCCGTGGCTTTTAACGCAAGAGCCAATGCCATTACGACTTTTGATGCCACCATGCCGTTTTGAGCCATTGTATAAAAAGTCAGCATGATAGCAAGTACCGTTCCAAGAAGCCCTATATAAGGAGCATTTGAAGCGATAGTTCCGATAGTTGTCAAATTGCCTGTCAAAGCCACTTCATATTCTTTTTTGTTTTTGTATTTTTCGGGATCCACATTTTTATAAAAAAGCATCCTTTCTATAAAAAACCACAATGATAAAAAACTCATAAAAATCAGTATGCCAAGTATTCCGTAATCTACAAGATCTTTTAGATATTCCATATTCTCCTCTGATTTTCATTTTGTATAACCATATTTAAAAAGTGTTAAATATGTGTTAATTCTCTTCAATCTTTTTTTAAAAGGACGATTATATCAAAACTCAGTTTAAAAGGTATCATTATGTCTTGTATAAGTTTTCCATATAGTCAGTTGATAAACCTTATTGCGCATCATATCTCTTTGATAGAGAGGTTTGAGAAAAACAAAGATGATTTTTTCTCTTTGATATTTTTAAAAACAGATGAGTGTAATAAAAAAGATATCAAAGATATCATAAGAAAGGTTTTGAGAAATACAGACATCATAACCGAATATGAAAAAAACTATATAATTCTTCTTCCTTATACTGATTATAACGGTGCATACAAACTTCTAAAAGAGATGCAAAGTTTTTTGGATACTCTGGAAAAAGAGACGATTGTTACATATCCCGAAGACGGTAAAAATGCTCATGAACTTTTGTATAAACTAAAAGACAGCGTAAAAAGCTACTATGACAAAGAGATAGCTACTCCTATCTTTTAGAGTCTTATGATTTTATCACTGCACCATTTTGCAAGAGCCATATCGTGGGTGATAAGCAAGATTCCGACCTTATCCAAAAGTCTGATGAGTATATTCATCACATCGAGCTGGATTATATTGTCAAGTGCCGATGTCGGTTCATCTGCGAGTATAAGTTTTGGTTTCATCAAAAGCGCTCTTAGGATGGAGCATCTTTGGAGCTGACCGCCGCTTAACTGGTGGGTTCTTTTCTCTAGTAAAGAGGGATCGAGATTTAACTCTTTGCAGTATTTTTCTATCCCTTTTGTATCCGTAACCTCTTCTATCTGATTGATGATGGAGTAGGTGGGATGAAAAGAGCTGTAAGGGTCTTGAAATATCTGAGAAAAAGAGGAGACTATAATCTCTCCTTTTAGAGGTTTGAGTTCTCCGCTTATCAGCTCAAGAAGCGTACTTTTTCCCGAACCGCTTGGTCCCACCACCGACACCACTTCTCCTTTGTTGATTGTCAGATCAAAATCTTTATATAAAAGTCTCTCTTTTGTATAACCGAATGTGAGATTTTTTATCTCAAGGACTTTACTCATCTATCTTGTCTGACCGTTTCCGTAGATTTTGTATTTGTATGTTGTCAGATCGTTTATGCCCATCGGTCCTCTTGCGTGAAGTTTGTTTGTGCTGATTCCCACTTCCGCACCAAAACCAAACTCCCCGCCGTCTGTGAAACGGGTACTTGCATTGACATAGACTGCTGCGGCATCTACTTCGTTTAGAAATTTTTCGGCTGTTGTGTAGTTTTCGCTTATGATCGCTTCAGAGTGTCCAGAGCCGTATTTTGCTATATGCTCTATTGCCTCTTCAACGGAGTTTACCACCTTGATAGAGAGGATATTTTCAAGATATTCGGTATCAAAATCCTCATCAGTGGCTTTTTGTATATCGATGATTTTGGTTGTTTTATCACACCCTTTTAAAAGTGTGCCGTAGTTTTGAAATTCAAACAAAAGTGCGGGGAGTAAATCTTTTGCTATCTTCTCATCTACCAAAAGAGTTTCCATGGCGTTGCAGACTCCGGGTCTTTGTACTTTTGCATTTATTGCGATAGAGATGGCTTTTTCAAAATCGGCATCTTTGTCGATATAAGTATGACAAAGTCCTTTATCGTGTTTTACAACCGGTACGGTGGCATTGGCACTGACATATTTTATCAATCCTTCTCCTCCTCTTGGGATGATGAGATCGACAAATTTGTCCATTTTTATCAGTTTGGAGACACCTTCTCTTGATGAATCGGGAAGTATGGAGATGATCTCTTTTGGGAGGTTGTTTTTTTCCAAAACATTTTGTAAAATGGAGGCTATTATTTTGTTGCTGTTTTCAGCCTCTTTTCCGCCTTTGAGGATGGAGACATTACCGCTTTTGAGGCAAAGAGCGGCGGCATCTGCCGTTACATTGGGTCTGCTTTCATAGATGATACCCACAACTCCTATCGGAATAGTTACTTTTTCTATTCTAAGACCGCTGTCCACCACCCAGCCTTCTGTAACACGGCCAACCGGTTCTTTCAAAGCGGCTATCTCTTTTAAGGATGTTGCCATTGCTTCTATTCTCTCTTTTGTCAGTAGCAGTCTGTCAATCAAAGCCGAATTTAGATTATCTTCATGGGCTTTTTTCATATCCTTTTGATTCTCGCTGATAATTGCCTTGGTATTGTCATTAAGGGCATCTGCCATCTGGTTTAAGAGTATTTTTTTTATTTTCGGTTCCAAAGTAGCGCAAATTCTGCTTGATTCTTTTGCTTTTTTTAAAAACTGTTCCATTATATCTCCCTCTTGTCTAAAAAAAGTATATAATTGTACAATTTTTGATTGAAATTGATATAAAGAGTAATAATATAAAGAGATCTGCAGTATAAGTTTTTAGAGATGCCCTTAATTGAACATATCATATAATAAGTTTAATTTTAAATTAATAAAAGAAAAATATTATTTAATACATGTGTAGATTATTAACTTACTGAAAAATAAATAAATAAAATATCATTCTTTCTTTTAAAAAAAAGTTTTTTTTACGATATATTTTTATAGGTAAAACAAGTGGAGAGTAATTATGTATATATGGACTACGAAAACATTGGCTGTTGATTTAAAAAGAAGAAGACTGGATGAAACTGAAAAATTAAAATATTATATAGCTTATATGACCTTGCTGACAATAGCATTTGGGCTTGGTACTCTTATGCCGGTAGGAAGTACGGGGGTTAGCATACCTACTCTTATAATGAGTTTGATTATCAATATAGGAGGGATAATAATCTGTTTTAATACCAATAAAGAGTATGACGGACTGGATTTTATCGAAAGAAGCATACTTTTTGGTCTTCCCATTATGATAAGGATCAGTGTGATTTTACTGGTAACAGATGTATTGCTTGTGATCGCAACCAGATACTATCCTCATCTGTTCAACTTTTTAAACTCAAGTATATTTGATTATCTGATGACTGTTACCTTGATGAGTCTGTATTATCTGTTTCTCTGGAAAGCCTTTACAAATCTTCCTGTTGGAGATAACAGGATTGTAAAACAGCTCTCAAACAAAAGATTCAAACACAAAAAGGAGAAAAAAGAGGAATAAATTTTTCTCATTTTTAAAGCCGATTGTGATAAAATACTGCAAAAACAAAGGCTTTTAAAATGCTCTGGAAATTTATTTTTTGGCCTGTTATATGGCTTTTGGTATTTTTACCCGGTTGGATTTGGCATTATTCTTTGGAAGGATTGGTTGAAACTCTTGCTTTTTTGGCAGGAGTTGTTTTATTTGTTTATGCAATAGCGCTTACTTCGATTGCCGGAAAGATACTGAAACGATACGGGCATGAAAACGGGCATAAAACATTTTGGCCGGATAGTTTTACGCCTCTTGGTTTATACAAATGTATGCGTCATCCCATGCATTTGGGACTTGCGATTT
The DNA here is from genome assembly GCA_964450755.1 of uncultured Campylobacterales bacterium. Taxonomy (GTDB): domain Bacteria; phylum Campylobacterota; class Campylobacteria; order Campylobacterales; family JAADDG01; genus JAADDG01. Next base: position 6,589 of record CAYVDJ010000019.1, read on the forward strand.
TACCTGTATCGGTTGCTTTGATGTGGGGGTCTTTGCCTTCGATACTTGCGTCGGGATGGGCAGTTGCCGGTGCTTTTTGGTTTGTTTTGATGATAGAAGAGCCTGAAACAATTGATCGTTTTGAAGAGTATCAAGAATATATGAAAAAAGTTCCGGCTTTTTCTTTAAATATAGGTTGTATAGACGAAGGGCTTAAAGCACTTGAAAATCCCTCTTTTGACAAACCTATGACTCAGGAGGAGTCAAAGGTGGAAGTAAAAGGTTTTGAAGCAAAATACTACGATACTTTGATGAATCTCATTACATTTGGCTGGTATCCATCTTTTATAGAGCAGGTTGTTGCTGATATGAGATTGGAAAAAGGTGATAAGATCATCGATTTTGGAGCGGGAACCGGAAGAAATGCCCTTTTGATGAGAGAATTTACAGGAGAGAGTGGTCATATTACGGGAGTTGAGATCGGTAAAGAGATGAAAGAGCAGTTTCTTTCAAAGACTGCCTCTTATCCCAATATAACTTTGTTGGAACAAAGTATAGAAGAGCCGTTTGAAGAGAAAGAGAAATATGATGTTGTTTTTATCTCATTTGTGTTGCATGGATTTATTCAGCCCAAACGAAACAGGATTATAGACAATGCCTATTCACTCTTAAAAGAGGGTGGGATATTTGCAATTTTGGATTATAATGAATTTGATGTTTCAAATGCTCCTTTTTATATCCGTTTTCCCGTCCGTAAAATAGAGTGTCCTTTGGCAGAAGATTTTATCAATCGTGATCTTAAAGCAATGCTCAAAAAAAAAGGATTTAGCGAATTTTTGGAGTATAAATACTTTAAAGGTTATCTTAGACTAATGATTGCAAGAAAATAGTTAAAAAATAATATAATTTGTAGTTAAGAAATATTCAAAGGAAAAAATACTATTATAAGCGCGAGTAAAATTTATAGGATATTGAGACGGCTATGGTCAAAATAATGAAAACCATTTTATCTTTTAATCCTCTGCAAGGTAAAAATGAAGTTTCAAACAATGGAAAATATATCGTAGTACCGGATCTTCACGGCAGGTATTCTATTTATAAGAATGTTGAATATTTTTTAAAAAAAAAGATTGAAAGTGACAGACATATAATCTTCTTGGGGGATTATATGGACAGAGGAGAGAGTGGCAGGATTTTCAGACGCGAACTTCAGGATGTCGGATCATATTTTGTTATGAGAGATTTGATAAAGCTGAAAAAATATCTGAAAAAACATGAACGAAATGTTACTTTTTTAAGAGGCAATCATGAGATTTTTTTTGAAGATTATTTTATAAGAGGTGACAAAAGAGCATATTATGAGTATAGTTTTTTAAAAAACAGCATTGATGCAATAAATTTTATCTGTAAAAGAAACAGATTTTTTTTACCTGATTTTATTAATTTTTTAAATGATCTAAAACCTTATTTTTTGGATAAAAAACATAAATACCTTTTTGTTCATGCAGGGATAGATCCCGAAGGCGGGAATATTGAAAAACAGGCTAAAGAGGAGATTATTTACTGGATTAGAAGAAAGTTTATAGAATCTCAAAAATCTTTGAATTATACAGTGGTTTTTGGGCATACTCCGTTTAAAGAACCATTTATAACGAGAGACAAGATAGGCATAGACTGTGGTATTTATGAAAATAATTATATAAATTTACTTTTGATAGACAAAGAAATTACAAAAATAATAGAGATCAAAGGTTAAGTATCTGTTTTATACAGTCGATTTATACATTGTATGAATTTAGAAAAAATGATATAATTAAATTTATTTTTTAGGGGCAATATGTGAAAAAGAAAATTCATTTTTTAATAGTTATATTGATTTTTACCGTACTTTTTCAAAGTTTAAACGCCGGTAAGATTGGAAGTGCTGATAATGCCGATAACAAGGTGATAAATCAACAAATCAGAACAGAGATAGAGGTCAAAGAGAAAGATTCTTTAAAAGATGAGAACAGTCAAAAAGATGAGATACAGTTTATAAGGACTCCTTTTAGTATTTTGCTTGATGACAAAAACAGAGCTGTCAAGATTAAAATCAATCCTTCTGAAAGTATCAAACTAACGATAAAAAATATGGATCCTTCAGAAAATGGGGATGGAAATATTGAGATAATTTCATCAAAAGCTGGTGAGATTTTGGATGATGAAAACCTTTCTGCCAAAAAAATAGAAAAAGAGTATAACGGAATACAAAGCGACGAAGTTACTCTTATAAGCAACGGCAGATTTTTGGTAAAAAGCAGCAATCTGGAAGTTATAGCTGATATGGAGTTTAATATTCCTCAAGAAAACAGCAGTGATGATACGGCAGTTGCTGCTGATAAAGATATAATAGAAACTGAAGTGGTATCTGCAGCAGACAAACAGGCTTTTGAAAAAGCGACAAATATTCAAAAAACTGATATTGATAAAATTCCTGATAATAAAATTTTACTGGTTCATGATGACAATGCCGATAAAGAAATTTTTATCGCAGAAGTAGCCAAAGAGGCAAAAAACAGTGGTGTTATCGAAAACAGTAAGATAAACAGACCTTCAGAAACAGAAGAAATTTTACAAAACAGTAAACCTTTACAGGCAGATATAAAAGAACTTGACGATGTGGATAAAGATTTAGTAGCCAAGAGTAATCCTAAAACAGAAGTTAAAAAGAGTGATGAAAATATCAAATCTTCCAAACCTTCATTGCAAAATATAGAAAAAATAGCACAAAATGATAAAAAATTTGATAATAATGATATAGAAAAAGATAGTGAAAAAATAAAAGACAATTTAATATCAAAAGATGAGAAATTCCAGGAAACAAAACCTCAAATACCTTTGAGCAAGATAGAAAATGAAGTCAAAGATGAGGATAAGGCAACAAACTCTTTGCAGGAAAAAATAGCCACAAATGACAAAGATATCAAAAATCCCGATACTCCCTCTTTTTCGCCTCCTAAGATATCCGACAGTATCGATATCAAAACTCCACCGGTTGTTTTGGCTTCTTCAAACGGTATGCCTGTTTTGAAACCTTCTTTGTCAAGAAAAGATATGAACAAGATAGCCGATAAGGCAGCAGGAGATCAGGACAATATAAAAGACACTAAACCGAAAATAGAATCCAAAAGCGATGAAGAGATTAAAGGTAAAATAAGTGCCGATGAGATTATTCAAAAACTTCCAAAAAGCAGAGAAGTAGATACAAAAAAACCGATGATGGATTCCAGTGAACCTCTTTTAACTTCTCCTTTGGCAAATAAAAATCTGACAGTTGCAGATGATAGTATCAAAATAGACAATAAACCGGTTATAAAAACAGACAATGAAAAACTGACAAAAGCTCCTGATAAAGAGAGTATCATATTACCTGAAAAAATTTCCAAAAACATACACTCTTCCAAGCCGGTTATTTCTGACAAGGAGAGTATATCTGCTCCTTCTTTTGAAGAGACGATAAAGAAAAAGAGCGAAAAAATACTGCCACAGGAAAGTACACTGTCAAAAGGTGTTCTTCAAGTCTATGTTGTAAAAGATAACAGTCCTATAGTCGGGTGGGTTGATATCATAGATGAGAAAACTGATAAAATAGTGGCAAACGGAGATACTTTTTTTAAAAATCCGGTCTCTTTTACTATTCCAAGCGGAAAATATACGATAGTTGTAACCGATAAAAAAGTTGTGCCGCCTATTCAGGAGAAGATTTATTCTGTTGAAGTTCTTCCGAATCAGACAGTTAAAAAAACAACTACTTTTGTGCAGGGAATAGTAAAAATCAATGTAACAAAAAATCTGATACCTACAAGCAGTGCTTTTGTGAAAATATACGACAGTAAAACCCGCAAAAAAGTGATAGATGACAATACATATAAAAATAATCCGGTTGTGGCAAAACTGCCTTTGGGTAATTATTATATAGAGATAGAAGATTACAGCATTGTTCCCAAACAGTATAAAAGAATTGAAAATGTTATTGTAAAAGACGGAGAACCGGTGGTTAAATCTATTGATTTTCAAGAAGGTTCTTTGGTTCTAAATACGATGATAAATGATAATCCCATAGCATCGAGATATGATATATATCCGGCGGGAGATACCAAAAAGATAAAAAGCAGTAATACGGATATTAACAGCGGACAGGCTAAATTGAAACTGGCAGCCGGTGATTATGATATAAAAGTTTATGATAACAGTTGTGTGATAAAATCTGTAAAAACTTTTAAAAATGTGCATGTTCAAAAAGAGAGTTTGACTGAACTTGATATAAATTTTGAAGAAGGTAAATTAAAAGTTGTCTCTATGAGAGGATTGAAACCTTTATATACAAATGTCAGTATTTACAAATATAATACCAATGAGAGGATTTATTTTGATTTTACATCAAGAGATGCCGGAGAAGCGGTTATGAAACTGCCGATAGGAGTTTATACCGTTTTGGTGAGAGATCACAATATAAAAAGAAAATTTCCAAAAGTAGTGATAAAGAAAAACAAAACAACTAAAATCCATGCCAGATTTTAAATGACGGTGCAACTGCAATAGGCGGTTGCACCGTTGAAATTTACTGCTTTGGTGTAAAAGAGATATCCATTGTATAATCTTTGTTGCTGTAACTTAGAGCCAATATATTTATATCATCTCCCTTTTGAACATTGAATGTTTTTGTTACATCTGCCGTAACTCCTCTTTGAATATTCCATCCTGTTTTATCTACCCACGGAGTGAAGCATCCTTTATCACTTATCGCAAACCACATAGGTTTGTCAGCTTTGAGCGTGATGGTTACAGTGCCGTTGTCTCCTGCTCTAAAGTGATAATAATCTCTTCCTTCGCTTCCTTCTCCCTGACTGTTTGGTCTGATAGTTCCGGAAGTATTCAGACTTGCGGCACTTTGTGAGTTATCAAGAGAGCTTAAAAGCACTCTTGTAGAACAGTCGTTATTTGGTTCTATATCTGCAATATTGGGATTTTGTGAATCGTCATTGATGATTTTTCCCGTTGCTTTGTTATTTGCCAAAACGGCACCCGAAATATTTGACAAAACAACTTCAAACTCTTCATCACTTTCCACATCCGTATCACAGATGATTGTTATTTCTATCTTTTTGGTTGTCTCTCCGACTCCAAAAGTTACACTGCCGTTTTTACTCTCATAGTCGCTTCCCGCATTTGCGCTTGAATCTTTTGTAGTAAAATCCACCTTCACTTCACTCTCAGTCGCTTTATCGAGTGAAAGAGTAAATTCCATAGTTTTTGTTCCCTCATTCCCTTCGGTTACAGAGGCGTTTTGTATGGAGAGTGAGGCAGGAGAGCTTTGGTTTTCATCACTTTGATATTTGATCACAAGTTTTGGCGCTTTTTGCGGGTCTCTGTCATAGTCGTAAGCTCTTCTGTAGCATTCTCTCTCATCCATGCACTCTTTTGCAGGTTCTATAAAGATTGTTACGGGATTTGAACTGCTCCAGTCGCTTCTTTGCATTATACTCTCTATGACGGATTTTATATCGGGTGTCTTGTATGTCATCTCGTCCTGCCACGGTTTTATATCATCCCATGAAACATTTGAAGAGGTTTTTACTCTGTTTGAGATATCATAGGTGGCTCCTCTTTCAAAGGGCGCCGAATTTCCGATATCTTCACCCAGTATAACGAAATTTGTAGGAGTAACATCTATATCAAAATCCCCCTTTTGGGCTGTAAACTGAATATAGGCTTCTGTTATTTTGGCAGATTTTGGGATGGAAATATTTGCAAATCTGTATCCGGCTCTTATTCTGAATTTACCAAGTTCATTTTTTACTATTCCCATATCATTTGCCAAAAGATATTCATCTATCGAAATTTTACCGCCGGTATAGACATAACCGCCGCCTTGTATCATCTCAAACTCTATGGCATCATCTTCTGATGAAGAGATGGTTTTTGTGAAAGTTTTTATGGTGGTGGATTTTTTCAAAACAGTTGTTTTTTCTTCTGCTTTGTTATTGTTTAGATCTGATTCTTCGGTCTCTGTTGAAACTTCGACTTTGTTTGTAATCTCTCCTTCGTTTTGCGGTGCTTTTACGGTTAAAGAGAGTGTTGATGAACTGTCTGGTTCAAGAACAAGATCATAACTGCATGTAAGAACGGAATCGTTTTCACTGCAACTCCAGTTTTCTCCGTCGGCGCTTTGAAATATTACGCCATTTGGCAAAGTGTCTTTTAGAGTGATGTTTTTTGCTCCTGTTTCACCTTTGTTTGATACGGTTATATTGTAGGTTATCATCTCTTCGGTATAGACAGGATCACTCTTGTCTGTTTTGGTGATTGTAAGATCGGCTTTTTTGGTAACAGGAGGTGAGCCCTCTGCTTCAAATGAGATATCGACACTGTAATCTTTGTTGCTGTAACTAAGAGCCAAAATATCAACTCTCTGTCTTGCTTTTACATCAAAAGTTTTGTTTACACTGCCGCTTACGCCTCTTTGGATGTTCCATTTTGTCGTATCTTCCCACGGAGTATGACATCCGTTGTCACTGATTGCAAACCACATAGGTTTGGCAGTAGTCAATTTTATCGTAACTTTTCCGTCAACTGAGGGAGTAAAATGATAATAATCTCTTCCTTCACTTCCTTCCCCGTTACTGTTTGGTGTTATCGATCCGGTAGCATGAAAATCTACAGATTTGTCCGCATTGTCAAGTTCTGTTATAACCTCCGAATGAGCACAGTCATTGTTTGGTTCGCTGTCAAAGCCTGACGGATTTGGAGGATTGCTGTCATCATCAATGATCTCTCCTGTTGCTTTTGCATTTGCCAAAGTGGCGTTTACAGGATTGCTGAGATTTATGAAAAATTCCTCATTTCCTTCTGCTTCTTCGTCTCCTTTTACCGTGATTTTTAGATTTTTACTCTTTTCTCCTGCCGCAAATTCCAAAGTTCCGCTTTTACTTTCATAATCATCCGGTGCTTTTGCACTGCCGTTTGCAGTTGCAAAATCAACACTGACAACAGATGAGGATGTTTTATCCAAAGAGAGTGTAAAAGTCATCTCTTTTACTCCGCTGTCTCCTTCACTGATTGAAGCGTTGGCTATGGAGATTTTCGGATTTGAAACGGGAGGTTCGTTGTCGGGAGTAAATTCTATATCAAAAGTGTAAGTTCTGCCCCATCTGCACATCGGTCTGAAATCAACTCTCTGATTGGCATTTAATCTGAAAGTTTTTGTTACCGTGGTTGAAAACTCTTTGCTGATATTCCATCCGCGATCACAGCCTTGGTTTCCTATCCAAAAGTACATGTTTCCGCTTGAATGGAAAGTTACCTTCACTTCACCGCTTACAGCGGGTGAAAAGTGGTAATAATCTTTGTCATAATCGGGTTTGTGGTTTACTTCATCATATTTTGTAGATACAATGGTTCCGGTTACTTTGGTAATCGTATGAGAAGTAGCACCTTCCAAAGCGCCAATCACTTCTGATTGTGCGCAACTGTCGTTTGGTTCCGATTCAGCCATCAACGAAATATTGAAAATCGTCAGACTCAGTATGAGAATCAAAAAATAGAATTTTTTCACTTTATCCTCCTCTTGTTATTTTATACTTAAATCAATTATAAAATAATTTTTTTTCAATAAAGCTTAAATCTATTATTTTTTCTTATATCTTAACTCAAAAAATTTTCCGCTGTCATCAGATATGAAAATCCTGTCTTTTAGAAGAGCTATTCCCTCCTGTCCTTCCCCTTGTATCGCTATTTTATTCAATAATTTGAATTTTGAAAGTTGATATATATAGATTAGATCATCGTTGTCAGACAGTAGATATAAAAGATCATTTTTTTGATCATAATAAAGACCGGATATATCAAGTATCTTCATAGGCAGATATCTGTAAGTAACAGCTTTTTTACCTTTTATCACGATAAACAACAATGCACTTTTATCTTTTCCTTTGGTTTTGTTTGATTGGTTTGCTACGATAAAGTGTTTGCCTTTTTCATCTTCATATAAAAAAGTGACAGCTTCCAACCCGTCTCCTCTTTTGTCCAAAACTGTTTTGGAATTGAATTTTCTGTTAATTTTGTATTTTTGTTTTATTTTATATTTTTTACCAAGTTTTACAATACTGTCTTCACCCTCTATCACTGCATAGAGATTTTTACCGTCATTTGTGATACCTTCAAAATCTTTTCCTTTTTCTATTTTTTTATATTTTATTCTTTTGTTATGTATCAAAGCGATTCTTCCGTCGTCGCTTATGATATAAAAAGTGTCATTCAAAAAGGTTACACCGGAAGGTTCAAAACCTTTTTTATTTATCTCATAACTTTTAACTATTTTTGTATCATAATTTTTACACGATAACAGTAGAGGGAGAAAAAGCAGTAGAGTCCATTTGCGCATCATAAAATCCTTTATATTTGTTTAATATTATAACAAAATATTCTATAAAATTTGAATTTTTATTTTACTTTGATAATATTTTTTATTATTAAGAGCTCTTTAAATATAAAAATCATATACTTGTTTTTACCAATAATATAAAGGAGTTTTTATGCGCAATTTGGGTGGATATTTTAAATTATATATGGCTGCTTTGCTGTTGTTTATAGGTTGCTTTTCTTTTGCAAATGATACGGATGAACTGATACAAAACGGCAGTTTTGAAAAATTCAAGATAGTAAAAGATTATGGAGATTGGAAAGTTGTCAGATTGGATCATTGGAGTAAAAAAGCTGAACTTTGGACTGAAAATCTTGGAGAAAAAGCAACAGACGGAAAATATAAAATAGAGCTTGACAGAAACAGAAAGTTCAATTTTATAACCCAAACCATTTCTACACAGAAGGGTAAAAAATACAGATTTAGTTTGGATGCTTATGCAAGAGAGGATAAAACATCTGATTTTGAAGTCTTTTTGGATAATAAAAGCATACTCAAAATTACTCCCACTGCCCAATGGGAGAAGTACAGTGTTGATTTTATAGGAAAAGGGGGTCATGAGAAAATTTCCATAAAAGAGATCTCTTCCCAACGAAAAGACGGATTGGGTGCGATTATAGATAATGTCTCTGTAAAGGGATTATCCAACACAAGACATTTTCCTTCAAATTTTTTCATTTCAGCTACAAAGGCATATCAAATAGCCAAAAAAGAGGGAATTGATCTAAAATCTTACAGTTATGGACATAAAATATATAAGGATTTTATTTCAAGTGAGTTGGAGACATGGAAAGAGGTTGTAAAGAGATCAAATACCGAAGATGATTTTATCATAGTTATAGCTTATGACCAGTGGGGTAAAATCATGGGCAGCAGAAAAGGTGTTGTAAAACAACTTCAAGATCCAAAGAAGATTTATAAGTATTTTGATGCTTTTAAACAGACTATGATAAAACTCTCAGAAGCAAAAGGAAGTGTTCTTTTGGGGTTTGAACCAGATCCTATGGCGTATTTTATGGGACTTATGAGAAGAAGCTATCAAAATGATCCTAACAATCTTCCTGCAAAAATAGATGAAGCCAATTTTCCAGAAGCTTTAGAGATAAATCCTCCACAAAATTTTGCCGGATTTTGGCAGGTAATAGATCATATCAGAGAAAAGTATGCTCCAAATGTTATGTTGGCTCCTACTGTAAAAACATGGGGAATTCCAACAGATCCAAAAGCCGAACCGGTTGGAGGGTGGAGCAGTGATGATGAAGGTGTGAGAACTGTTATCGATTATTATCAAAATTATGGTGTAAATTGGGATGCTCTTGCATTTAACTACAATCCCGGAAAGGTTCATGATGATGAAAATTTCAAAGCCATAGCAAGATATATATCTGCCATTGCAGGGGGTATGAGTAATGATAAGACCGGTATGAGAGTAAGACCATATTTTTGGAAAACAAAAATCACAACAGAACATTATGACGGAACACCTGAAGAAGATTGGTATTATGATGACATCTCTTTTGAAATGAGAAATATTCAGTTTTTAGCTGATTTGGGTTTTACCGGTATCAATCTCGGATACGGAAATGAAATAGCAAAACCCAATAAACTCCCTCCTTTGGTTGAATGTTGGTTAAAAGAGTACTTTGAAGGAGAAGAAGGAGAGTGTACACCTCACGGAACAATAGGAATTGTTGAAGTATTTGAATAATTATGTAGAGGTAGGAGAAAAGTTCTCCTGCCTTTAATGCCGCTTTTGCCTCTTAATCTTTCACCAATATCTCAGATTTGTTTAAAGAAAATAATGTTAGATTTGGTTTGAAATTAAATTATTGAAATTATAATCAACAGGATATAAAAAGAGATGTCGCATATAAGATATACCAGAGCATTGGCGGATGAGTATATAAGGCTTTATAAAAGTTGTGAGATTTTGCCTTCCAAATTTGAAGAGATAGATAAGATCATTGAAAATATATTACAACACCGCATTATTTATGAAGAGACTTCTGAAATAGTTGGTATCCCATGGTATTTTATAGCTGCTATTCACAATATGGAAAGTTCCGGAAATTTTACAAAACATCTTCACAACGGCGATCCTTTAACGGCAAAAACCGTTCATATTCCCAAAGACAGACCAAAAAAAGGAAAGCCTCCTTTTACATGGAAGGAGAGTGCAGTAGATGCTTTGAGACTGAGGGGAGTACAAAGGGTGAGAAAATGGACACTTCCTAGAGTTCTTTATGAGATGGAAGGATATAACGGTTGGGGATACAGGATCTATCATCCTTATATTTTGACTCCTTATCTGTGGGCAGGTTCAAATCACTATGTAAGCGGAAAATATACGGCAGACGGCAGATGGTCAAACAGTGCGGTATCAAAACAGTGCGGAGGAGCTCTTATCATAAGGAGGCTAGAAGAAAAAAATGAGATAAAATTTGGAGAAATTTCAAAATCTCCTCTCTTTTTTTATGCCGATTCTCCAAAAAAGAGAGATTTTCATGTGAAAAAGCTTCAGAAATTTTTAAATGGATTTGAAGGTATAGCATTGAGAGTTGATGGTAATGCAGGGATGAAAACTTCCGTCGCCGTTAAAAAGGTTTTTGATTTTTATCTGAAAGGAGATCCGAGATATGAAGAGAATTAGAGATGCCTATATGATTTGGCACAGATTAAAAGGTAGATGATAGATAAAATTTAAAAATAACAGGATTTTGCCGATATTACAGACAAAGTTCTATAAAAGGCAAAATCCGTGTTAAAAAATATCTTCCTCTCTTTGTTACTCTTTTTAACTTTTTTATCTGCTGATTATTTTGATGATGCCCATCTTAGAGAATTTTCTCTAAGATACGGCGGTGCAAATGAAAATATTGTTGGTGATTTTACATTTGCCGGTGCCTCTGTTATGTGTGTAAATGACGGAGAGGGCGGGTGTGATTGGGATTATGACGGATATCTTTATGATGCCGATACCAAATATGTAAATGATGAAACTTCCATTCCTCTAAATTCCGCTTCGGCATCTTTAAATCTTCCTGCCGATGTTGATAGAAACAATATCAGATGGGCAGGACTTTACTGGCAGGGGCATATAGAAGGAGACAATCCTTCCGATTACAGCAGTGCTGTAAACGGGTTTAACAGTGTTGTTTTTAGAACTCCCGATGGTGTAAATCATACTCTAACGGCGCCTTTGGAAAATAATGTTACAAACTATTATGCCTTTAGAAGTGAAAATGCGGATCCAAAAGGTTTTAGATTTTTTTATCAATGTTTTTATGATGTTACGGATTTGGTAAAAAATACCTATTCTCCTTCAGACAAAATTTTTACCGTAGGAAATATCAAGGCAACTTCCGGAAGTGATAAGTTTTACAGAGATCCTCTTACAAACTGGGAACAGATAAAGTACGGTCATTGGGGAGGATGGAGTCTGATAGTCGTTTATGAGAGAAATGCCGTTGATCAGGCATATAAAAATGTCTCTATATATGACGGTTTTAAAGTTTTGATCCCTATGCCCATAGATACCCACAAAAGCATAGAGATCCCCGTAAGCGGTTTTTTGACTCCTCTTAGCGGAACTGTTGATTCAAGACTTCTCTTTTTTGCAATGGGAGGAGAGAAGAAGATAGAAAGAGACAAGATGGAGATTTACAAACAGCATGCCGGAGCGTATGTGCAGGTAAGCAATGCCCTAAACAGTGAAAATAATGTTTTAAACGGCAGTGTCAGTTATATGGGTTCCTATCTTGATCCAAACAGAAAATATGTTCCCGGACTTGATCTTGATCTTTTTGATGCAAGTTCATGGATGGAAAATGATCAAAATGAAACAAAACTGAAATTAAGTGCGATATTTGAAGATCATAACGGGGATCAGACATTAACCGGTGTGATAGCTTTTTCCACCAAAATCCACTCTCCTCTTATAGACAATTTTCTAAAAGGTTCTGATAAAGGTATGGGAAGTGTTTTGAGAATGGGTGATAATATAAATTATATGCTTGATTTTAACAATTCTGGAAATGAGATAGCTACTGATGTAACCATATTTGATAATTTCGGTGATGATAATTTAACGGCTTTTATAGAGAATAACGCCACGGATATTTTAAAATCAATAAGATTGTCTGCCGATAATGATGATACCCATTTTTACTGTTATGAGGGTTCAAGCGCCGAAGGTTGTGATTATGCTTTTGATGATGAACAGACATGCAGTGTTGATACCGATGATAACGGCAGTGTCAGCGGAGTTCATTGCAGTTTTAATACTCTTGAAGTAGCTCATAGAAGGATGATGAGATTCAGGGTCAGAATAAGACATAATTTTATGAGTCAAAATGATCACAATGTAACAAATCAGGCTCATTCAAGATATAAAAATGCAAGAACAAACGAATGGATAGATGCTATCGGAAAGAGTAATGTTTATGTGGCGGGAGTTATAAAGGGAGTAAATCCTTCTGAGATCAATATCGATACGATTGATGATTATAGCGGTGGATACCAAAAAGAGAAGGGATTGAAAACAAAAATAGCCGCCAAAGCATATCATCTGGATACGGTTAATATCGATACATCTTTCAATCCTGTCAGTTACTATCAGTCAAGTTCACCTGATATATCTGATATGACAGTTATCTTCAGACTGGTCGATGAAGATGATACTTCATACTCCTATCTCCTGAAAGATTCGTCAAATCATGTAACAAAATCCATCTTTCACAAAGGAGATATTCATGCTCTAAGTTCAGAAGCGCTTATGCCAAATCGTGCTATCAAAAAAGCAAAAATAAAAGCAAAATATATCGATTTTTACAAGCTTTATACCCAAAATGCCCAGGCATGTCTGCTTGTGAGTTCAAATTCGGCAAATATCGAAGCAATGCCACAGTGTGTAAACAGTGCGACCGTGTATCGGGATGCTTTTGGTACTGTTGCCTATGATAGATGTATCATAAATAACGGTTCTCCCTGTTCTTCTTTGAACCATGGGGTCGGAAATGCGCCTTATGATCACACTCTGGGATGTTATGAGTGCAGTGCGGATGCTCTTGGCAGTTTCTCTTTATCTACTGATAATTTTGCTCTGCGTCCTTTTAAATATGAATTTTATGCACCAACCAAAACGATTGCCGCAAAACCTTTTGATCTCTCTGTAAAAGCAAAAGGGCAGACTCTGAATGTTGTGCAAAATTATGATGAACATATAAATACATCTTATCAGATCAATTATCGGGAGAGAAAAAGCGCCTGTCTGACAGGCAGTTTGGATCTAAGCGGTGCAAATTTCAGTAACGGTGATCTGAACAAATCAACATCTTACAGTGAGGTAGGAGTTTTGGATATCAATATTTCCGAAATTTCCGGCAGTGAATTTGCTTCTGTTGACAGTGACGATACGCCTCTTAGCCAAAGAGTAATACCCTTGGCATCAACAACCGTTAATTTTATACCTAAAGATTTTGGTGTGAGTTGGACACTCTCCAATGCCAATACTTTAAACAGTTATACCTATTATTCCGATAATCCTTACAGTATGGGGAGTAAACTGAAAACCAGAGTAACTGCCAAAAATTTTGCCGGAGCGGTTGTCGGAAATTACAGTGCTTCCTGTTATGCAAAAGATGTAAATCTGACGATTACAATTTCCGCAACAGGGGCACAAATCAATCCTTTTACCCTGAAATGGCAGGATTTGAACAATCCTTTGCACAAAGACGATACTGCTTTGGTCTTTTCTCTTCCTGTAACAAACCAGGTATTTAGAGTTGATACAGGTGCTTTTAGGTTTTCAAACGGAGAGGCAAATGAAACAACAATGATAAACTTTAAAAGAGAGGTAACAACAGCTCTTGAACCGATGAAGGTTACTGTTTCAAAAGTAGAGGCAAATGATGAAGATATTTACGGTTCTTCTTCTCACAGCAGTATAGTAAAATACTATTTCGCAAGAGCTCATTGTATAGATTATCCCAATATCATAGGAAATACTCTGGATAATGCACCAATCTATTATGAGATATACTGCAAAAACTGTGATAAAACAACTTTTCCTTTGGCAAACGGTTCTTTAAGCAAAGACAGTATCTACTGGTATATCAATCCAAATCATACGGCTTTTGACGGGAGTGTTACAAGCGGTTCGTCTCTAAGCGGTACGACAGTCAGTGATTTGCAGTTAAACAGTCTTGATCTGACAGCACCTTCCCTGCCTCATACGGATAAGATTATTTTGACTCCATCGGGATGGCTCGTTTACAATCAGGTAAATCCTTCTGCAACAAGTGTTGATTTTAGTGTTACATTTTTAAATGACAGTACAAATTGGGCAGGAGAGGGGAAACTAGGACATATTGTTGATCAAAATATTTCAATAAGAAAAAACAGGAAAATATCATGGTAACAAAAAAAGGTTTTACTCTAATAGAACTTGTTATATCGATAGTGGTTATCTCCATAGCTGTTATGAGTATTCCCATGCTTCTTGAAAGAGCCGGAAAGAGTGATGAGTTCTCACTTATGCAAGAGAGTATTTTGGCTGCAAGAACAAAGATTCAAAATATAACAACATACAGATGGGATGAGAACAGTCTGGATCCTGTAACGGGAAAAATATATATACTTGATACACATAACGGAGACAGTGAACTTCAGAGATTTACGGCATCAAGCTGTCCACCTTTGCCTTTTGGATTTTTATGTATGATGTTTTGGAGTTGGTACTCCTCTTTCTTTCCTCAGGGAGGTTTGGTAGGTCAAATTGACGGTGATTCAAGAAGAAAGATGTTTGATGTTGCAACCTATCCCGATATTACGGAGGTAAATATAACAGATCCAAATGATGTTGATGATTTTAACGGTCAGTCTTTGACGGCTCTTTTTGATCAGGAGAGTACGGGACTTGATTATTTAAACAGTAATTTTAATATAAATACAACGGTCGGATATATAGATGATACTGCCTCTTATAAAACACCTAAAACAATCTATTTTAATTTTCCTGATACTTTCAAACCGGTCGGAGATTCAAATATAAAGATGGTGGATGTCAATGTCAGCGGTGTGGATACTCCTTTTGCTCTTAGATACTACTCTTGTAATATAGGAGAATCTGATATCCTCAAAAGGACATTTCTTTGATAAAAAAAGCTTTTACTTTGGTTGAACTTGTTTTAGTGATTGTTGTTATGGGGATTATTGCGGTTATCGGAACCAATATTTTGGTTGATCTTTACGAGGGGTATATGAGAAGTTATTCGATAAACCGTCTGGAGAGTCTGACTACCGATACTTTAAATCAGATAGTAAAAAGATTGAGATACCGTATAAAAGACAGTGTCATAGCCTATAAAACTGGAAGTTACAAAGGTCTTGACGATCCCTCTCTTGACAGCAGTTATAAAATACTTCAATGGATAGGATATGACAACGAAAGTTTAAGAGGTGAATATAACAGTACCTATTCCATGCCCGGTTGGAGCGCTCTTATAGATTTGGACAGCAGTGATACGAACAAGAGTGAAGTTAAAACCACCGGCAGCAGACTTGGTATAGCAGATAAGATCATAGATGCTCTCTCCTACGGTGAGGTAAATCTAAGTTCTGCCTCAAATACTCCGGCACTGATTTTTAAAGGGGTGGATCATATAGACAAGTCTCAGTTTGGATGGAGTGGAAGCGGAGATCACAATTTTACACTGAATGTAAACAGAATCGGAAATGAAAAACTTGTTTTTACAAATACCGCACAAAAAAACGCTTCAAAAGATATTTATGAAAGATATGCTCTTACATGGAGCGCTTATGCGATTGTGCCGGTAGTAACCGGTGCGAACGATATGAATTTGACTCTTTATTATAATTTTCAGCCATGGGAAGGGGAGACTTACACACAGGGACATTCTGCCGTTTTGGCAGAGCATGTTTCATCTTTCAGATTTAAGCAGATAGGGCAGACTCTGCGTATAAAACTGTGTATGCATGATAACAATACAACCGGTTTTGATTATGCTATATGTAAAGAGAGGGCGATATTTTGAAAAGAAAAGGTTTTTCACTGGTTTTTGCCATTATTATTTTGGTAGTAGTTTCCACACTTGCCGCACTGATGCTCTCTTTGTCAAGTTCAAGTGCCAAACAGACTTCTGATATCTATCTGAAAGAACAGGCTGAACTTTTGATGCAAAGTGCTACCGAGTATTCGATACTGGCAATTTTGGGACATGATAATCAAAACAGTTGTATAGAAAATATCAATATCACATATCCAGATTCCACAAACCCGATATTTGATATAAATGTCTCTTTGTGGTATATCATTGACTCTACTATGCCCGCAGGATTTGACTGCAATCATGTTATATCAAATTCTCTTTCTACTCATAATTCCAATATGACGGTTATGATCGATACGACTGTAACAACTACTTCAAATACCGGTTTAAGTGAGCCGATAAAGCTTCATAGAAGAACAGTGCAAAAGCCTTGAGAAAAGAGGTGTTTTTGAGATAAAAGATGAGAGATTATTTGTGGTTTTATACTTTAACAGCTTTATAAAAGGAAAATATATTTATCCCTGTAAAGTAAAACAGCCTTTTAAGGTAAAATATATTTAATTAAAAATAAATAAAATTAACCTTTATTTAAGATTTTCTGCCTTATAATAGATATTGAAATATCTATTGCATAGGAGATAATAATGAAAGGGATAAAGTATATCCTTATAGGTTTGTTACTCAGTGTTTATGCTTATGCAACATCTATTCAGACAGGACAGGATGTTTATCAGGCAGGAGAGTCTATAACCGTAACGGTAACAGATATGGCAGGAAATGAGGATGACTGGGTGGGCATCTATCCCGCAGGTTCAAGTAATGACTGGGAAAATGTCGTCAGTTGGGCATGGACTAACGGTATTGTAAACGGAGATATCACTCTTGAGGGTGTTAACAGTGCGGGAGAATATGAGGTAAGAGCCTTTTTTAACAATTCGTTTCATACGGAAGCGCAGGATAATTTTACCGTCGAAGGAGCGGTAAATGCATCCATAGAGAGTGCGAAAGATGTTTATCAGGCAGGAGAACCGATCATAGTTAATGTGTCGGGACTGGCAGGAAATGAAGATGACTGGATTGGTATATATCCCGCAGGTGCGAGTAATGACTGGGAAAATGTTGTTACATGGAGATATACAGGCGGCATACATGAAGGACAGCTGACACTTGAGGGAGTTGCACCCGGAAATTACGATGTGAGAGTCTTTTTTAACGACTCTTTCAATATGGAAGCACAGGACAGTTTCAGTGTGGAAGCTGTAAATATGGATCCTACCGTTTATGAAGACGGGGAGGACGGAACAACTGAAAGATGGGTTGTTCTTACAAACGGAGGACATGTAAGCAATATCGCCGACGGAGCTGACGGCAGTGCAAGATCCGTTATGTTGTGGGGTCCCTACTGGCAAGGCGGAGGCTGGGGAGAGATCGATTACAAATTGTATCTGGATGCCAATCAAAATCCCTGGAATAACCGTTTTCAGCATATTTTGGAATTTGATATAAAAACCAACCATTCATGGGAACCATGTTTTTATTTTGAGTTGCAGATGGATTCAACAGACGGTAAAAGGGTTATATCTTTTGATACCTATATTCCGCATACCCATCAGCAAGAGAGTATAAGACAGATGGACGGATATGTACAGTTGTCATTTGGTATCAGTGAAAGTTACAGATACGGGCGTGTTTGGAAACATATAAGACTTGATTTGCAAGAGTATATGAACAGATTTGAACCGGATAATGTTATTACCTCGATAAACGGATTTTTGTTTAACGGGCGTGGAGGTGATTATAAACTTGATAATATAAAACTGGTTTCAGAGTAAGAGGAGAATTTTATTATGACAGTGGATAAAAGGATTTTAACGGCATACAAAGAGACTAAGACAAATGCGGATGTTTCCCATGCAAATACATTCTCTTATAAGATGAATGTCCTTTTATCCTCTTTGAAAAGAAGAGGTATAAAAGGAACACTGGATAAGATTTTTTTATATACCTATTTTTATAGAAGCGGAGTTGACCTCTCATCTGAAAATCTTTTTGATCTGACTTTGGTAGGAGAACACAAAGATCATGGCACTGCATATCTTCAAAACTCCTATGAGGTAACTGATACGATTATAAGAGAGATTGAGAAGCTGTATCCCGATGTCAAAAAAGGGGCTTTTTTGGATTATGGAAGCGGCAAGGGACTTCCTATGATTATAGCCCAAAAGCACGGATTTCAAAGGGTTATAGGTGTGGAATTTGCAAAAGAGCTGTATGAAGTTTCAGTACTGAATATGATGAAACTCGGTATTAAAAATTTTGATCTTTATAATATGGATGCGGCAGAATATGTTTTGGATTCTGATATCTCTTTGATTATGCTTTTCAATCCTTTTGATGCTGTTGTTATGAAAAAAGTTTCCGATAAAATTGTCTCCTTTAAAGATAAATTTTTACGGGATGTTTATATATCATATATGAATCCTACCTGTAATTATATTTTTGCCGATGATAAAAATTATATTTTTATTAAAAATGTGGTCTTTGAAACGGGGGAGATTGTAAATATATTTAAACTGAGAAGGGATTAGGTTTTACGGTCTGCTTTTAGTTTATACAGATATGTTGTTTCGTTTGAAAAGGAGCAGAATATCTCTTCCAAAAAGATGATATTTTTCTCTTTCTCAAACAGATTTTTACAAATGGGATAGTGATAGGCTATATAAACATCTCCCAAAAATCTCTCTTTGGCTTCCAGAATTTTTTTTAAAACTTTTTTCATTATCTCTTCATTGAAAGGATTATAAAAAAATATCACCCGAACATCAGACGGAACAACAAAATCAGAGGCATCTTCATAACATATTTTTGCATTGTTGATATTTAGATTTTTCAGATTTTTTATGCTGATATCTACCAGTCTTTTTGCAAATTCCACTCCTGTAACTTTTAAAAAACCAAATTGTGAAGCTTTATAAAGTGAAAATCCTTTTCCACTTCCGTAATCCAAAAAATTTCCCTCCGTAATGTTTGGATCTATCTCTTTTATCCTCTCCAAAATTTCAATAAAAGGCTTTTCAAGTACGGCATGATATGTGCTTCCTTTTTGTCTGTTTTCTCCTTTTACACTCAGATCAAAAAGATTTTCGGGACTGAAATCAACATTTTTATATCTGAAATAGAGATGTTTTTTGGCTCTTTTTAAAAGTCCTTTTACTCCGTCCTTTTTTATAACATTGAAAAAAACCTTTATATCATGGCGTAATGTATAATAATCTGATATATCAAAGTAAAAATTATCTGTATAATTCATATATTTTTGCCTTTTTTTGATATTAATTATAACATAGAGAGAGTGGGATATGGCAATAAATTTGGTATAATTTTAAGAATTTAAGGAGTTGGAAATATGATAAGCAAATATGAAAAAAATTTTGATGAGATTTTGGAAAAGATAGAGAAAGTAAGGCTTGAAACAAATCAGTATCAGATTATAAAGATCGTAGCGGTCAGTAAAAGTGTTGACAGTTCTGTTATCGAAAAATTTTATCGTATAGGTCAAAGAGCATTTGGAGAAAACAGAGTTCAGGATCTAAAAGAGAAAGTTGAAAATCTCTCCAATTTTCCGATAGAGTGGCATTTTGTGGGAAGACTTCAAAAGAACAAGATAAATCATCTTTTGGATATTGATCCTTTTTTGATTCAGTCTTGTGACAGTTTTGAGTTGGCAGAGGAGATTGACAAAAGAGCTGAAGTCAAAAATAAAAAAGTCAATATTCTTTTGCAGATAAACAGTGCAAAAGAGGAGACAAAAGCCGGAGTTATGCCCGAATCTGCGATAGAAGAGTATCTGAAGATAAAAGAGCAGTGTAAAAATATCGAATTAAAAGGGGTTATGAGTATAGGCGCTCATACTGAGGAAAGAAAGATTGTAGAGAAAAGTTTTGATATGACTTATTCTATTTTTGAGAAACTTCAAAATCATGGAGCCAAATACTGCTCCATGGGAATGAGTGAGGATTTTGAACTGGCGGTAAAATGCGGTTCCAATATGTTGAGATTAGGAAGAATCCTTTTCCAATAGACATTTTGCAATTTTACCGTCAAGTCCTATCAAAGCTTCTCCGAAAATGCAAAAATCGTTACTTTTTTGCTCACCGTCCGCAAAAGAGATAATGCCGGATTTGAAAAAACGCACAGGAAGAGTATCATGGCGGTATTTTGCTATCTCTTCCCACTTTTTCAGATCCTTACTTGCAAAGAGATGGGCATAGCTGTCTTTGATACCAGGTCCCTTGTCTTTTACGGTTGATAAAAGATAAATTTTATCTTTTAAAGTTTTTGTATAGATAATCGGTCCCGGAAAAGTTCTTACTTTATCAAGAGCTTTGGTTTTTCTGTTTAATTTTAACAGATAATTGTCTTCAAATTCACTGTCCATTGCCCAGTAAACAAAATCTTTTGTAAAAAATGCACTGCATCCTCTGTATATTTGAGTTCCGTCTCCTATCCATTCCAACTCTTTAAACTCTTTGTCGGCTTTTACAACAAAACATTCATCTTTATAATCTCCCGTAAAAACCCATATTTTATCCTCAAATTCATCATAATAGCATCCGTGTATATGTTTTATGCGTCCCGGTTCAAAGACAAATACTTTTTTCCAGCTTTTACCGCTGTCTTCACTTTTATATACAGGAACTTCATTCCTGTTTGGATTCATACCGTATTCACCAAAAATTATTTCTCTGCCGTTGTTTAATATTGTTGCTGATTGATGTAGAATGTTTCTGCAATTTTGCAAAGTCAGAGTGTGTGTCAGTTTCTTGGTTTTGTTTGAATAAAAATAGACTTTGGACATTCTGATAATAACAAAACCCTCTTTTGTCGGAAAAACATTACATTTGTCAAGCCGAAAAAGTCTTCTTAAAATTCTGCTGAAAGAAAGAAGAGTTTTCCAACCATCACCGGGAAGTTTTATTATCTCCTCTTTCATTCCTTTTGTTATAAATACTTTATTGTATTTGCTTGTTATCATCAAATCGTTTTGATAAAAATGGACGATTTCACGATTTATCTTATGTTTTATATCGAATTTCATTTTTGTTCCTAATTTTTTGAGATGCCCTATAATTTTCTTATATAAGTAAAATCGACTTATATTATATAGACTTTAGCTTTAAAAAAGACTATACTGTTAAAAAAAAGTTATTATCAGATAGACTTGACAACTGCTAAAAAATTTGCTAAAATTTCAATACTTAGTCAATAAGACTAAAGAAATATTATATAAAATATAAAACTTAAGGAGGATATTATGTATTTGACAAAATTTGATCCATTTAGAGAGATAAGAGATATTTCAAAATCTTTTCAACAATTTACCGATATCGCAAATCAACTGGCAAAAAGTGAAGGAAGTATCGCAAGTTTTACACCAAGCGTAAACACAAGAGAGGATGAAAAAGGCTATTATGTAGAAGCTGATTTACCCGGCGTAAAAAAAGAGGATATTCATCTTGATATAAAAGACAATGTCTTGACAATCTCCGGTGAGAGAAAAACAAAAGATGAGGTGAAAAAAGAGGATTATTACAAGGTGGAAACAACTTACGGAAAATTTGAAAGAAGTTTTACACTTCCTGATGATGTGGATGTTGATAATATCGAAGCAAAAAGCGAAAACGGTGTTTTAGAGGTTACTCTTCCAAAGAAAAAAGAGGAAGTCAAAGCTGCCAAAAAAATAGAAGTCAAATAATCTCACACGGTGCCGTAAGGCATCCTGTGAGTTATGATATAATTTACTCCAAAAATAAAAATTGGAGTTTTTTTGGTTACTGTTATAGGAAACGGAATAGGGGAGTATGATTTTTCAAAGATAGATATTGATCTTAGCCTTTTTGACAAGATCATTTGTGATAAAAATTTCAAAGAAAACGGTAAAAATATTTTAAAATTTGGCTTTAAAGAGGCAAAAGAGTACATTTTGAAAAATCACGATAAAAAAAATCTCGCCTATATCGTAACAGGCTCTCCGCTCTTTTTTTCCGCAGGTACTCTCATAGCAAAATCCGTAAATCATTGTAAAATCATAGATAACACCTCTTCATTTGCCTATCTTTTGGGAAAGCTTTCTATACCGATGCAAGAGTGTATCGCCGTTTCGCTTCACGGACGAAAAGAGATTGATCTTGAAGAGTTTTTGAAAAAGAGATATACATTTGTATTGTGTGATCAAGATACAGTTAAAAAATTAAGAAATATTTTGTATTTTGTAAAAGACAGTATAGAAGTTACATTAGGATACAAACTCGGATTTGAGGATGAGAGGATAGAGAAGACAGATCTCTATAAAGATACTTTTGATAGAGGAAAACTCCATGTTCTTTTGATAGAAAAGCTCTTTGAAGAGAAATTACCCGTATGTGATGAAGATGAGTTTGAAAAAGAGAACGGTATGATAACCAAAAAATACAAAAGACATCTCTCTTTGCAAAATCTTGATCTTTTTCCAAATCAGCTTTTATGGGATATAGGTGCCGGCAGCGGGAGTTGTGCGATAGAGGCTTATAAAAGATACAGGGTAAAAACAGTTTTGTTTGAAAAAAATCCTCTAAGAGCCAAAATGATAGAAAAAAATCTGAAAAATCACAATGTTGTCGATACGAAACTTTTAACAGGCAAAGCGGAGGAGCTTTTTGAAAAAGAGACCAAAAGACCAGATCGTATATTTATCGGAGGAGGGGGGATGGAAGTTATCAAAAAGATTGGCTTTTTGTATCGGATATTGAAAAAAAACGGAATAATCCTGATAAATATCATAGCGCTAAGACACCTGTCTTTAATGATTGATATGCTTGATAAAAATGATATAAAATATGAGATATTTTCTCTCTCACTTACAACTTACAAAGGAAAACTAGATATGGCAAATCCCCAAAGAACTCTTTTTCAAATAAGGATAGAGAAGTGATCTGTTTTTTGGGAGCGGGTCCCGGCGATCCCGAACTGATAACTCTAAAAGCTTTGAAGATTTTAAAAAAGGCTGATGTTGTTTTATATACCGGCTCTTTGGTTCCAAGAGAGGTGTTGTCCTACTGCAAAAAAGATGCTTTGATAGAGGATTCCCAAAATATGAGTTATGAGGAGATATTCTCTTTTTTGAAAAAATATCAAAATAAAACTGTTGCAAGAGTCCATACCGGCGATCCGACTCTCTACTCCACGATAGCAAAACAGATAGAATTTTTAAAAAAAGAGAATATCCCTTTTGAGGTGATTTCAGGAGTCAGTGCCGCATTTGCGGCTTCTGCGGGTTTGGGGATAGAATATACGATCCCCGGAGTTTCCCAAACACTTATTTTGGGCAGGATAGAGGGTAAAACTCCAAATCCCCAAAAGCTAAGAGAACTTCTTTTGTGCAAAAATTCCTCTTTTGTTTTTTATCTCTCAATCTCTTTGATAAAAGATCTCAAGAAAGAGGCTTTGAAACTTGGATATCCCAAAAATACCCCCTGTTTTGTTGTAGAAAAAGCCTCATGGAAAGATGAGAAAGTTTATAGAGGAACTATCGATGATATTGCAGACAAAGTTTCACATATCAAGGGGATAGCTTTGATACTTTTTGGCGAGTTTTTAAATCAAAGAGAGAAAACAAGTTCTCGTCTGTATAATTTTTAGATGAGTTTTTTAAAAACCAAAAGAGTTAAAAACAATCTTCCAAAGCTTCTTTTATATCAGATTTTTTCAAATATGTTCTTTTTTGTTCCTGTTCTTGTGCTGTTTTGGCAGGATAAGGGGCTGAATCTGACCCAGATAATGACTTTGCAATCTGTTTTTGCATTTTTGATGATGTTTTTGGAGATTCCCTCAGGATATATAGCCGATATTTTCGGGAGAAGAAATACACTGCTTTTTGCAAGTATTATTGAAACAGTTGCTATGATTATCTACTCTCTTGGAGAAAATTTTTATCATTTTTTGATTGGGGAGATGATATTTGCCGTAAGTACCTCTTTTGCATCGGGAACACTCTCTTCACTTGCTTTTGATACTCTTAAAAATCTTGACAAAGAGAGGGAATATAAAAGGATATGGGGAAATATATTTTTTTGGGGTATGATTGCTTTGTCTTTATCCAATCTGCTTGGCGGTTTCATAGCAAAAGCAAATCTGAGATATGCTCTTTTTGCTTCTATTCC
This sequence comes from uncultured Campylobacterales bacterium, assembly GCA_964450755.1. Lineage (GTDB taxonomy): Bacteria > Campylobacterota > Campylobacteria > Campylobacterales > JAADDG01 > JAADDG01. The sequence continues at coordinate 31,296 of CAYVDJ010000019.1, forward strand.
GTTTTTTATGTTGTCAAGTATTGTGGTTTTTTTTATGCAGGAGCCTGTACGAGAAAAACCTATCATCAAAGAGGGATATGCAAAAGAGCTGTTTAAAACTTTGAAAGATATTATCAGGCATAAAAAATTAAAATGGATTATCATATATTCGGCTGTTATAAATATATTCACTCAAGTTGCTTTTTGGCTCTATCAGCCCTATTTTAAATTTTCGGGAATGGATATTGCCTATTTTGGGGTGGTTTTTGCAAGTTTTCAGCTTGTAAGCGGAATTTCTTCAAAATATGCCCATAAGATTGAAAAGATATTTGGCAAAAGATATCTGTTTGAGATGCTTATATTTCTTCTTGCAGGAAGTTTCTTTTTGATGGGTAATTTTATCTTTTGGTTTAGTTTCTCTTTTGCTTTTATTCAGCAGTTTGTAAGAGGCATCAAAAATATAGTGATTGCAGATTATATACATCGTCAAACAGATTCATCTGTAAGAGCTACCGTTTTGTCGGCTGAAAGTTTTGTTCGCTCATCTCTTTTTGCCGTTACCATTCCTTTTTTTGGAATGATAGCAGATACTTTCAGTATGCAAAAAACATTTTTCATTATAGGAGTATTGGCAATTGTTGCGGGAATAGTTATCTTGACAATGATGGGGAAAGAGCGGGTTTTATAGGTTTGAAACAAAAAGTAAAAAAGATTTGGTGCAATATGATATAATACCTCCCAAAAAATATTTATCGGAAAGAAAAAAACAGATTATGAAAAAAATAGCACTTTTAGGAAAACCGAATGTGGGCAAAAGCTCTCTTTTTAACAGGATTGCAAGAGAGAGAACCGCTATAACTTCCGATGTAAGCGGAACAACAAGAGATGTAAAAGAAAAAGAGGTTTTTATAGGTGATAAAGAGGCGGTTATCATCGATACGGGGGGACTGGACGAATCCAACATCATGTTTAAGAAAGTTAAAGAAAAATCTCTTAGGGCAGCAGAAAAAGCTGATATTATTCTGTATATGGTGGACGGAAAGTATCTGCCCGATGATGAAGATAAAAAGATCTTTTTTGAACTGCAAAAACTGAACAAACCAATAGCACTTATCGTCAATAAAGTAGATAATGACAAAATGAGAGAAGCGGCATGGGAGTTTGTCTCTTTTGGCGCCAAAAATCTTTTTACCATTTCTGTTTCTCATAACAGAGAAGTCGGAAAGCTTCTTTACTGGTTGGAAAGACAACTTCCAAAAGCCAAAAACGAGATGATTCAAGAGGATGATGAAGAGGATTTTGAGAGTTTTTTACTCTCTTTGGAAGGGGAAACAAAGAGTGAAGAAGATTCAAAAGAGATAAAGATAGCAATTATCGGCAGAGTAAATGTCGGTAAAAGTTCACTTTTGAATGCACTTGTGGGAGAGGATAGGGCAGTTGTCAGTGAGATCGCCGGAACAACCATCGATCCTGTAAATGATTATATTCCCTATCAGGAAAAGATTCTTACTTTTGTTGATACTGCCGGTATCAGAAGAAAAGGGAGAATAGAAGGAATAGAGAGATATGCACTAAACAGAACCGAGAAGATGTTGGAAGATGCCGATATCGCTCTTTTGGTTTTGGATGCGAGTGAAGAGTTAAAAGAGCTTGATGAGAGGATTGCGAATCTGATTGATAAATTTCAACTGGGTTGTATCATTATTTTAAACAAATGGGACAAAGCTCTAAAAAGTTATGAAAAAAGTGTGGAAGATGTGAGATATAGATTTAAATTCCTCTCCTATGCTCCGATATTGACGGTTTCAGCTTTGACAAAAAAGAGAGTTGAGAGGATCAAGGATAAAATACTTGAAGTTTATCAAAACTACTCCCGTAGAATTTCGACTTCAAAACTGAATGACCTTATCAAATTTGCAAATATCAAACATCATCTTCCAACTGACAAGGGAAAAGAGATAAAGATCTATTTTGCAACTCAGTTTGATGCCAAACCGCCAAAAATTGCCCTTGTTATGAACAGACCAAAAGCACTGCATTTTAGTTATAAAAGATATCTGATAAATCAATTAAGAGAAAATTTTAATTTTGAAGGAACGCCTCTGATACTGATACCCAAAAAAAGAGGGGCGCAGGAAAAGGAGAGTAAATGAAACAAAATATCATTTTGGTAGGTTTTATGGGGGTTGGCAAAGGAACTGTTGCAAGAGAGATATCAAAACATACCGATTTTTATGCGATAGATACCGATGATCTGATCGAGAGTCTGGAAAACAGAAAAATTAAAAAGATATTTAAAGAAGAGGGTGAAGAGTATTTTAGAGATTTGGAGAAAAAGACGGCAAAATGGCTTGCAAAAAATGTAAAATGCACTGTTATATCTACCGGAGGAGGATTTTTCAAAGTACCTAATCTTCATAAAATAGGAAAAGTGATCTATCTAAAATCAAGTTTCGGTGCTATAATAAAAAGGATAAAAGAACATCCGAATTCAAAAAACAAGATCAAAAAAAGACCTCTTTTAAAAGATATGGATAAAGCAAAAAAACTTTTTGAACAAAGGGTTCTGGATTATGAAAATTGTGCCGATATCATTGTAAATGTAGAGGCTAAAAGTGTAAAAGAGGTGGCAAAAGAGATTATTAAAAAAGCAAAAATAGAGAAGAAAGATTAACCTTCTCTATTGTAATGCTTCTATTCTGACAGTATGTTCTTTTACTTTGGGAACATATCTTATAACTTTTGTTTTGTTACTTCGGCTGTATGCAATACTGTTTGGATGATTTACCGCATTTATCAAGCCGGTTGGTACAAAAACCTGAGCCGTAGATTTTACTACATTTGTAGAAACATCTATAATACGGCAATTTACAGATATTCCGGTTCTGTATTTTGTATAGGTTCCGGATAATACATAATTGATCTTTTGCTCTTTTCTAAGTTCGCTTACTATACGGGAAAAGATAAAATCACCGTTTTTACCTATCTTGATAGAGGGCATAGTTTTATAGTCAATGACTCTGTATCCTCTTACCTGCATTTCATGGATAAGATTTTCGGCTATTACATTACCGAATTTGTCCGTTTTTTGTAAATTCTCTATATTTACTATAGATGTTATAGCAATCGGTGTTTTTCTGATATTTGCAAAATCTTTGTTTTGTCCCAACTGATCTGCTATAGCGCTTACTATCTGATTGACATATCCGGCTGCATTTGCATTTGTTCCATATTCCATAAGCTGCACTTTTTTCGGATAAGGATAGTTTTCTCCTCCCAAAAGAGGGAGAAAAAGTAAGACTGCTATTAATGCCAACCTTTTAATCAGGCTCATAATGCCCTCCTAATTACAAGTTACACAAACGGGACATTGTACGCAATAATATTCATCAACTCCTAAGATTCTTTCTCCCGCATCCGCTTTTTCAAAAAGTGCGGCAGGTGCTCCGTAGCTGTTTATGTATGTGCATTTTGTTTTGGTAACTATTCCCATACAATCAGCACTGCCTCCGTTTGCACTTCTGACAACAGGTGAATCGTATCCTATATTTACACCTACACCTGCACCCACACTCAGACCAAGTACGCTTACATTTGCGCCTACGCCCACCAAATTTACACTTGCTGCACTCAGCGCACTGCCAAGCACCAGAACAGCCGCCAGACTTTTTATTAATGTTTTCATTATTTACACCCTCCTTTATAACAACAGTTATTTTCTCTCACACTTACGGGATAGTTGCATTTACTGCAAATATCATTATATACTACCGTTTTGACTCGCCTTGGACACTCGCTGATCCTTACCCTTTTAACAACAGATTTTTTGAGTGTAGTATGATTGCAAAATGATGCACTGCACTGTTTTTGCGGTGCACTGCAACCCATAAAAATACTACTTGTTAAAAATAAGATTAAAAAGACAAGGGTTTGATTAAACCTCAACTTACCCTCCTTTTTTGAAAAATATCATTCCAAAAAGTACTGCACAGTCCTTCTATATTTAGAGTTTATGATAACTATACTTAATCTAATATTAATATTTTACTTTTATAAAATATATTGACTTAAGGTTTTTTACTGTTTCAAAAAGAGCATAAAAAAAGAGGAAAATTTATAAGAGGAAATTACATCGATAAAATATATCGATGTAATTTTAAAAAGGTTAGTCAGATTCTAAAAGAATTGTGTTTTGATTAACTTTGGGAACTACTTTTACAACTTTTACTTTTGTAACAGTACCTTGAGGATAAACATCAAATCCCGTTTTATAATCCACGGCACTGATTAACTGACCGGGAATATAAGTTTGCGCACTTGATACCACAACATTGTTTTTTAGATCTATCAAACGGCAGTTTATAGCTACGCCGCCTCTGTATTTGGTATATGTACCTGCCAAAACATAGTTGATATGCTGCTCTTTTTTGAGTTCATACAGAAGTCTTGAGAAAACATAATCACCTTTTTTACCTATTTTTATGGTAGGCATGGTTTTATAATCTATAACTCTGAAACCTCTTACCTGCATCTCATGAATGAGATTTTCTTCTATAACATTTCCGAGTTTGTCAGTCTCTTTGTAATTTTCAAGATTTACAACAGAAGTAACTGCTATGGGAGTATCTTTGATATTTTTAAAATCTTTGTTTTGAGCCAATTGATCGGCGATTGTGCCTACTATCTGATTGACATATCCGGCGGCATTTGCATTAAATCCGTAACCGTAACTCTGTACTTCTCTTGCAGATGGATAGTTATCTGCCATTAACAAATTTGCTGCCAAAAGTGAACTTAATGCTATCAGGCTTAGTTTTTTTGTTTTCATTTGCAACCTCCTGGTGTACAACAGTTGTTTTTTCTTACGCTTACAGGATAATTTTCACAGTCTTTGCAGATACTTTTATAAACAACTGTTTTTACCTCTTTGGGGCATTCGCTGACAGCAATTTTTTTTACTTTTACTCTTACTTGAGGTTTACAAAAGCTTGGTACTTCGCATTTGCTTTGAGCATGTTTTTGAGCACAACCGCTCATAAAACCGGCTATTGCAAATACGGACAATATTGTCAGCATTAATTTTCTAATTTTCATTCCGTCTTCTCCTTAATGTTTTATCAATCATACCTTTCACTAAAGTACAGTTGATTTTAATCTCATACTTTTCTATATCGGCTTTTTATTTTAATACTTTAATATTCAAGAGTATTTTTCTGTGTTTTTTATTCATGAAAATTTTTCAATATTAAAAATTAATAAATTTTTTTAACAAACTATAAGGAAAATAAATTTTCTCGACTCAAGTAAAATTTAAACTTTATTTTTTTAATAAAACGATAAAATATGATTTTAAAGTTAAGTACAGAATGCTTTTACTGCGATTTAGTCAAACAGTTAATAACGAAAATTTTTAAAAGGTGTATTGATTTATATAAAATTGCCGATATGTGATTATAACAATAACTTAAAAGGAGCAACAATGTCATTTAAATTTTCATCATTGAAAATTACAGCTACGATTTTGGGTATAACAATGTTATCTTTATCCGCTTTTGGGATAGAAGTTAACATAGCCAAAGGTTTGCCTTATGTAGATGTGGAACACGGGGGTAAAACGGTAAGAATTCAAAGAATTCAAGATACCAAACATAAACTTACTAACAGCTATGCAAAAACATCAAGACCATGTCCGCCTTTTTGTATTCAGCCTGTTCATGTAGCAAAAGGTGTTAAGATATACGGAGAGTTGGAACTTCTCAACTTTTTAAAAACGGATGTCAAAAACAACAGAGGATTACTTATAGATTCCCGTCTTCCCCAATGGTACAGAAACGGTACGATTCCGGGAGCTATAAATATTCCTTTTACGCTTTTTACAAGAGGGATTGAAGATCCTTATACCCAAAAGATTTTGGAGTTGTTGGGAGCCGAATATAACAACGGTAAATGGAATTTTCAAAATGCCCAAAAACTTCTCTTCTTTTGTAACGGTCCATGGTGTGCGCAATCTTCTTATGCTATAAAAGCTTTAACAAAAATGGGATATCCTTCGGATAAGATTTTCTATTACAGAGGCGGTATGCAAAATTGGCAGATATTAGGACTTACAACGGTAATTCCTGAAGAATAATTCAAAAAAGGAGTTACAAAAACCATGTGGAAATTTATACTATTTATCATTATCGGTTCTGTTGTCATTTGGCAGCTTGGATTGCTGAATATTGGAACTTCCAATACGCCACAGCAGTCTCCGTCTGAGGTTGTTACAAAAAGCGTAAAAGAGAAGAAGCCTGAAACAAAAAGTAAAAGTAAACCTCAGAGCGAATCTTCCGTGAAAATAAAAAAGAGTGCGTTGGAAAATCTGATTTCAGGTAAAACCCAAAGTATAAAAATAGAAGAGAAGAAAGAAGAAGCAAAAGAGATAAAACCTCTAAAAGATGCAAAAGAAAAACTTCAAAAGATAACTCAAAATGCGGTTGAAAAAGATGATTATCAAAATATGTTGGCACAGGAAGCAAATGAAGATCTGAAAACTGAAAATGCTGTTGTGGTAAAAGGAGTAAAAAATCCCGTAGAAGAGAAAAAAGCGCCTCAAAGCGAAGAAGAGAAATATGAAGCCATGCTTGCATCTGAAGCCCAAAATGCTGCAGGAGACAATGTAGTCAGGATGACAAAAGAACCTGATACAAAAATTAAAGAAGAGCAAATTGAGCCAAAAGAAGAAGAATCAGTAAAACCTGTTATATCCGATGATAAAACTTCTCATGTTCTTTTTAGAGAGAATTTGAAAAAACTTATATCAAATGCCGGAATTAATGTAAAAGATAAAAAAATAGCATCTTTATTGGAAGAAGAGACTCAAACTGACAATGCAGTTAAGGTCAAATCTGAATCTAAAAAAGATTTGATAAAGAATATTATCAAAGAGGTTGTAAAACAGAGTCCGGAAAAAGAGAGCGGTTATGTAGTCGGTCTTTTAAAAGAGGTATCATCATCCAAAATAGATATTCTAAAAGTTGAAAAAGATTCTACCATTGTAAAAATCAAAGAGGGTGATAATCTGTGGAATATTGCTAAAAGGATTTATGGAAACGGATTTAAATATAAATTGATTTATGAGGCAAATAAAGATAAGCTTACAAATCCGAATTTGGTAACGGTGGGTATGATCATAAAAGTACCTAAATCTGAGTAAGCAACAAAAATTTTTTGTTGCTTATAATATAAAAGGAGAATCTCTTGCAAAATTTTAGTTTTTTAAAAACTTCTATTTTATCTCTCTTTATCTTAATGTTTATAACGGTAACGAATGCCTTTTCCATTACGGATAAAGAGATGGGAATAATCATCAATTTGGCCGGTAAACAGAGAATGCTGACTCAAAAAATGTCAAAACACTCTCTTTTAATAGCAGAAAAGATAGAGGTGGAGAAAAATACCGAGGAGTTAAAAAAGGCCGCCGAACTGTTTGACAGAACATTAAAGGGTTTAATGTATGGAGACAAGGGGCTTAGACTTGCAAAAACAGATTCCAAAGAGATCTTTGCCCAATTGAAAAAAGTTCAAAATCTTTGGATAGATTTTAAAAAATATATAGATGCGGTATTGGCAGGAGATACTTCCAAAGAGGTATTAAATAATATTGCGAAGAAAAATGTACCGCTTCTTAAGAATATGCATAAAGCAGTAACTATGTTTGTTGCAAAGAGCGGTAAATTGTCAAAATTGAATATTGATACTGCCAATGATATCAATGTTGCAGGTCGTCAAAGAATGTTAACTCAAAAAATGTCAAAAGAACTTCTTTTGATAGATTTAGGTATAAATGTTAAAAATAACAGAAAAAATCTGAAAAAAACCATTGCTCTTTTTGATAAAAGTCTAAAAGCTCTTCTTTACGGTGATAAAGAGATGGGTTTAAAGGGATGTAAACTAAATCATATAAAAAAGCAGCTTTTATTGGTGGAGGGTTACTGGAAACAGATAAAACCCACATTGAATGAGACAAAATATTCAAAACCCAGATTGAAAGCTATAACAGATGCTTTAAATCTTACCTTGGTAGAGATGGACAAGGCTGTTAAGATGTATGAGCAGTCTGTTAAAAGGCAGATCAAAATTTCCCAGATAACAAGTCTTGTCAGCTCTTATGAGAAGATACTTTCGCAAAATGACAATCTTATAGATCAGGCATATTTGCAACAGGCAAGAACGCAAAAAATGGTAAAAGAAGTTATTTTGATGGTAATGGGAGTTGATCCGGCTGTTCACAGAAAACTTTTAAAGAAAAGTGCCGAAGATTTTGATAAAACTCTTAACGGTTTTTTAAATGGAGATGAAAAATTGGGGATTGCAAAGATAAGTGATGCAAAAACCCGTGCAAAGCTTCAGAATGTTAAAAAAGAGTGGACTCCTTTTTATGAAAATATCAAAAAGCTTGAAGAAGGAAATATAGACAGAGAAGCTCTAATCTATGTTTTAAACAATAATGAGAAACTGCTTCATAAATCAAATGCATTGACTTTGAATATAAGTAGAATTCAAGGAGCAAATTCAGGTGTCGGAGCATATCAGGCTTCAAAAGTGGCACTTATCCAAAGAGAGAGATATCTTTTGCAAAAAATGGCTAAAGAGAGGCTTTTGATAGAGGGAAATATAGATGTAGAGAATAATCTAAAAAAGATTTCCGGTTCTTTGCTTATATTTGATAATATTTTAAAAGGGAACAAAAAATTCGGTTCATTGGATATACAGCATCCAAAAGTTAAAAAACAATTTATGATTGTTAAACAGCTATGGGTGAAAATGAAACCGAAATTTCAGAAGAAGGGCAAATTAAGTGATTCGGATCTTATTTTTTTGATAAAAAATACTCCTGTTCTTGATGAAAATCTCAAAAAACTTGCAAATCTTATGAAAAAGGATACAAGTGATTAGCAGATAGTAATAAAACTATCTGCTTTTTTTAAAAACATAATTTTAGATCATCCAAACTGATATTACCGTAAACTTTAAGATTTCTAATGTTTATTATATTGACATCTTTTTGGGCAAGATTGAGATCATCTTGTAAATTTCTGATGATATTGTGCCATTGTCCGTCATTTATCTTTCCGATACCAAATCTTACATAATTTGCTTTTCCAAGATAGTTACTGTTGTAAGGTTCATAAGCTATATATTTTATACCTTTATCGGTTTGTACTTCAAATTCCAGATGAAATGTTTCTTTGCTTTTTAAACTCCATGAGATATTTGTATCCATATCAAAAATATTCATGCTCTTTATAGATATAAAATAACCTGCCAAAAGGGTGTTACCGCTAAATTTTATCACTCTGCTTTTTTTATCATCGTCATAAATATTTTCTATCTTTGAATTTAGAATATTGTTTTTGTAGATCGGATTCCATTTGGAAGTCAGAGCGTTTTGTGCATCCTCATAGATCTCACATCCTTCCGTTGAGATATGGGCATAATGTTGGTAAAGTATTTCCACACCATTTGAAGTCAGGACATAGATATTTCCCTCATAAGGCACCTCTTTATCTACCAGGATATCCAAAATTTTATCTGATTTTGTATGATAAGAGGTATAGGATCTGATATCATCATCTTCATCACCCAGAATTATGAAATCACCACTGTTTAATATGGTACTGTAAAGTATATTATCAAAAGCCATCTCTTTTAGATCAAAGTTGCAAAGTTGTTTTATAGGCATCATACTCTCTTTATCTAAAATGAGTAATCCACCTTTGTTGCATCTTAAAAATATATGTCTTTCATTTACACCCACGACGGATAAATTTGCATCCTTTTTGGAAAAATAGATCATATCTGATAATTCCATATTATCTTTGGCTACTCTTCCGTCATTAAAAGAGAGATAGATATCGTTATTTTTGACAAAAATACTTTTGATATTTGTTGTATTCAACTCCTTTGTATTGATAAGTTTAAAGCCTTCTTCTTCATATATTTTAAAAGTATTTATACCTTTGTTTGTAACAAGATACAGGTTGTCATCTTGAAAATAAAAGTTTTTTACATTTTTAAACAGTTCATTTTCAATATGATTTTTCATATCTATTACATCAATTTTTTTACCGTCATATATAAAAATATTGTTGTTTTTTATAAAAAAATCTGATACAAAAACAGTTGTATTAAATTCATCCGTGTAAAGAGGCAAAGAGGGATCTGATATATCCACTTTTTCTATGGAATTTTCTTTTAGAAGATAAATATTATTTTGATATACCCGTATCTTTGAATAGTTTCCATCCAATTTGGCCATTTTTGTTATAGCAACAGTACTTTCATCTCCCACTCCATAAATATTTATACTACCTAATGACAGTGCCATAAATAGTAAAATTATTTGATGTATTATCCTCATGATAAGCCCTTTTCTGATAATATTATTATCATTTAATAATAAATCTTATTTTCTTTCAAAAAGCTTAATTTTTATATAATTTATTTATAAAAGTTGAAAATTTTATACTTTTTGCCATCCGTGCATTTTTCTTGCCAAAACAATGCTGAAAGAGTTAAAATCATCAATAGTATTGATGGCTACATAGTTTGTTTTCTCAAGAGTTAAAATGAGGGTTCTTTTTTCATTTTCATTTTGGGAGAAAAAGATAACATCACCGGCATTTTTCATAATACGGTATAGTTTTCTCAAGAAATCTTCAAGATCAGGTATTTTAAAAAGATCAAGAGTTAAAAAAGCGGTATCATATAAAATAGAGCTTCTGTTAAATCTTGATTGCTCAAAATTAAATTCTCTTATCTTGAAGTTTTTCTCTTTTGTAAGCTCTTTTTTGGCATATTCTAAAAAATCTTTATCTAAAGATGAGAGATGATAAACAAGTTCATTATCCATTGCAAATTTATGCAATGTTAAAACCAATTCTTTATTCCCGTCATCGATATGAAAAATATGAGAAGAGGGGTAAGGTTTGATAATGGTAAAGAGTGTTTCAAATTTTTTTGAATCTAACTGTTTCATAAGAATATTTTAACATAAAAACTTTTATTTGATATAATATGGAAAAAATTAAGGACTTGGTATGTTTATACTGTTACCGCTCGATTCAGATGACAGGGAAAATGCCTCTTTGGTTTTATCGACAGATGCAAAAGTATGGGCGCTTGTGGTATTAGAGGATGGTAAAGTTCAAGATATAGGATTTTATGATGACAGAAGCAAGATAGAAGAGATGATTGATGCCGTTATTCTGCCAGATAAAAATGACTATACATGGCCTTTTATAGAAGAAAATATCCCTGTTTTGATAGCTCCTTTTCAAAGAAATATTGAAGATATTATGGAAGCTTTTTTATTTAAAGAACTCTATCAACTGGATCATTGATGAAGTTCACCTTCCAAATTATACTTTTTAAGATAGCCTCTTGGAGTCAAAACCAGAGAGTTTTTTGTGAGTTTTGTAGTACTGTTTCCGACAATAAGCAGAGTTGACATTGAAATATCCTCATTTTGTTCACCTTTTTCTATCAGCTCTTTTGAATCGGTTATTTTTATCTTCTCCTTCTCTCTTCCTATATGAGAGGCTATGATGATTACTCTGTTATCATAATTTTTTAGATGTCTTAAAAACATTTTGTAAGGTTCTATTCTCTTTTTTGACATGGGATTGTATATCCCCGTTACCATATCGGCATCCAGTGAATTTTTGACTCTTTTTTCTATGGTTTCAAACAGCGTCAGTTTATCTGAAAGTGATATAATGGCAAAATCCTGAGATATGGGAGCGCCGCATTTTGAAGCGGCGGCAAACATAGCTGTAATACCGGGAAGTGAAACAATGTCTATCTCATCCCACAGATCTTTTTCATCAACAAGTTCCACTATCAAAGTGGCCATTCCAAAGACATTTACATCACCGTTTGATATGATAGCGGTAGTTTTACCCTCTTTTGCAAATTCTATAGCCATATTGCACCGCTCTATCTCTTTTGTCATACCCGAAGTATAAATTTCTTTTTTATCAAGAAGCTCTTTTAGATCTTTTGCATATCTTCTGTAACTAACTACCACTTCACACTCTCTTAAAGCTTTTAATGCTTCATTTGAGAGATAATTTATCCCTCCTGGTCCTGTAGATATGATATATAATGTTTTCATTCAAACCTTCTTTTAGAGATGTCTTAATGGTTACTCTTTATTATAACATAAAAGTTAATTGTGAAAAATAAAAGAATATAAAAATTATTCTAAACTTTTGGATTGATTGTTAAATATATTAATTAATTATTTTAGTTATTAAATTTATTTTGTTTAAAGTGTATAAGTTATAAAATTATTTAATAAAAATCACTTTTATTATAAAGTGATTAAATTTTATAAGGAGGTGTATGATGAAAAATTTAATTGGTAAAGTATTATTTACAATACTTTTGGTATTTAATGCTGCATATTGTGATAACTTGATGTTGGCTCATCAAAGTTATTTTCCTACAACCGCATCAAATATGGAAATTATAGGTAATGAAGTCTATCTGATGAGAAGTGACGGACTTGATATTTATAATCTTTTGTCAAAAAATATAACAAACAATTTTCCCTCTTATGGAGAAGAGTTCAATACCATAACGACAGACGGGCACTATATTTATATGCTGATTAACAATGATCAGATAGTTGTTATAGATGCTTTAAACAAACCTGCATACAGTTTGATGTATGAGTATGACTACTATCCTCCGCTTAGCAGTTTTACAGAAAACGGTGTTACACCAAATCTTTATGATATAAAATATGTATCCAATAAACTTCTTTTATATCTTGCATATCCTTATCACTCCAAGATAGTTGCTTTGGATGCAACAGATCCCCTTCGTATCCATTATACTCCAAAATATCACAAAGATTTTTTTGGCAATATCGTAAATAATGGGGATAATTACTGTTATTATATAAAAAACAATGGGGGTATTGCAGATGTGGGGGTTTACTCTTTATCCTCCCAGACAGATGTGGGAAATTATCATGTCGGGGGAAATGCCGATTATGCCTATATAACCAGATTGGCGGAAAATAGCAAATATCTTTTTGTTGGCTTTGGTTTTAGGGATTATACAAATAATATTTTTGCAAATGCATTTGATATTGTGGATAAGAGTGATCCTTCAAATCCTGTCTGGAAAAAATATATTCAACAGCCTTTGACTGTTATAGCAGCAACCGATAAATATCTTTTTGGAGAAAAAGGTGGCGCTTTGTCTATATGGGATATCTCATCATATAAAAATCCCAAAGAGGTCTATACAATAAAAAATTATAATTTTGGTGTAATTTATAAAATTATTCCAAAAGGTGATAAGCTTTATGTTCTTTCTTCAAGAGGATTTGATATATTTAAAGTATATGAATACAATCCAAATCTATTAAATCAGTTTCATACGATAAATACAAAACCTCTTTTTTAGAAGAATCTTTTTTCACTCCTGTACTTTGGTATGGGGGTGAAAAAATTTATATCGCCGCAGCTATTGTAACCGAATTGTAAAATACCTCTTTTTTTATAACAAGTTCATGGTATTTTGAGAGCAGTATGGCAGAAGGTTCTGCTACTCCTTTGACAGCAAAAAACTCTTTTGCTTTTGAGGGAGTGAAATCGTATTTTAAAAGATTTATATTTTTTTTATCAAAAAATTTTATATCAAAATCATATTTTTGTGCAAACTTCAAAAGAGCTTTTTCATCCTTTTTTGCTTCAAAAGAGGCAATGTTCTTTATCTGAGAAAATTTTAAAGAGTGTTTTTTTAAGAACTCTTTTACACTTTTTTCCATGATATCCAAACTTATATCTCTGTTACATCCTATTCCCAAAAAAACCGGAGGTTTTAGTGTCAGGGGTTTGATAGATGAGCTAAAAGGGGAGATTAAAACACTCTTTTCATCGATATCTTTGAAATCTATCAGTTTCAGATATTTTCTGTTTTCAATTGTTTCAAACAACTTTTTATAGGTCGCCATTTTTATCTCTTTTTGATTTATCATAGAATTTGAGATAAATGCCAGTTTGTCTATATTCTCTATTTCAAAACCTCTCTTTTTGGCAAATGTATCAAAAGAGAGAGTTTTTGTCTGGTCAGTGGCGGTAGTGATAAAAGGTATGCAACCTTTTATTTTGGAAGATATTTCCAAAGCAAGTTCATTTGCTCCTCCAAGATGTCCGCCAAGAAGAGGTATGATTTTCAAAAGATCCAAACTTACAACCAAGATTGCAGGATCTGTTGTTTTATCCTTTAAAAAAGGGGCTATTTTTCTGATAACTGCTCCGATAGCCATTATAAAGATAACGGCATCACTCTTTTCCCATACAATGGGCAAGATATCATCCAACTTTTTAAAATCTCTGTTTTTAGCAAATATTTTAACTTCATATTTTGTCAAATAACAAGATAAATTTTGGGCGGATTTTAAAGAGGGATTGTTTATCGTTACTATCGATATTTTTTTCATTTATAAATTTTAAACAGTATATTTTTGAAGTATTCCCGCGTTTAAAACGCGGGAATGTATTAAAAGAGATTATATCAGTGTAATTCTCTCCATTTACTGGCTTTCCAAAGATATGCAAATACCGTGAAAATTACAAAGAAAAGGATGATTTTCAAAGTAAGAGATTCTCTCTCTTCTTTTTTTCTGTCACCTACTTTTTCAAGATACTTTATAACTTTTTCAGCATTTTCTTTGGTTAAACCAACTCTTGGCATTGATGTTCCATGAAGAACTCTTTGAGGATCTCCTATAAAATTCATCAAATGCTCTTCGCTTTTTGCTCTGATCATAATGGATAGATCAGGAGGATTGGTACCCATATATTTTTTGAGTGCAGCTTCATTGCTTGGTCTTTTCCAACCGTCATATTTGACATTATGACATCTGCCGCATGCATTTATGAAGGTTTCTTTTTCATCAAGCTTTTTAGGTGCTATGGATTTAAGATAAGCAACTATATCTGCCACCTCTTGATTCAGATCTCCTCCAAGTCCCATAAAAGCACTCATAGGATGAGGTTTGTTTTCGTTAAATTTATGTTCAACCATCAAAGCGTGAGCAGGATTTTTGATAAGATTTGCTAAAAATGTCTCATCATAAAGAGTTCCGGCAGTACTTAGATCAGGAGGTACAACACCAAATGATGCTGATGCACTTGCCGCATCCATAGGGGCAGGCATACTTTGTGATTTTACTCCGTGACAACCGATACAACCGGCATTCATAAAAGTCTCTTTGCCTTTTACGGCATCACCCTTTTTGCCGGTAGGTTTAAGATCACTGTATTTGTAATCAACTGCGTCTATATGAGCATGCATTTGAGAATGAGCAAACGGCTCGACACCTATATAAGTAAGAATTGTAAAAAATACAACTACCGCTAAAATCTTCAATTCTCTCATTTTGCACCTCCTACACTTTTAGCTTCTTTTTTCGTAATCATAGGAAGCATTACCAATAACAGGAGTAAGAAAGCTACTGAAGCAAAAAATCCTATCCATGCATTGATACCCGTAGGAGGTAATTTTCCGTAAACGGTTAATATGATCATATCGATAAGTAGAAGCCAAAACCAGTATTTAAATGCTCCTCTTTTGTGTGCAGGTGCCACTACCGGACTTCTGTCAAGCCAAGGCATCAAAAAGAATATAACATTTGCTATACCAAATGCCGCCAAACCTATATCCATGGCATGTAGAGGTCCTACATCAAAAAAGAATCCTCTAAGAACCTCATAGCTCCATAAGAAATACCACTCAGGATAGATATGAGCGGGAGTTTTCATTGCATTTGCAGGTTCAAAATTGATAGGATCCATTGCAAAATTATAGTGAAAGCCCACCAGATAGAAGTAAAAAATCATAAAGACACCGACTACAAAGAGGTCTTTTGAGATAAAAACAGGCCAGAAAGGAATAACTTTGGAATCTCTTTTTTGTCCGTTTTTATATTTTTCAGCTTCATAATCAAAATCTATATCTTCTCCCTCTTGATTGTTAACATGAGGAATTCTCAAAGAATAAAAATGCAATCCTATAATTGCCATAATTACAAGAGGCAATAAGAATACATGAAGCATAAAAAATCTTGTCAAAGTTGAATCGGCTACATAGAAATTACCTCTTATCCATATAACAAGATCCGGTCCTATCAAAGGAATACCTCCAAACAGGTTGGTAATAACCTGAGCCGCCCAGTAACTCATCTGTCCCCAAGGCAACATATATCCGCTGAATGCTTCTGCTGAAAATGTAACAAAAAGAAGCATACCGCTTATCCAGATCATCTCTCTGCCTTGTTTGTAAGAGCCGTAATATATACCGGTAAACATATGAATATAGATAACCAAAAAGACAACTGATGCTGCAACTCCGTGCATATGTCTCCAAAGCCATCCGTAATGTACCTCTTGCATAATCGTATAATTTACACTGTCAAATGCCAAGTTGACATCTGGTTTGTAATACATCAAGAGGAAAATACCTGTTATAACAAGTACGGCAAACATAGTCATCAAGACTACACCCATAGCCCATAAAAAATTGATATTTTTGGGAACCCAATATTCAGTCATCAACACTTTGTTTAAAGTATTGATAGCAAGTCTTTGATCAAGCCACTCGCCAATGCTGTTTGCTTTTGAAAAATGTGCCATTTCTAACTCTCCTTACGCTTTACCGGCTAATTTTTTATATTCCGGTCCCTCTTCTCCAAGTACCAGTTTTGTACCGGTTATTTTAAAAGGAGGGATGTCCAAAGGTCTTGGTGGAGGTCCGAATGTATTTTTGGCATTGTAGTCAAATTCACCACCGTGACATGCACATTTCCATATTTTTTTATCGGCTTCCCATGCAGGAATACACCCAAGATGCGTACATAAACCTATAACAACCGTATAGTATGCATCACCTACTTTGACATTCGTCTTACCGGGTTTCATGTCCTTTGTATGTTTGAGAAGAAATATGGGTTTTCCTCTCCATACTGCAGTTCTGAATTCACCGTCTTTCATAGGTGAAAGATCTACTGTTGTGAATCCCGCCGCCATAACACTTGGGAGCGGATCCCAAGTAGCTTTCATTGCACCAAGCGCAAGAACACCTCCTACTGCGCTCACTGCACCGAAAGCCATACCTAGAAAATCGCGTCTGCTTTGTTCGATAGCCATTCTCATCCTTTCGCTGTAATTTGTACCTTGTCATTGTAACTCAAAAATCCTTTAAAAAAACTATCGTTAAAAAAAATATCCGTTTTTAGATTACAAATTGTAACTTTTTTATAAATTATTATGCCAAAGAATTATAATTCTTGATTATGATCAATGTTTCAATGATATTATATTTTAGTTTAGTAAATATTCGTAAATTCCGTAGGTTCTGAGGAATTAAACCTGTATTTGTCAAAGATTATTTTGTGAGCGTGAAGCAAAATCCTTTTATACTCTTTTCCTCCGTATCTTCTATCTCCCACAACAGGATGACCGATACTTTTTAGATGAACTCTTATCTGATGTGTTCTGCCTGTTTTTATAATAACTTTGATTTTTGTAAATTTGCCCTCTATCATTAAAGGTTCTATCAAAGATATTGCTTCTTTTCCGTTTTTTGAAATTTTACTGTATAGATTATTAGCGGTTTTTACGGTTTCTATCGGTTCGTTTATCTCCAAGGGTTCGGAAATGATACCCTCTACCCATGCTATGTACTCTTTTAAAACCTTTTGATCTCTGAAAAATTTTATGGCTCTTTTTTGAAATTCTTTGTCTTTTACCAAAAGTAACACTCCGCTTGTCTCTTTGTCTAGTCTGTGCAAAAGCGGATATTTTGCTTTTTTGGCTATCTCTTCACTTGTCAAAAAAGCCGGTTTGTCTATGGCGATAATATTTTCATCTTCAAAGATTTTTTTGATTTTTTCGATTTTTGTTATTTTAAATTTCGCACTAAGAGGCAGTTCTCCTCTTGCAACCGTGATTTTTTTGCCGCTGTTGTAAACAACTCCGCGATCTATCAGCTCTTTTGCGGCTCTGTTTGATATACCCTCCTGTTTTGCCAAAAGTTTATAGGCTTTTTCCGTTTTCATTCTCTTTTTCCTTGATTAAATTTTTTATTTTTTCATTCAGAGGCAGTTTTATCTTTTTGTTTTTTCCCGTTTCACCGCTTAAAATGAGGATTTCACTTTTTGGTATTTTAAAAGATTTTGATAAAAATTTTATCAATTCTTTATTTGCCGCACCTTCCACAGCAGGTGCTTTTATCTTGATTTTTAAAGCGTCTGCCATAACTTCTGCTATGATATTTTTACTTGAATTTGGCAATGCTTTGATATTTACGGTTATATGATTATCTTTTATCTCATACCACATTTTTTATCTCTTCTATGACGGGATTGATGTCTGATTTTGAGATTATTTTTGAATTTTTTAATTTTTCTTTCATATTGAAAAATCCTTTAAGCTCACTGTTTTTGATGATGTAACCGTTTTCTGTCAGTGTAAAAAGAGTCTGTTGGTTGAATATCTCTTTACCGCTTATGAGTTTACATCCAAAATATGCAGGTTCCAATGGGTTGTGTCCGCCTATATTTTTGACAAATGAACCTCCAAGAATTACAAGATCACTTATTTTGTAGATGTTAATCAACTCTCCCATTTTATCCATCAATGTTATTTTTGTATCAAAATTGGCAGAATTTGAAAACCTTTCATAGGTGAAACTGTTTTTTTCGGAAAATTCCTTTAAAAATATGTCCACCTCGTCAAATCTTTCGGGATGTCTTGGAACAACGATAATTTTGTCATTTTGTTTTATATCTATATTTGAGAGGATAAATTCCTCCTCTTTTTCATGAGTACTTGCAAGAGTTGTTATAAACTCTTTTGGCTTTTGATACTCTTTTGTTATCTCTATCTTTTGAAATGATTTTAGATTTCCGTTTACAGTGATATTTTTTGCACCCAAAGCCTGAAGTCTTTTGGCATCTTTTTGGCTTTGGGCAAAAACTTTGTCGATATAGGAAAAAAGGATTTTATAGAAAAATTTAAATCGAAGATAACTTTTATAAGATCTGTCCGATATCCTTGCATTTATCAAAACGGTTTTTATATTTTTGTGGTAAGATAAGGCAAAGAGCAAAAGCCAAAGTTCCGCTTCGGTTACGATTAAAATCTTTTGCTTTTTTATCCAAAAAGGCAAAAATATCTCAAAAGGAAGAAATCTTACATTTTTAGATAGTTTTTTTGCCTCCTCATATCCGGTATTTGTTATAACCGATATATTGACAGTTTCGTTTTCCAGTCTGTCTATCAAAGGTTTTAGAGATTTTGTTTCTCCCAAGGAGCATGAATGAAACCAGATACCGTTTTTTTCAAAAGGGGTATTTTTATATAAAAAAAAACGCTTTGGAATGGATTTTTTATATTTTTGTTTAAACGATAAAAGTATTAAAAAGGGTATAGAGATAAAATATAAAAGAGTTAGAAGAAGATAGTAAAAGACAAGGAAAAAAGAGGGCACTTTATGCGCTCTCCTCCTCATTATTTTGAGTTACCTTTTCGATATAGAGTATTCTTCCGCAGTGGGGACAGGTTACAATCTCCTCTCCTTTGATGACATCGGAGTAGGTTTTGTCATTGATTCTCATAAAACAGCCGTAACATGCCTGTTTTTTAACCGGCACGACAGCCGTATCTTTTGCCCATTTTCTTATCTTCTCATAAAAGGAGATAATTTTTTGATCCATTTTTGAGAGAAGTTCCTCTTTTTTCTTATAAATCTCTTTTCTCTCCTCTTCAACCTCTTCAAGTTGATTTGAAATTTCAACTTTTTTCTCTTCCACCTCTTTTGAGAGTTCTTGCAGTTTTTTTGAGAGTTCCTCTTTTTGTTCCTCTTTTTGCTCTTTGTTGTTTTGAAGTCTCTCTATCTCTTCATTGGCAAAATCCATCTGCTCTCTTGCGATATCCTCTTCAAGCTGAAGAGCCTTTGCCTCTTTGTCTGTTTTTACGGCTGCGCTTTTTTCTTTGTAACTGTTTAATTTTTCTGCAAGTTCTTTTAAATGGTGTTCATTTTTTTTGATCTTTTGCTGATACTCTTCTATATTCTCTTCCAAAGCGGTGATTTGCTCTTTTAAAGAGTTCTCTTTATCGAGCATAACATTTAGATCTTTTTTGATATTTTCTATTCTTGGAGAAAAATCGTCAATCTCTTTATTTATCTTAGATAGTTCAACCAATTGTTCCAAATATTTGTTCATCTATTTTTATCCTTTATAAGATGTAGGTAAAAGGGTTTTTTGAATTTGTGATTATAACTTTTACAGGCAAATTTTGCAACTCTTTTGCCAAAGAATCAGGGAAAAATCTTTCACTTTCAAAATGTCCTATCTCTATAAGAGAGATATTGTTCTCTTTTGCTTCAAGTGCCTGATGATATTTTATATCGCCGGTCAGGAAACAGTCGCTTTGTACCTCATTTATCAGATCTCCTCCCGCTCCTGTCGTAATTGTAGCAATTTTTACAAAATTATCTGCTTTAACGCATTTTATATTTTGAAGCTTTAATTTTTTAGCAATATTTTTTGCAAACATTTCAAAATCTGTATCAACTTCAAAGGTACAGAAAAATTCATTCACAGAGATGATAAGTTCATATCCCAAAATCTCTTTTACGACATACTTGTTAAGATGGGTTTTATCATAATTTGTATGCATACTGATAACGGATATATCTTTTTTTATCAGTTTTTCTATGATATTTGCAGGATATTTTGAAAAATCTATTTTTTTCAAACCTTTGAAGATAAGAGGGTGGTGTGTTATCAGTAAAGAATTTGGTTCTATTTTATCTATCAGATTGGAGTCTATATCGATACTTAAATAGACATTTTCTACCTCTTTATCCTTCTCTCCTATCAGTAAACCGCTGTTATCCCACTCCTCTTGAAGTTCAAAAGGAGACAGAGTATCCAAAAAATCATAAATTTTTGCTATTTTCATCACTTACCTCTTTGTATTTTACGGCACATCCTTTTGCAAGTTCTCTTATTTTTAAGATGTAGTTTTGTCTTTCCGTTACCGATACTGCCTTTCTTGCATCAAGAATATTGAAAATATGTGAAGCCAACATACAGCAGTCATAAGCCGGAAGAGGAAGATTTGCTTCCAATGCTCTTTTACACTCTTTTTGCATATCCTCAAAATGGCTAAAAAGCATCGAAACATCTGCTGTTTCAAAATTGTATCTGCTAAATTCGTATTCTCCCTCAAAGTGAACATCTTTGTAGGTTGTTTTACCAAGAGAGTTTTCATTCCATACGATATCAAATACCGAATCAACCTCTTGAAGATACATAGCAAGTCTTTCCGTTCCGTAAGTTATCTCAACAGAAACAGGATTGCACTCTATGCCGCCCACCTGTTGAAAATATGTAAACTGAGTTACTTCCATACCGTCAAGCCAGACTTCCCAGCCAAGCCCCCAAGCGCCGAGTGTCGGGGATTCCCAGTTATCCTCCACAAAGCGGATATCATGCTCTTTTAGATTTAGTCCCAGATATTCCAGACTTTTTAGATAAAGCTCCTGAATATTATCGGGAGATGGTTTTATAAGTACCTGAAATTGATAGTAACTTCCAAGACGATTGGGATTTTCGCCGTATCTTCCGTCGGTAGGACGGCGTGAAGGCGCCACATAAGCCGTTGCCCACGGTTTTGAATCGATACTTTTCAAAAAAGTAGCCGGATGAAAAGTTCCCGC